>PBAG01000020.1 GCA_002715885.1 Flavobacteriales bacterium | reverse complement strand
GTTGAATAAGTATTTGAACCAACTGAAATTGAGTTTCCATCACAAATAGAAACTACATTGGGAGTAACTGTTGCAGCCATTTCAATGTCATAATAGAAATAGTAGTACCCTGGACTATTAGCAGTTGATCCTGTAATTGAAGCTAAGCTTCCAAAATTATATGGGTAGCTAGCTCCACTGTTATTTCTAAATACCCCAATTTGGTCTGGATTGTCTAGTCCGAGCTCGTAATCTGTACCAACAGGCAAATCAAAATTAAGTGTAACTCTTTGAGAGCCAGCAACTACATTTTGGGTAGAACTTTCAATTATTGTTCCATTATCATCTCGTAGTTCAAATGTTAAAGTACCAGCATCCTCTACGTATATCATTGCAGAAATAATTCTAGATGGAACATAACAGTCCAAAACCAGTCTCCTGTCAAAGCTAAAATAACCACCAGGGTTATTTATACTATCAGGTTCTCCACCAAAAATCACTGGATATGCTGCAGAGAGAACAGTTAAATTAGTAGTTACTGTACTGTCACATCCGTTAAATGCAATTAGAGTATCATAATATGTACCTGAATTTGTGTATACATTGTTACCTACTATAAAATTATCTCCATAGCAGATTGTTGTATTGTTTGTACTAGAACCTCCCACTATCGTATCAACAAAAAGGTTAGTGTACACTAAACTATCACATCCAAATGATGTCTGGAAAGAATCTACATAAGTTCCACTTACGCTATAGGTATTTGAACCAATTGTATATGTTTCTCCAAAACACACTGATTGATTATTTTGATAATTAACTACTGGATTAACAGTAAGATTTGTATAGACTAAACTATCACAACCAGAGGCAGACATCATAGTATCAATATATAGGCCTGAGGAACTATATGTACTGTTTCCAATAGTTATACTTTCGCCCTGGCAGATAGAATATTCTGTTGGAGAGCTTGATGCTCGCATTTCAAGATTGTAATAGAAATAATAATAATCACCGAATTGTTGAGCGCTGGATTGAACTATTGAAGCTAGATTACCAAAATCATACGGAAAGTTAACACCAGCATTATTTCTGTATAAACCTCCAAAGTTAGAAGCAGGTGAAACTCCTAACTCAAAATCATTACCAGCCGGCATTTCAAAATTAAGTGTGACAAAATTTGCGCCATCAACTAGTGCGTATATTGTGTCTTGTAATGTGTTTCCATTATTGTCTCTTAGCTCAAATTCATATATGGTATTTCCATCGGAATATACTGTTGCTGAAACAATCTCAGTTGGAACATAACAATCAAGTATAAGGTGTTGATCACCAGTATAATAACCACCTCCACCTATAGTATTATTTAATATTCCACCATAGATAGAATTATATTGAGAATATGTATTAATTTGTGTATTTATAATACTGTCGCAACCACTAACAGCAGTTAATGTATCTACATAATTACCAGCTGTATAGTAGACATTTGAACCAACAGAAATACTATCTCCTGGACAAATATCATACGTTAAGAAAGTTGGTGAAACAACCCTTAAATCGAGAGTTATAATACTATCACAACCAACAGAATTTGTTAGGACAGTAGTATATACTCCNGTTTGATAATATGCGACACCATTAACATAAACTGTATCACCGAAACATATTGTCGGATTAAGATCAAGAAATGAAGCAGATTGTGACAATACATAAAGATTAGTTGTTATAATACTATCACAACCCAAATGACTTGTTAATACATCTGTGTANACTCCTGTTGAATTATACGTATTTCCATTTACTGTAATTGATAATCCGTTACATATTGTATCAAAAGTTGATGCATAAACTGCAGAATTTGAGTGAGATCCAAGATAGTTCCAATTTTCGTATCCAAATACTATCCATTGAGAATTTATTGAGTCTGTTCCGGAAGCATTTGTCCAGCTAGTATCTCCCATCATAACNCCACACTTTCTAACTAAAGTATGATTCGCTGTTCCTTCGCTTACCCCTGCAACATCCCAGCCATCNCCAGGNTCACCNTTCCAGTTTCCAACCCANTCTAATATAGTATATAAACCACTGTCTGGATGTGTTGGAATAGCTGGCTCAACTCCATGTACTAGTGCCAATCCATCATCCCCATTACTCAACAATTGAGATGTCATATCAGCTAAATTTTGAATAAATCCATCTGAATTAGTGTGAGCAACTACATACACATCATTAGGTAAAATTACAGCACCTGAAGAAAAATTATTCCATGTCTCATATACTCCAACAGTTGTAGGATTACCTCCAACTCTAGCCCATGCATAATCATCTAAATAGACNGTATCNGATGTTGGATTAAAAATTTCAAAATATCTATTGAATCCTCCTCCATCAGCATGCTCTGAGAAAAAGAGTGGTGCAACAGCATAATTACATGTACCATCATCAATAATTGCAGTAGAATCGTAATTGGATGCTGAAGGGTCAGTACAACCTTTACAAGTAGAGTTCCACAGTGGATTTAAGNTATTATCTGGCATCAGAAAAACTTGAGTTGGTGAAAGAGACAAATTAAAAGTGTCTGTAACATATTGAACAATATTTGCAAAAAGATTGTCATATATAAATCCAGGCTGACATACACCACATGTGTCAACTAAAGATACACCATATGCTATTCCATTACAATCAGGGTATAAACAAGACCCATTATCAACAGCAGATAAAGAGTCATAATTTAGTGCTGCAGGGTCTGTACATCCAAGAACTGGAAGTAAAACAGCATCNATAACATGAACGACTCCATTGTCNGCGATTACATCAGCAATGGTAACCAANGCATTGTCAATATATACACCAGTAGTATCTATTGTAACTACTATATCTGTTCCTAATATTGTTGTTACAATTTGTCCATTTGTNAGCATCGTAGACATTACACTATCTCCAGCTACATGATGCAACAATATTCCTGTTAGTTGTGGAATATCATTCAAAAGAGCAGGAATTGTACCTGATGGTAAGGCGTTAAANGCCGCATCTGTTGGTGCAAATAATGTAAANGGCCCTGGTCCTGAAAGTGTTCCATCTAATGAACATGCATCAACTGCAGNCTTTAANGTTGNATGATCAGCTGAATTAGANACTATNTCATATATNGTATTTGGAAAAATACANGACCCATTGTCTATNGTAGCAGTTGAGTCNTAATTTGTTGCTANAGGATCTGTACAACCACTGCATGAGGAGTTCCAGAGNGGATTAGATGGATCATCTGGCATNACAAGAATTTCATTNGNTCCTANAACAATTCCTGATGTNTCATTAACAAAAGTTGGTACATGAGTTACAAAATTGTATATGTAAGCTTGTTGGCAAACTCCACAGCTATCTAGTAACGATGTTCCATTTACAATTCCATTACAATCTCCATAAAGGCATGAACCGTTATCAATTATTGCTGTTGAATCATAATTTGCTGCAAGTGAATCAGTACATCCACTACAAGATGAGTTCCAGTAAGGATTTGATGGGTCATTTGGCATTACAAGAATTTCAGTAGGTGACAATGAAATATTGAATGTATCATCAAGTAAAACTACAGTATGAAGAACTACATCATATATATATGCTTGCTGACAAATTCCACAACTGTCTAAAAGAGATGTACCATATGCAATTCCATTGCAATCAGGATATAAACAAGATCCATCATCATAAGTAGCAAGCGAATCAAAATTAAATGCATTTGGATCAGTACATCCACCAAAATTTACAGAAACTGTGCCAGCCATCCCATTTTGCGCATGAGCACCAACAGAACAGTCGTAATTGTATAATCCAGGAATTGTAAAGACATGCGAATATAAAATTGGCCCTGTTGTTGGTGTTGANATNAAGCTTTCGGGATTATTAAAATTAGTTCCTGTTATAGTNGATGCAATAAAATTTACATTATGCAATCCACCGTCATTAACCCAAATCACAGTATCACCAACCTCAACAGATAAATTTGTAGGAGTATAATAATAACTTCCTGAATTTACTGTGTGAGTTACTTGAGCGTTTGTATTAAAAATAAGGCTAATAGATAAAATNAAGAATAGGNATATTTTTTTCATGCGAATAAATTTTGGTTCACAAATTTAATAAATCTTCAATAAGTTTTTTAATATTCTTTTTTTTAAGAAAAAACTAATAAAAACTTTAGCTGTAAAGACTTGTTGAAGATGTAGAAAAAGTTGAACGTAGCCACCCAACAATAAGAACCAATAAAATAATAACCAAAATTGAAAGAATCAAAAATCCATATCCAATACCTTTTAAGATATTTTTTGACCTCTTACTCATAGCTTTATCAGACTTGGGTTCTANCTCCTGCTGATTTTTAGCCTGAAATGATTTTTGTTGGTAATTTTTAGAATTTTCGTCATCAACTAAAATAAAAATCTTTCCATTGTGTCTAATAGTGTCGTTAACATTTTTTTTNATTGGAAAAGATGCAAANANAANAGAGGGAAAAAATAATAATATTACAAAGATCCTAATCATGACAATAAACTTATTGCAGCACCAACTCTAATGATANTAAATATCAAAATAATAATAGCAACTATNCCTAAAATTTGTAAAAATGTTATTGGNTTNCTTTTTTTCTTAAATTTAGTTTTGGTATCATTTGAATTTGATGTAATTATTCCTTTTTCTTTTATTCTTTTTCTATAATCAATTAGAGACTCATTGGGAAGTGGAAATTTATAAAGAGAATCCACTCCAACTGATCTATATTTTTTACCATCTATCAATATCGTGTCTGTTTCATAACNAATAGGAAATGAGGCAATTAAATAAAAAGGTAAAATTGTTATTATTATCAAAAAAATCCACTTCATATTTCAAATTAAAAGAAATTAAAAAAAAATACTATGCTATGCATAAAAAGATATTAGAATGATAGNGAATTGATTTTTTCAAATACAGCTTTTGCAAAATTAGCATGCTGGTATTCGTCCCAATGTAGTCCATCAATTTCATTTGTTTCAACATACTTAGAAGCATCTAGAAATTGTAAATTTAAATCATCCGATATTTTCTTGTATGTAGAGCTAAATGATTGTGAGATTTTTGTTGTTCCAATAAAACTATCTAATAAATTTGGTGATTTTTCATTNATATGTGTTGGTGCAACAAGAATAATTGATTTACTTAAAAAGTATTCATTTTTAATTATTAATTCACAAACACTTTTCATATTTTGAGCTATTAGCTCTNAAGATTGGTTAAAGTTAGTTTTCAANTCGTTAGTGCCTAACATAACAATAATTAAATCAATTGGTGAATTGGTTTCAATAGTCACAGATAATAAATCCATAGCGCTTCTGTTTGCTCGAAAATATCCAAGGCCGTGCTCTTCTCTTTCATCAACATTTGTTGTTCTGCCGTTTAGACCTTCTTCGACAACATTGAAATTCGATCCTAAAAGTTTTTGCAAGACACCAGTCCANCTTATATTTTTTGGAAATCTCGTTTGAGTTGATGGGTCATAACCCCATGTNTTTGAATCTCCAAAACANAAGATNTTTTTCATGTTANTTTACTCCCTCTTTTACTAAATTTCCATTTTTGTCCCAAACTTTAAATTCTCCTTTTGCACTGCCATTTTTAAATGTTAAAATAGATTTTTTAATTCCATTTTCATGCCAAAAGGTGGAAACACCATCTTTTTTTCCTTTGTTAAACTGAACCTCAAAAACTATAAGATCACCCTCATACTTTCTGCTTAATCCGGTGAATACAGAATCATTCAAAAAGTACCTCTGGTATCCATCGACCGTTAATTGATCTGGAGAAACAATTTTTAAGTTTAAAGGATTAGATGGTTTTGACATTTGAATATCAAGCTGAGACTCTTTTTCACTTTCAATATCCAATGCAAAATCGACAGCGGATGAGTCAATTTTTATTACCTCATTTGACTCATCATTTTCATTTGTTAAACATGAACTCAAAAGGAATAATAATAAAGCTGAAATTTTTAGATTTTTAGTCATATATACAAGTATAAAAGTAAAATAGTTGCTAGAGAAGAAACAACTAAAATTAAGTTAATAAATTTCTTACTTGGGTTTTCTTTCTTGTACTCCCANTCAANAGCAAAACATGTTAANCCGATNAAAAATGAGAGCTCGTAAAGAATTTCAATTTCAATTTGAAAAAAATATTTATAAATAAANGCAGTTGTTACTCCAACAAAAAAAATTAAAAAACCTATTATACCAATTTTCCTTTTCATTTATTTTATTANNAATTCATTTGTTATTGATTTTCCATCAATAATTACNGANATAAAATATANTCCAGGTTTTANGTTTGAAATATTTATNTTTTCGTTTGTATTTCCAANACCTTTTTTAGTNGGTGATTGATTGACAATTGATCCAAGTTGATTGTAAATAACCCACCTGTAATCTTTATTAGTTTTTAAAGAGAAATTAATTACTTCAGTTGTTGGATTTGGAAATACATTAAATTGCATATCGTCCAAAGAAATTTCATTATTAGACAACAAAACATTTGAATTAGGAATGTTGATTTGATATACTCCATTTCCATATGTTGCAACAACAAGCAAATTATCTGATTGTCTAAATGATAAATCCTCAACAATTGTTGATCCAAATTCTTCAAAACCAATTTGAGTCCAAATTGTATTTGGACCGTCTAAGTCTCGTGTTCCAAATAAACCGACTGTAGTTCCAACTAAATATAAAGTATCATTATCAAATGGTATAATTAAAGCTGTTCTACAAGAAGGTCCATTTCCTGAGCCAGTTGGTGTTTCCTCTAAATTTCCAGCAATCTTTTCCCAAGACTGTCCGCCATCCGTACTATGAAATAATGAATAAACACTGTAGTTAGAGTAAACGCAAATAATTTCGTCTGCATCCAGAGGATTAATAGCTATGTCAGCTGTAAAAGAGTTTGAGCCAGTTGGAGGCCCAGTTAGTATAGTTTTTGGAGGATCCCCTATGCTAGCGTTGTCAATTCTATACATATATTTTGATGATGTGCCAAAATATAGAATATCTGGTGGATTTACAGAGGAATTTAAAGTTGTAATATCCATTTGCACATGAAGAGAATCGCTAAAAAAGTCCCATCCAAAGTTTGATTTATTATTGGAGTTATTGTAAGGAATAGTNTTAAGAGAATTATGTCTCCAAATTTTATTTTTTTCAGACCAGTACAAAACATTGTCATTATTTGAATCCATTGTCATAGGATTTTTCCATCTGTAATTAGTACTATCACATGAGGCAGGATCCATTCTTTGGAATGCAGTTGCAGCTCCTGTATTATCAAGTTTCATTTTATATAATACTCCTCTTTGAATTGATAGATAAAAGTCTTCCTCGTTGTCGGCAATACCTGCAATCATTCCATCTCCGTTGAAGGGCATTTTCCATGTTGAATTGGAGTTTGATGAAAAAGTTACTCTATTTCCATTATCTTGAAGACCAGCATGCATCACATCAGAATTTGCATTTTTACTTATTGTCGCAACATACAGTTGAGTCGTATTATATCCATTGTTAAGGGAAATCCAATCAACTGTATCTTTGAAAACATTTAAAGTCTTATATACTCCCCCATCATTTCCATTAATCATTACATTATCGTCAGATGGAAGATATAAAATTTCATGTTGATCTGGGTGATGATTTTCATAAGAACCCCAATTTCCGTGCCCCTCTTTTGAACCAGCTAAATAACCTCCAATTATGGAAGTATTATTCGGAGTTGTAAAACCGTCTGTNGATCTCCANAGATTTGTACCCCCAATAATTACTAAATTAGTATCTGTTGGATGAACACTGACAAGTAAATCATATGACCCTTGTGCATTAAAATTATCAAATGATGCGGGATAGTTTGCAGGAATATTTGCAGATAAATCTGTCCATCTTCCACCNGCTCCAGTACCATCTCCNGAAAGATATTCATATTTCCACAAAGAAGTCCAAGTACTTCCGTTAAAAAAAGTCTGAGTATATTGTCCATAACCAGTAGTCTCAGCAGCTATAAAATAAACGACATTTTCATTTGAAGGACTAACACCAATTTCAACTCTGCTGTATCCTGGAGGGAAATTTGTTGGCAAAATATTTTTCCAAGTCTGACCATCAGATGATCTCCAAATTCCATTATCAACGCAATTACTAGAAATTGTTGCATAAACTACACCATTAGATGTCACTTCAACATCTGTGTATTGATAATAATTACTATTTGGTCCACCAAGTTGTTTAGACCAGCTATTGCCTCCATCTTCCGTTCTATATATATCACCCCTAGTGGCTGCATAAACCACATCTAAACTGTCATTACTTGGGTCGGTTTTTAGACTAAACATGAAATCAAAATCTCCATCTAGATTGGTTGGGGTATTTGTAGTTGTAATTGGAAGAGAGTCCCAAGAAAGACCACCATCGATTGATTTCCAAATTCCATTTCCATACATTGATACATTAATCACATACGAACCTCGATTTTCTCCAGTTCCAAAATACCATACATTTTCTTTTCCTGGTCTGCGGTCCTGAGTTAAACAACTGATACGATGTTCTTGACTTGGTTCAGTAGTCATCGTCCACGATTGTCCACCATCGGTTGATCTAAACATTCCTCCTGAAGCACCACCAGCTAAGATTGTATTTTCGTCCAAAACATCTAAGCAAAGAGCCCTAGTTCTACCTCCAACATTGTATGGGCCTCTGTGCAGCCAATTACTCTTGTTAAATGATTTTGATTTTGGAAGATTTTTTGCAAAAAGAAGTTCCTTTTGCCTGATATTATTTGGAATATTTCCAGTTACTGGATCAGCCAACCTTTGTATTTCCCATTCAATTCTTTCCTTTGGGCTTTCAAGTGGATAAAGTGCTACTGTTTGATTTTTTTCTTTACAAGAGAAAAAAAATACAGTTAATAAGAATATAGATATACGCATTTGGCTCATGTTTTTTTATTGTAAAAATATCATTTATTTTGAAAAATATAAAATCATTTGTAAAAGTGTAAATTTGCAAAATACTGAAGATTATTTGATGGAAAATATTCCAATATACAAACCCAAAAATAAAGTTAGAATAGTTACCGCGGCAAGTCTTTTTGATGGTCATGATGCTGCAATCAATATCATGAGAAGGATTATACAATCCACTGGCTGCGAAGTTATACATCTAGGACATGACAGAAGTGTAGAGGAAGTAGTTAATTGTGCAATACAAGAAGATGCTAATGCAATAGCAATGACATCCTATCAAGGCGGCCACATTGAGTATTTGAAATATATGTACGATCTTCTACAAGAAAAAAATGCTGGACAGATAAAAATTTTTGCCGGTGGTGGTGGAACAATACTTCCTGAAGAAATAAAAGAGCTCGAGAGTTATGGTATAACAAAAATTTATCACCCTGATGATGGAAGAAAAATGGGACTTCAAGGGATGATAAACCATTTGGTTAAAAGCTCCGATTTTACTCTTGGGGATAAAGCTATTAATAAATCATTCCAAAAAAAGCTAGAGGTCAAAGACACAAACACTATCTCAAGATTAATAACTTCAGTTGAAAACTTTCCAAAAAAACATAAAAATTTAATATCAGAAATAAAAGATATTGCTTCAAAATCAAAAACTCCCGTGTTAGGTATTACTGGAACAGGAGGAGCTGGAAAATCATCTCTTGTAGATGAATTAGTAAGAAGATTTATTTTAGATTTTGAAGCCAAGGAAATTGCAATAATTTCCGTTGATCCATCTAAAAGAAAAACTGGTGGTGCACTATTAGGTGATCGAATTAGAATGAATTCAATTAGATCATCTAGAGTATATATGAGGTCACTAGCCACCAGACAGGCAAATCTTGCCTTATCTGCTCATGTAAATGATGCCATTAATATTTTAAAAGCTGCAAACTATGACTTGATAATTCTAGAAACATCAGGTATTGGACAGTCAGATACTGAAATTGTAGAACATTCTGACATTTCACTTTATGTAATGACCCCTGAATATGGAGCAGCAACACAGTTAGAAAAAATTGACATGCTTGATTTTGCTGATTTGATTGCAATAAACAAATTTGACAAAAAAGGGAGCCTCGATGCATTAAGAGATGTTCAAAAACAATATCAAAGAAATAACCAAAGATTTGAAGAACCAACTGAAAAAATGCCTGTATACGGAACAATTGCCTCTCAATTTAATGACCCAGGAACTAATACATTGTATGTGGCTATAATGCAGAAATTTAATGAGAAAAAGATTGGCAATTTTACTTCAAACTTTGAAATAACTGACGAGATGTCCGAAAAGATTTATGTAATTCCTTCAAATAGAATTAGATATCTTTCCGAAATAGCTGAAAATAATAGGACTTACGATAAATGGACAGTTGAACAAAAAGACATAGCACAAAAATTATATGTTGTTGCAAGTGCTGAAAAAATCATTGATAGATCTTCAAAATCAGCACAAAAAGAATTAAAACAAAAATTTGATGAGCTTTTAAGTAACTTAGATCCAAAAAATAAAATTCTAATTGATAATTGGCCAAAATTAGTTGACAAATACAAACAAGAAAAATTCGAATATAAAGTTAGGTCAAAAACACTCACAATAGATACACATACAACATCTCTTTCAAATAATAAAATACCTAAGATAACTCTTCCTAAGTATGAGGGATGGGGTGACCTACTTTATTGGCAACTACAAGAAAATGTTCCTGGTGAATTTCCATTTACTTCTGGGCTATTCCCATTTAAAAGAGAAGGAGAGGATCCAACGAGAATGTTCGCAGGTGAAGGAGGGCCTGAACGTACTAATAGAAGATTCCATTATGTAAGTTTAGATATGGAAGCAAAAAGACTATCAACCGCTTTTGACTCAGTTACTTTATATGGAAATGACCCTGGTAAAAGACCTGACATATACGGAAAAATAGGTAATGCAGGAGTTTCTATATGTTGTTTAGATGATATGAAAAAATTATACTCAGGTTTTGATTTAACTAATCCAAAGACCTCAGTAAGTATGACGATTAATGGACCTGCTCCAATTCTTCTCGCATTTTTCATGAACACTGCAATTGATCAAGAATGTGAAAAATATATTATTGAAAATAAACTTGAGAAAAAAATAAAAAAACAAATTGACGATTTTTATAAAAGCAAAAAAACAAAAAGACCAGAATATCAAGGAGAAATTCCAGAGGGCAATAATGGGTTAGGATTATTTTTATTGGGTACTACTGGAGACAAAGTTTTACCTAAGGATATTTATGATGAAATTGCCAAAAAAACTATGAATCAGGTTAGAGGAACCGTTCAAGCAGATATCCTTAAAGAAGACCAAGCTCAAAATACGTGTATTTTTAGTACGGAGTTTGCTCTAAGAATGATGGGAGACGTTCAAGAATATTTTATAAATAAAAAAATTAGAAATTTTTACTCAGTTTCAATTTCGGGTTACCATATTGCTGAAGCTGGTGCCAATCCAATATCTCAACTTGCATTTACTCTTTCAAACGGATTTACATATGTTGAATACTATATGAGTAGAGGTATGGACATAAATGACTTTGGTCCAAACCTTTCTTTTTTCTTTAGTAATGGTATAGACCCTGAATATTCAGTAATTGGAAGAGTTGCTAGAAGAATATGGGCTAAAGCAATGAAACTAAAATATGGAGCAAATAAAAGAGCTCAGATGTTAAAATACCATATCCAAACTTCAGGTAGGTCTCTTCACGCACAAGAAATTGATTTTAATGACATAAGAACAACTCTTCAAGCTCTGTATGCAATTTATGATAATTGTAATTCACTTCATACTAATGCATATGATGAAGCAATAACAACCCCAACTGAAGAGTCAGTAAGAAGAGCAATGGCAATTCAACTAATAATAAATAAAGAACTAGGTCTTACTAAAAATGAAAATCCTCTACAAGGTTCATTTATAATTGAAGAATTAACTGACCTTGTTGAAGAGGCTGTACTAATTGAATTTGATAGAATAACCGAAAGAGGTGGTGTTTTAGGTGCAATGGAGACTATGTATCAGAGAAGTAAAATTCAGGAAGAATCATTGCATTACGAAACACTTAAACACACTGGTGAATTTCCAATTATTGGTGTTAATACTTTTATGAATAAACAAGGTTCCCCTACTCTAATTCCAAATGAAGTTATAAGAGCATCTAAAAAGGAAAAAATTTATCAAATAAAAATGCTCGAAGAATTACATAAATCACAAAATGATAATTCTAACGAAAAATTAAAAGAAGTTCAAAAAGCAGCTATTCTAAACAAGAATATTTTTGAAGAACTAATGAATGCTTCCAAAACTTGTTCGCTTGGTCAAATTACAAATTGTTTGTTTGAAGTTGGAGGACAATACAGAAGAAATATGTAATATGATGAAAAAATTATTTCTCATTCTGCTTTTTCCTGTAACTCTTTTATCACAAGATATTGATAAAATATTTCAAAATAAAAATGAAATATATTTCTCATTTAATTACAAAAGCAAACATCAGCTTGATGAATTATCTAAGATAATTTCTCTGGATCACAAAATTGAAAAAACAAGAGCATTTGCATATGCTAATAAAAAACAGTTTGAAAACTTTTTAGAAAAAAATATAAACTTTGAATTAATTGACAAAACTGTATTTTATGATAACATTTCAAAGAATAATTGGGATTTTTATCCCACATATAATCAATATGTAGATATGATGTATGCTTTTGCTGATTCATTCCCAAACATTTGTAATGTTTATTCTTTGGGGACCCTAAACTCAGGTCGAGAAATTTTAATAGTTAATATTTCTGACAATGTCGGTCAGAAAGAAAATGAACCCTCTTTTCTATATACCTCATCAATGCATGGAGATGAACTAACAGGATATGTTTTGATGTTAAGATTTATTGATGATTTACTAAATAGCTATAATGTTGATAGTAGAAAAACTAATCTAGTTAATGAAATTGATATTTGGATAAATCCGCTTGCTAATCCAGATGGTGCATATGCTGGGGGAAACAACAATGTTTGGGGTGCAACCAGATCTAATGCAAACTTTGTTGATTTAAATAGAAATTATCCGGATCCTCAAGATGGTCCACACCCAGATGGAAATCCATGGCAGGATGAAACCTTGATTTTTATGGGGCTGGCTGATTCAATTAATTTCAATCTTGGCTCTAATCTACATACAGGTGCTGTTGTTGCTAATTACCCATGGGACACCTGGTCACAATTAACTGCTGATGATAATTGGTGGCAACATGTTTGTAATGAATATGCAGATACCTGTCAATTTTATGGTCCAGGAAATTACTTTTCTAATTACAATGATGGTATTATTAATGGATACGATTGGTATGAAGTAGATGGAGGAAGACAAGACTACATGAACTATTTTAAACAGTGTAGAGAATTTACATTAGAGCTGTCCGATGATAAAACACCAAATCCTGCAAATTTACCTGTCTTTTGGGATGCAACAAGTCCTTCTTTTTATAATTTCATGGAACAATCCCTATATGGTCTTCGTGGTATAATAACCGATAGTATAACAGGAGCTCCTATAAGGGCAAAGGTTGAAGTTTTGAATCATGATATTGACAGTTCTCATGTTTATTCTAGTTTACCAGTAGGAAATTACCACAGATATATATACCAAGGGAATTATTCATTCCTCTTTAGTAAAAGTGGATACCACAGTAAAACAATTAATGCATCCGTTTTAAACAATAATACATCATTCTTAAACGTTCAACTAGTACCAATAAATTCTGTATCAATTAATGACATTAAACAAAACAAAAAAGCAATAAAATCTGTAGATATTCTTGGCAGAAAGAATCAAAAAAACTCAAACAATGTAAAAATTGAAATTGATGAAAAAGGATTAAAAACAAAAAAAATAATAATTAATTAAAATGAAAAAAATGAAAAAAATATTTTTAGCACTATTATGTATACCATTCTTTGTCACAGCTCAGTACGGTAAAAAGAAAAAAACTCAAGAACAATTTGAAACAATCAACATAAAGGCAGAAATGCCATATATGGATGAGGAACTAAAATCTGTTAACGGGCTTTCTTACTCACTTAAAACCTTGACTGAAAAAAATGGTCTTATTGTTCTTTTCACATGCAATACTTGTCCATTTGTAGTAAAATGGGAAGATAGATATAAGCAAACAGAGGAACTAGCCAAGAAAAACAATATTGGTTTAGTTTACATTAATTCAAACTATAAAAAAAGAGATGGAGACGATTCATTTGAAGAGATGAAAAAACATGCTAAAAAAATGAATTATAGATTTCCATACCTACTTGATAAAAAAAGTTTGCTAGCAAACGCGTTTGGGGCAAAAACAACTCCTCATATTTTTATGTTTAACTCAAATTACCAACTTGTGTACAAAGGTGCAATAGATGATAATTATGAAAATATAAACAAGGTGAAAGATTTCTATCTTAAGGATGCTATGGAACAGCTTGTCAAAGGAAAAAAAATAAAAGTTGCTGAAACGAATCCAGTTGGGTGCAGTATCAAAAGATACAAACCATAGATGCACGATGTTGTAATTCTTACCGATCACAGATATGAAAACCCAAAAAAAATTGATTGGTATATACAACAAGTATTAACCGAAGATAATTTATTAAAATTAGAGCTAGAGAAACTTAAACTTAAAGTACTAATAAAAGATTGGAAGTCTAAAAATTTTAATTGGTCTTCAACAAAAACGGTAATTTTTAGATCAACNTGGGATTATTTTGATAACTATGAATTGTTTCTGAAATGGTTAGAAAACACTAAATCAAAAACTATTTTTATTAACTCATTTGATCTAATAAATTGGAATCTAGATAAAAGTTATCTCTTTGACCTAAATAACAAGGGAGTAAATATTGCCTCTACCCTTCTTATTAAGAAAAATAAAAATATAAGTTTAAAAGAACTTTTTTCTCAAACTAACTGGAATGAAGCAATAATAAAACCAACTATTTCTGGTGCTGCTAAAAATACATTTAGAATAAACAAAGATAACTGCCATAAGTATGAAGCCTTATTTAAAGATTTAATTTCAACAGAAAATTTTTTATTTCAAGAGTTTTTAACTGATATTCTGATTAATGGTGAAATATCAATTATTATCATAAATGGAAATTATACTCATGCAGTTAGAAAAATAGCAAAAAAAGGTGATTTTCGAGTACAAGATGATCATGGCGGAACTGTAGAGATTTACACTCCAAAAAAGAATGAAATAGAGTTTTCTTTAAAATGTGTGGAGGCATGTCCAGTAATGCCCATGTATGCAAGGGTAGATATTGTTTATGATAATAAAGGGGAAATCTCACTGGGAGAAATCGAATTAATTGAGCCTGAACTTTGGTTTAGAAATAAACCAAAGTCAGCTCAGTTACTTGCTTTGGAAATAGCAAAAAACCTGTGATTATTTTTCTGATATTAGAAAAACCTCAAATTCCATGTCATCATAAATAAACTTATCTCCTAGGTTTTTAAATATATTTTTTGATTTGTATTCTACTCCCCAAAGTGTTCTGTCAATTACAATTTTTGCGATTGCAGTGAAAGAGTTTCCTGTATTATCAGCAGTTCCAGATGTTTTAATTTCTGAATTGAATGTAATCTTTTTTGTAATTCCTTTTATTGTCATATTTGCCAATATTTCATAATCATTTCCACTTATTTTTTTTGCTTCAATTATATTTAATTCAGCTTCAGGAAATTTAGCAACATCAAAGAAATCTTCATCTTTTAAATGACCAACAAAATAATTATTTTTTCCTTCATCTTCAATATCTGTACATGTAATGGAATTCATGTCAATTGTAAAAGAACCACCAACAACATTATCATGGTCCAAAACTAAGTGTCCCTTAGTTATTGTTACATTTCCTGAGTGAGAGCCTGTCGGCTTACTTCCAGTCCAAATAATTGTAGATGCATCTTTGTTTGCTTCAACTACCAATGGATGTGGTGAGAAAGAAAAAAAAGATAGTGAAGAAAAAAGAAGAAGAAAAGTGTATATTTTATTTTTCATAATAGTTATTTTTTGTACAAAATTAGATATTTTAGTCTATAAATAACTAATAAATATAATTTTTTGTTTAAAAAACTATACAAAAATTAAAATGGAGATAAAAAAAGTTTCATTTAATGACAAAATAAATATTGAAAAATGTTTCTACATAAGAAGAGAAGTATTTGTAAATGAACAAGAATGTGATCCAAAAGATGAATATGAAAATGAAGAAGAATCAGTCCATTATCTACTTACAAAAAATAAAAAACCGATTGCTACAGCAAGATACAGAAAGACAAGTAATGGGATTAAAATGGAAAGATTTGCTGTTTTAATGTCAGAAAGAGGAAATGGCTATGGACTAAAAATTTTGAATCATATGATTAAGGACTTNTCAAATGTTAAAGAANTAAAATATCTTCATGCTCAAGTTCAGGTTGTAGGTTTTTATGAAAAAGTTGGTTTTAAAAAAATTGGTGATGAATTTGATGAAGTTGGTATAATGCACTACAAGATGATTCTTGAATAAAATTAGTAAATTTGACAAAACTTTACACATGAAAAAAATAATATACTTTTTGATTTTTGGAACGCTTATTTCTTGTACAAATAACACAAAAAANAATGTTTATGGTGATCAAAATATGACATCTGAAGGTAAAATCAATGGCCAAGAACTTTTAAATATTTTAGCTTCAAATGATTCGGCATTGGTAAAAGTTGAAGCAAACATAAACAGCATATGTCAAAAAAAGGGTTGTTGGATGTATGTCGATTTAAACGAAGATACCGAAATGNTAGTTAGATTTAAAGACTATGGTTTTTTTGTTCCAATGGATGCNTCTGGAAGTAAAGCTATAATTGAGGGTATGGCTAAAGTTGATACCTTATCTGTAGCATGGCTTAGACATTTAAAAGAAGATGCAAATGCACCACAAGAGGAGATTGACGCAATAACTGAGCCAAAAATAATGTACAGTATCGCAGAGGCTACAGGAGTAATTATCAATTAATTTTTTTATATTATTTTTTAAATACTTTTTGTTTTTATTCACATATTAAAGTNAGAATCTTAAATCTTCATTGATGGAAATAAGTTTAGTTATAACTGAAGATGGCTCTCATTCTTTAAGGAACGAAATNTTAGATGATAATTATCACTCCATGTTTGGGGCGATACAAGAATCTAAGCATGTTTTTATCAAAAATGGCTTTGAAAAAATCAAAAAACAAAATATAAAAGTTCTAGAGATTGGATTTGGAACAGGTCTAAATTCTCTCTTGACAAAGGTAAATTGTGAACTTAATAAAAAAAATGTAGTATACCATGCAGTGGAAAACATTCCAATTGAAGAGAAAATTTTTTCCAAGCTTAATTACTGTGGAATTTTAAAAATAGAAAAAAGTATTTTAAATGAAATTCATTTTGCCCGATGGGGTGAAGAAATAAATCTATCAGAATTTTTCAAATTAAAAAAAATTAATATTGATTTTAATAAAATGTCAATTGATGAAAAATACGATCTAATCTACTTTGATGCTTTTTCNCCCAGAAAACAACCTGAAATTTGGGAAAAAGAAAATTTTTATAAGCTTTACGAATGTTTGAACAAAAATGGTATTCTTAGCACATATTCAGCAAAAGGAGAGTTAAAAAGAAATCTAAAAGATGCAGGGTTCAGAGTTTTGGCAGTACCGGGACCTATTGGGAAAAGAGAAATAACTTTAGCTTGTAAAGATTGATTCCAAAAGATACTTCATTCCTTTGTAAGCACAAAANAACAAAAATGGAAGTAAGCAAAAAGCTACTATCAGAAGTAAGTATTTTCCCTCCCTTTCTAATTTAAATCCAGCAAAAAAGAGAATTGCATCAATGCCTATTGTAACAAAAGTTGCTGACAACCACATGCCAGCTTTTATTAATTTATCCTTATCCATTTTTATTTGCTATTGCTTTTCTTACAGAACCGTGCTTGATTAATAATTTTTTGGCTTCATCAGAATTCAAATTAGTTTTTCTCATTATCATTTTTATTCCTCTTTCAACAAGTTTTGTATTGGATAGTTGCATATCTACCATTTTATTACCCAAAACTTTACCTAACTTTATCATTGTTGAAGTCGTAATCATGTTTAAAACAAGTTTCTGAGCTGTTCCTGACTTCATTCTTGTACTTCCAGTAACAAACTCNGGACCCACAACAACTTCAACTGAATAATCAGAAAAAGTACTTAAGGGTGTATCTAAATTGCACGTAATACATCCAGTTGTTATTCTGTTTTGCTGACATCTTTTAAGTGCACCTACAACATAAGGTGTAGTTCCTGAGGCAGCTATTCCAATTACTATGTCTTGAGAACTGATATTATACTTTTTTANATCTTCCCATCCTAAATTTTCATTATCCTCTGCAAATTCAACAGCTTTTCTAATTGCAGTGTCTCCNCCAGCGATTAAGCCAATAACTAAGTCATGAGATACTCCAAAAGTAGGTGGACACTCAGATGCATCTAAAATACCTAATCTTCCTGAAGTTCCAGCACCCAAATAAAATAACCTACCACCTGAATTTAATTTATTAAATACAGCTTCAATTAATTTAGATATTTTGGGAATTTCTTTTTTAACAATTAAAGCAACCTTTTCATCTTCATTATTGATATTTTGGAGCAGTTCTTTTATGCTCATATGCTCCAGTGAATCATAATGAGAATCAGATTCAGTAACTTTATTCATTTTTAATAAAGCTCTGGAAATCTTTGAGGATCAACTTCATGCATCATGTTGTATACTTTTTCAAAAACATCCTCAATTGATGGTTTACTAAAATAATCTCCATCTTTTCCATATGCACATCTGTGCGCCTTTGCAGCTAAAGTTTGAGGCTCGCTATCGAGGTGATAAAAACCTTTCTGGTCTTCAATTATATTCTGAAGTATATATGCACTTGCACCACCTGGAACATCTTCATCGACAACTAATAGTCTATTTGTTTTCTTCAAACTTTCGATCATTGTATGATTAATATCAAGAGGAACGAGTGTTTGAATATCTATAACCTCAGCGCTGATACCAAATTCTTCTAACTGATTTGCTGCTTCAGTAACAATTCTCCAAGTTGAGCCATAAGTCACAATTGTAACATCTTTACCTTCTTTTGTTGTTTCTGGAATTCCAAGTGGAGTTCTAAACTCTCCCATGTTGTTAGGTAACTTTTCTTTGACTCTATAGCTATTTAGACACTCAACTACCATTGCTGGCTCATTTGATACCATTAGAGTATTATAAAAACCGGCAGCTTTGGTCATATCTCTTGGAACACAAATATTTACACCTCTTGTTCCATGAATAATCATTCCCATTGGAGATCCTGAATGCCAGATTCCCTCTAACCTATGCCCTCTTGTTCTGATAATTACTGGAGATATTTGACCACCGTGGGTTCTATAATGCAGTGTTGCAATGTCATCAGCCATTGTTTGAAAAGCATATAATAAATAATCTAAGTATTGCATTTCAGCAATAGGTTTTAAACCTCTTAGTGAAAGACCTATTCCTTGACCAAGGATAGTTGTTTCTCGAATTCCAGTATCGCTTACTCTAAGTTCTCCATATTTTGCTTGCAAACCTTCAACACCTTGATTTACACCGCCTATTTTTCCTACATCTTCTCCAAAAATCATAGCTTCTGGAATATCGCTGAACATTTTGTCAAAGTTATCTCTCAAAACAATTCTTCCATCGACCTCCTCAGCATCAGGAGCGTAAGTTGGTAATACCTCTTTTACTTTTCTAGCAGAAAATTCTGTTTCATTGTAAAGCTTGCTATTATATCTAAATGAACTTTCTGATTTAATTTTATTAATAAAACTTATTAAATCAGATTTATCAACTTGATTATTTGATGCAATTCTAGCCAAAACTTTTCTAGCAACTGATAAGAAATCTCTTCTAAATAATCCAAAAGATGCAGACTGTTTTAAATCAGAAGTCCATTTGTCAAGTTCATTTATTTCACACTTTTCAGATATTGGTTTAAGAATATCAAATAACTCATTTAGTTCAGACTTTAATGGAGTTTGATATTCTGACCATGCCTCTTTTTTTGCTTGCTTGACAAAATCTTTAACTTCCTTTGAAATATTATTTAATTCGTCCTCAGTTGCAATTTTGTTGTCAACTATCCATTTTTTAAATTGTACTAAACAATCGAAATCTTGTTCCCACTGCAGTCTTTCTTTGCTTTTGTATCTTTCATGAGATCCTGAAGTTGAATGACCGGTAGGTTGNGTCATATCAANAACNTGAACTATTGATGGAATATGTTTTTCTCTAGCTAACTTTTCAGCTTTTTCGTATGTTTCAACCAAACCTGCATANTCCCATCCTTTGACCCTAAAAATCTCAAAACCTTCACCTTTTTCATCTCTTTGAAAACCTTTCAAAACTTCTGAAACATCAGATTTTGTCATTTGNTATTCNTTGCCAACNGAAATTCCATANCCATCGTCCCATACTGAAATTATTGCTGGTACTTGTAAAACACCTATAGCATTAACAGCTTCAAAAAAATGTCCTTCTGCACAGGAAGAATTTCCAATAGTTCCAAATGCAATTTCAGAACCGTTGTCAGAAAACTTAGTTTTGTTTGAAAGATCTTTATTTTCTCTGTATACTTTTGATGCTTGAGCTAAACCAACTAACCGTGGAAAGTTTGATGCCAAACATGCCATATCTGAAGTGGAATTCTTCTGTTTCATTAAGTCTCTCCAAGTACCATCATCATTTAAAAATCTAGATCCAAAATGATTCATCATTTGTCTTGAGCCGGAGCTAGGTTCTGCCGATAGTTCTGGATTTCCGTATAAATGAGCAAACATTTGTTTGGTGGTTAGCTGGCCTAAACACATCATCATCGCTTGATCTCTGTAGTACCCTGCACGAAAATCTCCATCTCTAAAGACTTTGCAAAGAGCTATTTGAGCTAATTCCTTACCATCTCCAAATATTCCAAAGCTTCCTTTTCCAGATAAAACATCTCTTCTGCCAAGTAATGAAGATTCCCTTACTTCATTAACTAATCTAAAATCTGAAAGAATAACGTCTTTAAAGTCTTCCTTAGAGAGTTTTTTTTCATTAGATTTTTTACTCATTTTTTTAAGTGTTTTGATGTTGAATTTTAAGAATACAAAACTAACTAATATTTATTTAAATTCTTTAAATATACTATTCAGAAATTTAAGAACTAATAAAATAATAATATAATTCTGTTTTTTACAAAAGATTATTATTTTTGCACCCCCTCAATAATGAGGAATAACCACAGAGTTGGTTTAACCAAATTAAATTAAAATATGGCAACAAGAATTAGACTACAAAGACACGGTAAAAAAGGAAAACCTATTTATCACATTGTTATAGCAGATCAAAGAGCACCGAGAGATGGAAGNTACATTGAAAAATTAGGTCTCTANAACCCAAATGTAAATCCAGCGATTATAGATTTAAATTTCGATAAAACTGTTGAATGGGTAATGAAGGGAGCACAACCTTCAGANACAGTAAGAGCAATATTATCATACAAAGGGGTATACATGAAAAAACATTTACTTGGAGGTGTTGCAAAAGGAGCATTCGATGAAGATGAGGCTCAGAAAAGATTTGATGATTGGATATCTAAAAAAGAGGAAAAAATAGAAAACAAAAAGTCTANNCTTGAAAAACAGGCTGATGAAAATAAAAAAGCCAAAATAGCTGCAGAAAAGGCATATAAAGAGGAAAAAGAAAAAGCTATTCAGGAAAAATTAGCTGCTCAATCAGCTCAGGCTGAAGAAGCTCCAGCTCAAGANGAAGCTCCAGCTCAAGAAGAAGCTCCAGCTNAAGNGGAAGCCCCAGCTGAAGAAGAGGCTCCGGCTGAAGAAGAGGCTCCAGCTCAGGAAGAGGCTCCAGCTCAGGAAGAAGCTCCGGCTGAAGA
>PBAG01000019.1 GCA_002715885.1 Flavobacteriales bacterium | reverse complement strand
CGGCCTTTTTACCACGATGACTTCTTGTTTCAGCCTTCTTCTCGCTGTCTCCTATCGTGTGCAGCGGTTCTTCACGTAAACGAGGCGGGAATGCTCGATACGTTCCAAACTGCCTTTTTTCATTTTCAATGACAAATCTAATTTGATTATATTTCAAAATATCATCGGTAGAATTAGAAATAAATTCGATAAGATCTTCTTTGGAGTAAAATTTTGGATTATCTGAGTATTTAAAATAACTAGTATTATTCTCAATAGAAAATAAAAAATCAAGATCATCTAGAGTTAATGATCTTAAAACTATATCCTTTCCAACTAACATTCAAATTCTCCAATATAAACTAGATGTGCTTCTCCAGTTAGCCAAATATTTTTGTAAGTTCCGTTAAATTCTTCAAATGAAACAGTTAATACACCTCCTCTAGTTAAAATTTCAATATCATTTTCACTTGTTACTTCAGAAAAATGCAAAGCTACAGAGCAGGCAACTGCTCCCGTACCACATGAAAACGTTTCGTTCTCTACTCCCCTCTCATATGTACGAATTTTATTTTTGTTTAGACTTGAAACAAAATTTACATTTATTCCAGCCTCTTTGTATTTATTACTATTTCTAATTTTTCTTGCCTCGGTTATAATGTCAAGTTTATCTATATCTTTTTTAAAAATCACATAATGTGGAGATCCTGAATCTATTACATAATCATCATTTTCTCTTTTAACTTTGGAAATATCATTAAATTTTATGCAAATATCAGAATCAAGTAAAGAAGCTTCATGAACTCCATCTATTGCTTTAAAAAAAGTTTTTTGATTTATAATACCAAGGGTTGATGCAAAACTAACAATACATCTTGCTCCGTTACCACAAAGTGAAGATTGTAAGCCGTTACTATTAAAGTATATCATTTCAAAATCATACTTGTCGTGATTTCTTAGTAAAATTAATCCATCAGCACCAATGCCAAATTTCCTTTCACAGAGAGATGCTATCAAATTAGAATCTTCAGTATCAAATTCTTTTTTTCTGTCATCAATAACTATAAAATCATTTCCAGTAGCTTGATATTTATAAAACTCAATAACCATTCCGTAAAATTACAATAAAAATTAATTGACAAAACTATCTCAATTTTTATTTAAAATATACATTTGCAATACTAAACACAAACAAATGGCAGATCATAATTTATACGACAAACAGCTAGACAACTGGATTGAAAATGAAAAAATAGCGGCAAATCTTCTTAATCTTGTTGGACAATTAATGTATGACAAAGGAATTGAAGTTGTAATCTTTAGACAAAATATTTTAGACGTTGGAGTGACTGAACTAATGAGATTGGTTTCTTATGCTGAAAATGTTGTAAAAAGAAAAATTGAATTGAATATCGCTTTGGAGATTGCCAAAGAGATTACAAAAATGCAACTTCCTCCTTCAAAGCTTGATTTGGGTTTGCTAACAGCTGAATTTTTAGAAGAAAGCCCAAAAAATTACACTGAATTTTTAGAAGAAAAATTAAATAAAATCTTGTCTTCTGAAAGTTCGTTTTCTCCTCGTGATATTGTTTTATTTGGATTTGGTAGAATTGGTAGATTAGCAGCAAGAGAGTTAATCAGACAAGCTGGTAAAGGACAACAAATGAGACTAAGAGCTATTGTTGTAAGAAATATCTCTGATGAGCAAATAAAAAAACGAGCAAATTTATTAAGAAANGATTCCGTTCANGGAGCTTTTAAAGGTATTGTTGAAGTTGATTTAGACAAAAGAATNATTATTGTNAATGGGCAAATTATACATTTAATTGATGGAGCAAATCCTGAAAAAATAGATTATGAAAAATATGATATANACAATGCTCTACTAATTGATAACACTGGTGTNTTTAAATCAAAAGATGCTTTATCTTGTCACTTAAAATCAAANGGNATTAAAAAAGTTTTATTAACCGCCCCNGGAACTGAAATTCCAAATATTGTTTACGGTATAAATAACAAAGGTCTTGACATTGATGAAAATCACATATTTTCTGCTGCTTCATGCACCACAAACTGTATTGCTCCAATTCTAAAAATTGTNGAGGATAAATTAAANATAGTTAATGGTCATTTGGAAACAGTTCACTCATATACAAATGATCAAAACCTTCTNGACAATATGCACAAAAAACCAAGAAGAGGAAGATCTGCAGCTATTAATATGGTTATTACNACAACTGGAGCAGGTAAAGCTGTTACCAAAGTAATACCTTCNCTTGAAGGGAAATTAACTGCAAATGCGGTAAGAGTTCCAACAGCTAACGTATCACTAGCTATTTTACGATTAAATCTTAGTAAAAAAACATCTGTTGAAGAAATAAATAATTTAGTGAGAGAAGCATCATTAAAAGGAAATTTGGTAAATCAAATAAACTATCAAATTGATCCAGATCTGGTTTCAACAGACATTGTTGGAGACTCCTGTTGTTCTGTTTTTGATAGTCAAGCAACTATTGTTACTAAAGAAGGCTATGATGTAGTATTATATGTTTGGTATGACAATGAATTTGGTTATACAAAACAAGTTATTAGACTGGCAAAGCAAATTTCAAAAGTTAGAAGACTTCACTATTACTAAAATATGATTTCGTCTAGGCTTAGAATTAATAATAGAAATTTCTTTAAATATAAATTTTTCAATTCTTTATTNCTTGGCACCTCACTTGGAAGCATATTTACAATATACGCTCCACTGGACCCAGCAGTATACTCAATAGGTGGGATAGCTCTTGCTNTATCTTTACTTATTGTNGCAACCTTATACTCAAGAATTTTAAATATTAATTATTTCTANAAGATTTCCCTTTTTGTTGAGCTTGTAATTTTAACTGTTATAATTGCATTTTTATTACTTTCTTTCAATTATCAAATTGCCCTAATAGTCTACATTGGGTATCAAATAACATTTATGTTTGGCTCCTATTTNGTTAGAGGGGAAACTCTTATCTTAAAAAAAGATAGGCTATTAACATTAGTTGATGTTTCAAAACAATTTGGATATCTATCAGGATTGGGCATATCCTTTCTGTTTTATAAGATAATCGAATATAAATTTCAAATAATTGATAATCAAACCCAAGTCTTTTATATTCANTATCTGCTACTACTTATTGAAATTGTAGTAATATATTTTTTAATAAAATCTTTTGAAAAATCTTAACAAATTAGATAAANNATTTAANTGAGANGCGTAAAAAAAAAGAGCTCCGTNTNAAGAGCTCTTTTTTAATTATTATGATAACAACAATTATTTTTTCTCTTCATCCACCTCTTCAAAATCAACGTCAGTTACGTCATCATTTGTGGGTGCNTCTTGTTGTCCTGCCTCTGCTCCAGNNGCTGCTTTTGCCTCTTCTGTAGCTTTGTACATTTCCTCTGATGCAACTTTCCAAGCTTCATTGATCTTTTCCATTGCAGTATCAATAGAGCCAAGATCTTTGCTTTCATGAGCCGATTTGAGTTCTTTAAGAGCGTCTTCAATTGGCTTTTTCTTATCATCAGATAATTTATCACCNAATTCTTTAAGTTGCTTCTCTGTTTGGAAAATCATTGCGTCAGCTCCATTGATTTTATCTGCAGTCTCTTTTGCAGTTTTATCAGCATCAGCGTTGGCTTCAGCCTCTTTNTTCATTTTATCAATTTCTGCTTCAGANAGACCTGAAGATGCTTCAATTTTGATNTTCTGCTCTTTACCTGTAGCTTTATCTTTTGCTGAAACATTTAATATTCCATTTGCATCAATATCGAATGTTACTTCAATNTGAGGCACACCTCTTGGTGCTGGAGGAATATCAGCAAGTTGAAATCTTCCTATTGATTTATTATCTGCAGCCATTGGTCTCTCGCCTTGTAAAACATGAATATCAACAGCCGGCTGATTATCTGCAGCNGTTGAAAAAACTTCAGATTTTTTTGTTGGAATAGTTGTGTTAGACTCAATTAGCTTTGTCATTACTCCACCCATTGTTTCAATTCCAAGTGACAGAGGAGTTACATCAAGCAGTAAAACATCCTTTACATCTCCAGANAGTACACCACCTTGAATTGCAGCTCCAATTGCAACAACTTCATCAGGGTTTACNCCCTTTGATGGNGNTTTTTTGAAATGTTTTTCAACTACAGCCTGTATTGCAGGTATTCTTGTTGANCCTCCAACNAATATAACCTCATCAATGTCAGATGCAGTCATTCCTGCGTCTTTTAAAGCACTTTGACAAGGTTTAATNGTATTTTGAATTAAAGTATCTGCAAGCTGCTCAAATTGAGCTCTTGTAAGAGTTCTGACTAAGTGTTTAGGACCAGATGCNGTTGCAGTAACATAAGGAAGGTTAATCTCAGTTTGAGTTGAACTTGANAGTTCAACTTTAGCTTTTTCAGCTGCTTCTTTTAANCGCTGTAAAGCCATAGGATCCTCTCTTAAATCCATTTTTTCATCTTTTTTGAATTCTTCAGCTAACCAATCAATTATNACTTGATCNAAATCATCTCCNCCNANNTGAGTATCTCCATTNGTAGATTTTACTTCAAATACACCATCTCCAAGCTCAAGAATAGAAATATCAAATGTTCCACCACCTAAATCAAAAACTGCNATTGTTCTGTCTTTATCAGATTTATCTAANCCATAGGCTAGAGCAGCAGCAGTTGGCTCGTTTATAATTCTNTTTACTGTTAGACCAGCTATNTCNCCTGCTTCCTTTGTAGCTTGTCGCTGAGCATCATTAAANTATGCAGGNACAGTTACAACTGCCTCGGAAACACTTTGGCCNAGATAGTCTTCAGCNGTTTTTTTCATTTTTTGCAAGACCATTGCTGAAATTTCTTGTGGAGTNTAAAGTCTATCATCAATTTTAACTCTTGGTGTGTTATTATCACCTTTTACAACTTTGTAAGAAACATTTTTTATTTCCTTGCTCATTGATGAAAAACTTTCCCCCATAAATCTTTTGATAGAGGAAATTGTTTTCTCTGGATTAGTAATTGCTTGTCTTTTTGCACTATCCCCAACCTTTCTTTCTCCTCCNTCNATAAATGCAACAATTGAAGGTGTTGTTCTCGCACCTTCAGCATTTGGGATTACAACAGGTTCATTTCCCTCCATTACTGAAACGCATGAATTTGTTGTTCCTAAATCTATACCTATTATTTTACTCATTTTAATATATTTTTTTTGTTATAAAATTTGTTCAATCATNATTNATGCAAAAAGCATACCAATATGATTNGTAAAAAANNAACTGACAAAATTGGTATTTAANGAANTGTTATNTNNGAAAANATTGACAAAATGTCATTTGTCAGAAGCCTATATTAAGCTCATTTANATAGTTTATTGTACTNTTTGTNAGTCGNATACCTTTAATATCATCGTACGTGAATCTTGAAGAAAATAAACCTATTCCGTTGTTAATGTTTTTATATGTAGGTCTTTCTTGAACAATTCCAGAAAATGGTTTGTTAACATCNATNTAGGTCTTTAACTCAACAGTTCCTATTGTCATTACTAAATCTAAATTTAGAAATTGTTTTACCGTATTATTATCTAAATTATTTACTAAAAATTGAAAAAACTGNTCCCCCTTAATTTGCAAGCTCATATTTCCACTAGTGTATTCTACNANTGGTTGACTCCAAACTAAATTAACTGTATCATTATTTTCTAAAAAATTAATTACAATATCTAATTGATAAATGAGTCCNTTCGGNGATTTTTGCCACTCNATATTTTTAGTTCTAAATTTTAAACTATCTGGAAGTTCACCATTGTATAGGCCCCACTCAAANCTTGGATTCAAAGATTCAAATGAAAAAGTATTTATAATTTCAGTCTCAGAGGTAATTCTCTCTTGTGTATTTTCATTAAGGATTTCAAGTAAATAAAGTGAATTTGTATTGTAAAATGATAGGGGCTTTTTAAAAGTATATACTATATTTTCTTCAGTAGAAAACAAACCTTCATCTTTTTCTAACAGTGTATCACTTAGTGTTACAGATGCCAGAGTATCATAACCACCAAATGTTTGCTGCTTTACTCTGTGTAACTTAACGGTAATTTCTGAAGGATCATAATTTGTTGAATCAGCAACAGATGCCATCTGAAGAGCATCACCTGGTCCTAAAAATGCTTTATTAATTTTAATAAGTTGATCTTCATTATTTGGATCCAGAAGACCAAAAACAACAGTTACATCTTGCCATTCTGCATTAACATCAAAATCTGTTTCACAAGAAAGAAAAAAAACAGAAAATAGTAATAGAATTATTTTGTTTTTCATAAATGCAAACTTATTGATTTTAATCTTATGATATGTTCAATATTTGTAAATTTGCTGAAAAAGATTGGTGAACAAAAAATTAACATTAATATTAAGTTTATTTTTACTTGTAAATGTTTCTGTGGCTCAAGAAATAAAAAACAGTGAATTCCCCTTCCAAATCATCGGTGAGAATTTCATAAAAAAACAAGATAACTTTCCAATTGTAAGAGAAAATGACAACTATTTTATCATNGATGAAAATGATTATTTAATTATAAGAGAAAACGTTCAAAGTGATTATGTAATTATTCTTGATGGAAGCCTAGCAAAAAATACGCTNCTTAAAACTTCTGTTAAAATGGGNCCTTCTGAAAACGCAAACTCCAGTATCGGAATTATTCTTAAAGCAAACAAAAACTTAGACAATGCATTAATCTTTGAAATCAACAATGANGGAAAATACNGAGTNAAAGAAATGACNAATAACTNCTACAAATATCTATCAAAAAAGAAAAATAANTGGTTANGNAATAANGCNATAAAAAAATTNAATCAATACAACAATATTGAAATAATTTCTAAGGAAAATAATATTAAGTTTTTAGTAAATAAGATAGAAATNGAAACAATAAACTATGCAAAAAACAATGANAGTTATTCTGGAATTTTAATTGGACCAGAAACTAAAGCAAGGATTAAATACTTTTATATAAATTCAGACAAAAATTATGTCAATAAAATTATTAAAACTGAAAGTAAAATAAAAAGTAGTATCTCCACAGACACAAAAAATTCAACTAATGACAGTTTAATAGATTTAATTAATAAGCAAAAAAAATTAATAAACGATTTAGAGCAAAAAAAAGCTAACCAACAAATTCTTAATCAACAGAAAATAACAAAAATTGAAGAAGAAAAT
Organism: Flavobacteriales bacterium; assembly: GCA_002715885.1. GTDB lineage: Bacteria > Bacteroidota > Bacteroidia > Flavobacteriales > BACL11. The sequence goes on along the minus strand of PBAG01000019.1, from coordinate 20,507 downwards.
AGGTTGATTATTTCTTCAAAAATGGAAAAAAATAAAGAAAATGAAGAAAAGCTTATTAATTCACTTGAGAAAAACAAATCACTAGCTTTCGAAAACAAAAATTTACAAAAAGAAATTGAAAGAAAATCTGAAAAAATTGACGAGCTNAACAAANATATAGAAACANTAAAAAAAGAAAAAGAAANTCTAATTAATAAATCTGAAAGTCTTACCCAAAAAATATCAGAAAATTCAATCAAAATACAAAATCTTCAATCAAAAGTAAGTTCACAAAAAAAACTAATTAGTTCAAAAAATTCACAAAACTTAAAAAAAATCAACTCATTGNAGATAAAAGAAGCTGAATTAAATTCNCTGAATANTAAACTTAAAANGGAAAATGAAATAATTTCATCAAAAAATAAAGAATTATCCANACTANATGANAANATAAAAANTACAAATAGAAAGCTATCTGAATCAAACTCNGAGATGTTAATTAGTCTNNATAANATCAAAAAAGAGCTTAAAGAACAAGAAAAAAATAATCAGTATTTAAAAGATCTTTTTGTTTATAAAGATTTTGAATTTAATGGAGTTAAACCCTCAAACAGAANTTCAATAAAACAAGAATCTGATTTGAAAAAAACAAAAGATAGTTTAACTTATAGCATTCAACTTGGTGTTTATCATTTTCCTACTCCCATTTTTAATAAAATGAAAGATGTTTACAAAATTTTTCAAAATAATGTTTACACTTATTATTATGGAAGATATAATAGTTTANATGAAGTAAATGATGCTTTTAGCAAGCTAAAGCTTCAGGGTCACAAAAATATCATAATAGTTAACAAATAATATTATCATGTCTGAACATAANAAACAATACAAAAGAGTTACTACAAATTCCTTGCAAGAAATAAAAAGAAATGGAGGAAAAATTTCTATGCTAACAGCTTACGACTACACTCTTGCTAAAATNATAGATAGTGCTGGCATTGACATNATCTTGGTTGGAGACTCGGCTTCAAACGTTATGGCAGGACATGAAACAACCCTACCAATAACTTTAGATCAAATGATTTATCATGCCTCATCAGTTGTTAGAGCAACAGAAAGAGCCTTAGTGGTGGTAGATATGCCTTTTGGAACATACCAAGGTAATTCTAAAAAAGCTATAGATTCAGCAATAAGAATTATGAAGGAAACTGGTGGTCACTCAGTAAAATTAGAAGGTGGAAGTGAAATAATTGATTCCATAAAAAGAATCTTAAGTGCTGGCATTCCAGTTATGGGACATCTTGGACTAACTCCTCAATCCATTTACAAGTTTGGNACCTATACTGTAAGAGCTAAAGAAGAGGANGAAGCAAATAAATTAATTGAAGATGCAAAATTACTTGAACAATCTGGATGTTTTGCTTTGGTTCTTGAAAAGGTACCTGCTGCTTTAGCCAAAAAAGTAGCAAGTTCTATATCAATTCCTGTAATAGGTATTGGCGCTGGTGCANATGTTGATGGTCAAGTATTAGTTCTACATGACATGCTAGGAATGAATCATGATTTTAATCCAAGATTTTTAAGAAGATATTTAAACCTTCATGATGAAATTACACAAGCTGTTTCTAAATATATCTCTGATGTAAAAAGTTCAGATTTCCCAAATGAAAAAGAACAATACTAATCTTGAAGTTTTATNTGAAGACAATCATCTTATAGCAATAAATAAAAGTTCAGGTGACATTGTACAAGCAGACAAAACTGGTGATCAGCCATTATCAGAGAAAGTAAAAAACTATTTAAAANTCAAATACAATAAGCCTGGAAATGTTTTTTTAGGTACAATACACAGAATAGANAGACCAACCAGTGGGGCTGTTTTATTTGCCAAAACTAGTAAAGCTCTTTCTAGAATGAATGAGAAATTTAGAGAAAATAGAGTTGAAAAGACATACATAGCAATAGTTAAAAATAAGCTNCCCAAAATCAATGATATTATTGAAAATTATCTNCTAAAAAATCAAAAAAAAAACAAATCATTTATTTCTAATTCAAAAGATGGAAAGTTTTCGAAATTAGAATANAAGTTAATTAAAACNTTTGAAAAATATTATGCATACCAAATTTTTCCATATACTGGAAGACACCATCAAATTAGAGTTCAGTTATCATCTGCTGGATCACCAATAAAGGGAGATTTGAAATACGGTGCAAAAAGAAGTAACAAAGACGGGAGTATTAACTTACATGCAAGACAAATTGCATTTGATCACCCAACAAGAAAAGAGAAAATAAAAATTATTGCACCTCTGCCAAAAACAGATATTTGGCAGCTAGTTAGTTAGGATCAACATCAATTTGAACAACACAAGCCTCTAAGAGTTTATTTTTTTTCATGTGAGATAATAAAAGAGATATAATATTTTTAGCCTCCGCATAAGATTTATTTAANTCAATCTTCAACATAATACTTTTTATAAAATAATTTTTAATTTTTGATACTACTGGATATTCAGGTCCAAAAACTCTATTATTAAAACTATCTCTTAAGAAAGTAGAAAATCTATTTGTTACCTTATCTAAAACATTATGGTTTGTATGTCTAAAGCGAACAATTAATAACTTTGAGAAAGGAGGATAATTAAAAGTTTTTCTTTCAGAAATTTGCAAATCATAATATTTATCATANGAATGTTTTTTTACATGATCTAAAATTTCATGATCTGGATTGTAAGTTTGTAAAATTACTTTGCCTTGTTTATCTTTTCTCCCAGCTCTACCGGAAACCTGAGACAATAATTGATATGCTCTTTCATGAGATCTAAAGTCTGGATAATTTAANATACTGTCAGCATCAATTATTCCCACAAGAGACACATTATCAAAATCAAATCCTTTTGCGATCATCTGTGTTCCTACTAATATGTCAATATTTGATTGCTGAAAATCAAGAATAATTTCTTCATATGCATTTTTTCTTCTTGTTGTATCATGATCCATACGAGAAATTTTGTGATCAGGAAATAGTTCTTNTAATGACTCAACAACATGTTCNGTTCCAAAACCTTTAGTTGTAAATGAATTCGAGCTGCATGACTTACAATCATTTTCCAAAGGCTCAATATAGCCACAATAGTGACATTTAAGGTGATTAAAAGCCTTATGATATGTTAGACTTACAGAACAATATTTACAGCTCACAGCTATGCCACATGAATCACAAATTAGTACCTTAGAATAGCCTCTTTTGTTTTGAAATAAGATAATTTGTTTATTTTTCTCAAGTTGTGATGAAATTTCATTAATTAATCTTTTTGAAAAAAATCCATTCATTTCCTTTTTAAGATAACCCTTTTTCAAATCAATTGATTCAACCTTAGGTAGTTTTATATTAGAGTATCTTTTTAAAAGTTTTACTAAACCAAACTTACCTTGCATAGCATTATAATAAGACTCTATTGCAGGTGTTGCTGAACCAAGTAGAACTTTTGCATTGTATAAAGATGCCAAATAAATGGCTGAATCTCGAGCATGATATCTTGGTGATGGTTGTTGTTGTTTATATGAAGAATCATGTTCTTCATCAATTATAACTAGGCCAAGATTTTTGAAGGGAAGGAAAATGGATGACCGAACTCCAAGTAAGACTGAGCAATTATCACTCACTGACTTCCAAACCTCTACTCTTTCAGAATTGTTCAAATTAGAGTGGAAAACACCAACCTTATCTCCAAAATGCTTTTGTAATCTTCTAACAATTTGAATGGTTAGAGCTATTTCAGGCAGCAAGTATAAAACTTGTTTACCTTTCTTAATTTCTTTTTCTATTAATTTAATATAAATTTCTGTCTTACCACTTGAAGTAACTCCGTGTAGTAAACAAACATCTTTTTCTTTAAAATTTTGATTTATATTTTCAAANGCAACAGATTGTTCATTTGAAAGTTGATGAATTGGCTTAGTTTGATTTAAAAAAGGAGTTATTCTACTAATAGATACTTTTTTTATGTCAATAACTTTCTTTTTAGCTAATGATTTAAAAACAGCTCTTGAAATATTAGATTTTTCAATCAAGTCTGAAAGCACTGTATACTNCTTATTTAACTTTAAAAAGTCATAAAGCTCTTTTTGCTTTACTGTTAAAGATAATTTATCATCTATTTTATTTAAAATTACCTGTGAAATTAGCTTTTCTGAATACTTTCTTTGTATGTACTCATAAACACTAATAATTTCTTTTTCAATTAATTGATTAATTACTAAAAAATAATTTGGAAAAGAAACTATATCATTTAACTGTTTGATTGAAATATTAGTTTTGTCATCTATTGCATTTATTATTTCTTGTTCTCTTTCATCAAGTTTTGAATAAGTAAAATCATTAAGTGCTAATCTTGTCTCACTTGCTAATTTTAATGAATTGGGTAGAGCAGCATTCATCACATCACCAATATTTGCCATATAATACTCTGACAACCAAATCCAAAATTTAATCTGTTTAGTACTGAGAATAGGTTCTTTATCTAAGACAGAAATAATATTTTTTATTTTGAATTCGTCATTCTTTTTGTCAGTAACCTTTATAACAATTGCTGCATATAGTTTTTTAATTCCAAATTGAACAATAACTCTTTGACCAACTTTAATTTCTTCACATTTTTCAATAGAATATTGATAAATACCATTAACTGATAATGGAACAATAACATCAATATATTCATAAGTATTTGGCATCAAACAAAAATGCTTAAAATAGATTATTTATTAATGATTAAATAAGAAAAATTAAGAGACATAGTGAAGTTTATGATTACATTTTTATATTATTAGTAAATTTGTAAAAAAAATAATGAAGAACTTATTCTCCTCAATCTTTACTTTATCAATATTAATTTCTTCATGTGGAGAAACAAATGAGATTAATGAAAGTAAAATTTTACTAAATTTTAATCATCATTGCGATAATGTTGCTTTGTCAAATGACCTGCTCACTCATACCAACCAAGCCGGAGAAAATTATAATGTTTTAACATTAAAATATATAGTAACTGATATAAAATTAAGCAGCAACAATAAAGATCATGAAGAAATTCTCATTAAAGATTTACATTATGTTGATATTTCTGATCCCTCCACAATGTTTATTGAAAGTGAAATAATTGAAAACGGATCATATATTCTTTCATTTAGATTCGGTCTTGATTCAACTAAAAATGTAAGCAATTCTCTAGTTAATGAGTTATTTCATCCCACAATGGCATGGCCTGACATGATGGGTGGTGGTTACCATTACATGAAACTCGAAGGTTCATACATGAACGATTCTACTTTTTACAATACACATACTGGTCCAACTATGGGCATGGATCATTCCTTTTCAGTCATCTTTGGCAATGAAATTAATATTAATAATAATACCGAAAATCTTGAATATTCTTTAGACATGAATATTAATAATTGGTATCAAAATCCACATACAATTAATCTTGCCCCAGCTATAATGATGGATATGCCAAAACAAATGCAATTAATGGGTAATGGGATGGCAGATGTATTTACACTTCAAAGCCTAATAGATTAAAAATGAAAAAAGTTAGTTTATTTCTAACTTTTTCAATTATCTTTTACTCCTGTAAAAAAGATTTGATTATTGTAGAAGGTTGTACNGACCCAGTTGCTGTAAATTGGACTGCTAGCGCGACATACGACAATGGAAGCTGTTTGTATGANTCAAACTATGTTTATCAACCTACCCCATATATTATTAATACCCCTTATGGCTTTCCAGATATGATAATTCCTNCAGATAACCCACTAACAACTGAAGGAGTTGAATTGGGTGAGATACTTTTTAACGATCCTATTTTAAGTGCAGATAATTCTTTGTCTTGTGCTGGCTGCCATATGCAAAATAATTCCTTTACTAACACAACTCAGTATAGTACTGGAATTGACAATATTGAAGGTTTTAGAAATGCTAGCGCTCTAATTAATTTAGGTTGGAATACATCATTTAACTGGGATGGAAGTATAAATACTCTAGAAGAACAAGCTTTTGAACCTGTGACTAATCCAATAGAAATGCATGATACTTGGGCAAATGTTGAGAGCAAGCTTAACAACGATACTACATATTTAAATTTGTTTAAAAAAGCTTTTAATATCAACTACATCGATTCTAATCATGTTGTAAAAGCAATTGCTCAATATGAAAGAACACTTATTTCGGTAAATTCAAAATATGATAAGTGGATTAGACAAGAAACTCAGCTAACTCCTTCAGAANTGAATGGTTATGTAATTTTCAATTCTGAAAAAGGAGATTGTTTCCACTGTCACGGAACGGAAATGTTCATGGACAATTTGTTTCATAATAATGGCTTAGATTCTGAAAATTTTTCAGATTTAGGTTTATTTAATATTACAGAAAACCCTCTTGATATTGCAAAATTTAAAACACCTACTCTAAGAAATATAGAATTTTCCGCTCCATACATGCATGACGGTAGATTTAGTACTCTAGAAGAAGTAGTTGAACATTACAACTCTGGAGGAAATTACTCTTCAACTGTTGATCCACTAATGAAAAAAATTGGTGTTGGTTTACAACTAACAAATTCTGAAAAACAAGATTTAATCAATTTCTTAAAAGCATTAAGTGATTATGATTTTATAAACAATAATCAATAAACTAATTTATATTATTCATTGAATTATAGTTAAAATGTATACTAATTAGGAGTATATTTGCAATCTAAATGAAATTGTTTTTGAAAAATATATTAAGCTTATTTGTAATTTTAGTTTCTATTTCTGTAGCTGCACAAGAAAACAAAAAATGTTTTACTACCGATCTAATCAACAAAGAATTGATTACAAATAAAGATTATCAAAAACAAATTAATCAAGTTCACAAGCAAAATAAAATTTGGATCTCTCAAAATAATAACATAAATAAAGAAGTAATCACAATTCCTGTTGTAGTTCATGTAATTTATAGACAAACCCATGCCAACATTGGTATTGGAACAAATATTCCTAATTATCAGATTGAAGATCAATTAAGAATATTAAACGAAGACTACAGTAAAACAAATAGTGAATTTCCCAATCCACCAAGAAATACATTTGTCAATTATGCTGGTAATCCCAATCTCAAGTTTTGTTTAGCTACCTTAGATCCTAATGGAAATCCTACCACAGGAATAACAAGAACACAGAGCACAAAAAATAGTTTTAATTACAGTACAGAGTCAAATGATATGAAAAGAAATAGTACTGGTGGAAGAGATGGNTGGGATCCAAGTAAATACTTAAATATCTGGGTCTGTGATATATCCAGTTCTGGAAACACTTCTGTACTTGGATATGCTTATTTACCGGGCCTACAATCTTGGAATGCATGGAAAGATGGTTTAGTTGTTGATTTTCAACATTTTGGTACAGTTGGAAATGTTTCCTCATCCAGCGATGGAAGAACGCCTACTCATGAAATTGGACATTATCTTGGTCTATATCATACTTTTTGTGAATCNAGTGGTGGAGGATGCTGTGACAACGATAATACTTGGGGGTCAAATGTATACGACACTCCTGCAACAGATGATGTTTACTATGGATTTGTTAATGCGAATACAAATAATAATAGTTGTAATGATCTATTCTATGGTTTTAATGCCGATTTCTTGGATATGGACGAAAACTTCATGGCCTATTCCAGAAACACNTGGATGTTTACATACGATCAGGTAAGTGAGATGAATGGAACACTTAATGGATACAGATCAAGCTTAAAGAACTCCAATGTTCCGGTTAATTGCACAGGAACTGTTTCAAACAACAATATAGACCACAATTTTAACATATATCCAAACCCAACAAAGGACATGATTAAAATAGACTGTAATTACCCTAATTATTCAATTAAAATAATGGATATATTAGGTAAAAAAATACTCATTAAAAATAATCTAAGCTTTAACAATAGTATTGACGTATCTAAACTAAAAAACGGAACGTTCTTTTTGGAGATTACAACTCCTCAGAACAAAATAGTGCAAAAAATAATAGTTAATAAATAATTATAATTTTTGATTCTTGGAATAATTTCTCCACTTATCTACCAATTTTTTCATATCGTCGGGTAAATCTGAAACAAATGAGACGTTTTTCTTTGAAGTAGGATGTTCAAATTCCAATGATTTTGCATGNAAAGCTTGCCTTGGACAAATTTTAAAACAATTTTGAACAAACTGTTTATATTTAGAAAATGTGGTCCCTTTCAAAATTGCATCTCCCCCATATTCAGCATCATTAAAAAGTGGATGACCAAGATATTTAAAATGTGCTCTTATTTGATGTGTTCTGCCAGTTTCTAGTTTACATTCAACCATAGAAACATAACCAAAACTCTCAATTACTTTGTAATTAGTGACAGCATGTTTTCCGTATTCTCCATCAGGAAATACTGACATTATTTTTCTATTCTTTAAACTTCTACCAATATTACCAGTAATTGTTCCTACACTTTCTTTTGGCTCTCCCCATATTAATGCNATATACAATCTATTTAAATCTCTTTCTTCAAATTTTTTAGATAGCTTTATCATACTTTCTTCGTTTTTAGCAATAACTAAAACACCTGATGTATTTTTATCAATTCTATGAACAAGACCAGGTCTATTTTCATTGCTTTTGTTTGGAAGATTATCAAAATGATAAGCCAATGCGTTTACTAGAGTTCCATCATAATTTCCAAAACCTGGATGAACAACCATTCCAGCCTTTTTGTTAACAATAAGTATGTCCTTATCTTCATACTCTATATCAATGTGAATATCTTGAGGAACTATTTCATTATTTTGCTTTGGATATGAGTACACAACACTTACTTTATCTCCAGCCTTAACTTTGTGGCTTGACTTAACCGAAACATTATTCACTAAGATATTTCCATTTGATGCCGCTTTTTGAATTTTGTTGCGTGAAGCATTTTCAATAAAATTCATCAAAAACTTATCAACCCTAAGTGGTGCCTGACCACTACTAGCTGTAAAATCATAGTGCTCGAACATTTCAGAACTGTTTTCTGAGTTCATTTAATTAATTAGTATTTTCTTGTTAAATAAACCAAGCTCATTCTCAATTCTTAAAATGTAAATACCCTTACTTAAATCTGAAATATTTATGCTTATTGATGACAAACTAAATTCTTTTGAAAAAAGTAATTTTCCNGTAATATCATAAAAACTTATATAGTTTTTTTCTGAATTTGAATTCACTTTTAACTCATTAGAAGCTGGGTTTGGAAAAACTTTAAAAGAACTTGATATATTATCATTTAACAATGAAACACTATTCATGTTAACAATAGGTCTAATCATCCATGATCCNGTATATTGAGAATTATTCCAATTTCCTCCGACATTGTAAAACATGTATTGATTGGCAGAATTATTTCTGTCAAGTCCTATATTTAACATATCNCTTGTTTTTTGTTCCCAGCCAACATAAAAGATATCAGTCAATTGAAATAAAGAATCTAAATAATAAAAATGATAAAAATTGTTAGAGGTGTGTTTTGGGTATGCAACTTGCTGATGAATTATATTACCTGGTATCCCGTTGTTATCATCCCAAACTGTTAACATAAANTTNATTTGATTGACAGAATCTAACATTTGAGGAAAATATATCTGAACTGCACGTAGAGTATCAGGTCTATTTAATTTAAACTGATAGGCTCCCATGGCGCCAGAAACATTTATCCCGTAGGCCGACTCAACAGAACCATCATCATATGAAAAGTGAGAATAAAACTTTTGTGTTCTTTTTAAAGTGTCATTTTCTTTAAAGTCGTTTGAGCCAGTGCCAATTATATGTTCTATCAANAATTCACAACTATCTTTATTGTTTGAAGGAAACACTGTACTATTTATAGAGATTGGAGGGTTTTCAAAAATATAATTTCCNATTGAATCATAATCTAAGACTGAAATATTTCTACTAATACCAAGGGANGGGTAATGGTCAATNATCAAATTATCNTCGTAAACATTATATTGATAATCAACATTNATACTTGCTTGATTATTTCTTAACAAAATATTAATGGTATCATTAATTTCATCATTAATATTGTCACGAAAATGAATCCATGGCATTTCATTGTATCTTTTCAAAAAAGACGGAGACTCATAAACAAATGCTACATCATTTAAGTTTGAAGTGTCGCTTGGTAATTGGAAATTATCAATTTTAATATAATCTACATGCCAATGGTCAAAATTACCGGACAGTGTAGCATAGTTTTTAAACCTAAATTGAAAAGAATCGTGTAAAAAATTTGATTCTGATATTAGTATTACAACTTTCCGAAAATCATGCAAACTTGTTCCAGGAACGGACCAAATACTTTTCCAAGATATAAAGCCAGAGGAGTCTGATAAAAACTCTAATACTAAAGAGTCTTCTGCTTGAGGATTATCTCCATACCCTTGAGGCTGATAATAAAAAAGAAAAAAAGCAGTGTCTACACTACTTAAATTTATTTGTTTAGACTGTAAAACATCTGCAGGACCACTATTATTTGTCATGTTTATGTCATATGCAAATCCAACAGAATCCAAACCATCAAAAGTAACAACACCAATAGTTGGTGGATTTACAGGATAATTTTTATTTATGAAAGTGCTTTTTCCAATCCAATTATTTGAACTTAGCTGAACAGAAGAAAAATCATCAAAAAAAGGCAGAGTAAGTAAATTTTGATTTTTAGAAATATACATATCTTCTCTTGGTGAAGATAATAGTGGGGAGATGACTTCCTGCGCATTTACATTAGACAAACTAAAAAACACTAAGAATAAAAATCTAATCATTCTCATTTTTTTAAGGATTTTTAAAGAAAATATCAATAGTTGAACCTAATTTAAGTTGATTTTGGTTATCATGTGGAGGTGTTTGCTTGTATATGACAGCATTTGATGAATCTACTACATTCTCATCATAAAATTCAGTGCCTATATTTAAAGATGATGTTTTTAGCACTATATGCGCTGCAACTCTATTTAGATCTATCAAATCTGGAACAATAACATATTCATCACTCAGACCTCTCCCAACAACTAAATTAACAACGGTTCCTTTTAATATTTCTTGATTTGCATAAATACTTATACCATTTACATTAAAATCTAAGATTTTATTTGTTGCAATATCCGATCTATACTCCAACTTTCCGACTTTAAGTCCTACTATTTCAATTTTTCTTAACGCTTGTCTCAATGTTAAATCATAAACATCTGGAAATTGAACTATACTGGTATTTGTTTCTGTAACTGTTAAGTATATTCTTCTCTTTTTTTTAACTTTAGTTTTAGGTTTTGGCTCCTGATTTATCACAATTCCCTTTGGTTGGTTAAGATCAGAAATTGAATCAATTATAACATACCTTAATTTATTTTTTTCAGAAATAGAGTCAAGTTGAGCTAGCTTGTATCCACTATAGTCAGGTACTATGACATATCTATCGTGTAAGGTGTATATATCTAAAAATTTCAAATAAATAAAAAACAATAATGGAAGTGTAATACTTGCTAAAAGGAAATTCTTTAAAAGAGGTTTATCGGAGATAAAAGATTTAGGCTTACTTTCATAAAAATCAGTTTCTTGATTTTTGTACTCTTCTTGATTGTCTTCTTGTATTTTATTTTCTTCTTCCATTCTACTATTTAAAGCAAAAGTAATTATAAAAATACTATTATAATTATTATAAATACAAACAATAAAAACATATATATTTGTTAACATAATATGAAAAACATAGCTATCATAACTGGTGGAGATTCTGCAGAATACGATATTTCAATTTTAAGTGCAAACACAGTTTATCAAAATTTAGACAAAAAAAAATACAAACCATTCATTATAGAAATAAAAAAGGGTGTGTGGCAAATTAGAGTTAATGGAGAGCAACATCAGATTAAGGATAATTTAAAAATAAAATTAAATGAAAAAGAACTCCTTTTTAAAGATGTTTTCATGGCTTTGCATGGACCTCCAGCAGAAAATGGCGACCTTCAAATTTTATTTGAAAAAAATCAAATAAATTTTACCTGTTGTGATTCAAAAGTTTCAAAACTAACATTCAATAAGTTTGAATGTAATAATACACTAAGAAAGTTAAATTATGATATTGCCAAGTCACTACTAATTACTAATGAAAAATATAACAAAGAAGATATTTGCAATAAAATTAAATTACCATTTATTGTAAAACCAAATCAAGCCGGTTCAAGTAATGGTATAAGTTTAGTTAAATTAAATTCTGAAATTGATAATGCAATCCTAAATGCACTTAAACATGATAATGAAGTAATAATTGAGGAGTACATTGATGGAATTGAAGTTAGTTGTGGAGTATTTAATATTAAAAACAAAGTTATTTTACTACCAATAACTGAAATTATAAGTGAGAATGATTTTTTTGATTATGAGGCAAAATATTTTAATAAATCTCAAGAAATCACTCCTGCAAGGATAAGTGAGAAAAATAAAAATATTATTCATTCCCAAAGCAAGAAAATTTTTGAAGATCTAAACCTAAGAGGACTATGTAGAATTGATTTTATTATTAAAAATGATAAAGCTTTTGTAATTGAAATTAATACAATTCCAGGTTTATCTGAGAAAAGCATCATTCCCCAACAATTAAAAAAAGCAGGTTACAGCTTAAAAGAAGTTTTTACAATCTGTTTAGAAAATTAAATCAATATATGATATATTAGCAAAAAATTTGATATGAGTAAAACAAGAAATGAAGAAAGACTTGAGGTTGTAAACAAAAGATTGGCTGAAATTAATGAAAAGGATGTCTTTCCAAAAAGAGAAAAGGCAAAAGAAGAAGTAGTTACTCAGCAAGTACCTAAAAATACTTCAAATCAAAATAACTCTAACAATAAATTAAAAACTTATCTTATAAGAGTTGGAATTGTAGTTGGGCTATTTTTCGTTATAAAAAGTATTGATTTTAGCAACTTAGTGGACTCCTCTGTTGATGTTAAAAAAGATGATAAAGGTGTGCAAGTTGATGTAAAAGTTGATGTTCCAAAAAAAGAAGAAGCATTAGAATACAATTTTACTTTCAAAAATGATGAACACATAATTGTTTTTGGAAAGTACCAATCTGAAGAAGAAGCATTAAAAGAGAAAGAAATTTTTTCTAAAAAGTTTATTGAGTTTCCAGTAAACCATTTCTTTTTACCAAATAAATCAAATTCTAAAGAAGAAGTCTATCAATTATACCTTGGGCCAATTAATGGCCTTTCTAATGCAAAACAATGGTCAAAATTGATTGAAATTGAAAATATCTTATTAAGCTTTTAATTTATAATTTTTAAAAGGATTCCTTTGCTTCCACTTTTTAGGCTTTATATTTTTAATGTAATTTTTTAAAATAAAAGCCAAAAATTTATTTCTTACTTTTAAGTATACAAATGATTTCTTTGGCATTGCTCCAAAATTGCTTTTAAACTCATTTGCAGTTCTTCCAAAAACTACTTTATTCTTTTTGCCTAAAATTGCATTGTTTATTGATTCACATAAGATTCTGCCATATATGGCATATTTTTTGTTTAAGCCGTAATCAAAGCCAACAAAATATGAATAGTGGTTATCAAAATTTGCAAATTCTGAGGAAAAGGCAACTAGTTTATCTTCTAAGAAATATCCAAAAATTTTAAAATTTGGATAGTCTAAAATAATATCCTCAAAAATGCTTGTGTTGAATTTTTTTCCTTGAAACTTATTTTCGTTAATCACATTATTAAACAAATTTTGAATTTCTTCTTTGAAATTGTGAAGATCTGAACTTGTTAGTTGTTTAATTTTTAAACAACTACTTTTTTCAAATATTAATTTTATTTTTTTTCTATACTTTGTTTTTAATGAGTTGATATAAGATTCAAAATTTGTCCAACTACTCTGAATATCTAAAAACATATCCTCCTCTACTTCTATCTTATGAAATTTTGCATCAACAACAGAATTTCTAGTATGCTCAAACAAAAAATCAGGAAGAACAATAAAATCTGCGTTTTTATCTTCTAAAATGCTTGAAACCAATTTATCTGAGTTAAAATCTTGATTAATCTCAAATGAAGAAATATTTGTCAAAAATGAATTAGTAAAATATAGGAACTTAAACCTAAACAATTTAATAATAAATTTAAATAGTTTATAATTAGAATATCCTTTAAGTCCCCTAATATTTATATTAAAAATGTTAGCATAGAATCTATTTTTTCCATCTAAATAGTAAATATGTACTAGCTCTTTTTGATGTTTTGAGAAATGGCTTAAAAAATTATAATTTATAAATAAGTTATTTGGGTTTATAGATTTTGCCCATTCCTTAGCATTAACTTCAGAAATATCATAATAAATTTTTGATGACATCAAGAAATTTTTAAAACAGTGATTTCTGGCATAATACCAACTCTACCAGCATATGCTAAATTACCAACGCCAGTATTGACATATATAAACTTCTTTGAATTTTCATACAATCCAGACCATTGTTTGTACCTCCATTGTACCGGACTCCATTTAAAACCAGGAATATCAATTCCAAATTGCATNCCATGTGTATGTCCAGAGAGTTGCAGATCAATTCTTTTTTGAAAATCTAAAACTTGAGCAGACCAATGAGATGGATCATGAGATAATAATATCGTAGGGTATTCCTCATTTACTTCGAACATTGCCTTTTTAAGATCACCGTCCTTATTAAAATTACCTGCACCCCAATTTTCAACACCAACTAAATTTATTTTTTCATCTTCTATTTCAATCTCTTTGGAGCTATTTAGAAGTAAATTAAAACCCATTTTTTTGTGAACTTCTAGCATTTCATTAAAGTTATCTTTCCATTTTTTACTACTTCTTTTCCAACCTACATAATCACAATAATCATGATTTCCTAACACTGAATAATTTCCATAATTAGATTTTATTTTTTTTAAAGTTGAAATATATGGAAGTGCCTCATTGTGAAAATTATTAACAAGATCTCCAGTAAAAACAACTAAATCAGCTTTTTCATTATTAATTATTTCAACAACTTCTTCTAATTTTTTTACAGAACTGAATGAACCTAAATGTAAGTCTGAAATTTGAACAATTTTAAAATCTTTTAATTTTGAACTCCAGTTTTCTAATTTCAAATTTATGTTCTTAGTTTTAAAATTATATCTGCCAAATAGTATCCCTCCTAGCATGGTAATAAAAAAAGTAGATCCAATAAAAAGAGAGGTTTTTTTAAGAAATTTTAATCTATCAATATCAAAAATATTTTCTCTTTTGAGATCGGTTACTATAAATTGACCAATAAATCTAAAAATCCTTAATATATCATCGACTACTAGAGGAATAAGAGCAAAAAATTTTGAGATAAAAACAATAAACATAAAACTGCTGATAAGGATTTCATTATTAAAATGAACAGAGGGTGTTCTTTTGTTAAAATTTATGAATACAAAAATTATGATTGAATAAATTATGGCGGAAATGACCCAATATGTAATATTGAAGATTTTATTAGAAAAACTTCCCTTGTTAAATACAGGAGAAATGGATGTAAATAGATAAAAATCAAGCAATAAAAAAAATGCAATAAAAAAAAACATTCTAGTAAGCATATTGAATTAAATGTAATTCTAAAAAGTTTGCAAATTTACAAAAAGGATGGGTTATTAATTTGTCACTTAACCGCAGATTTTGACATTGTCCTATTTAAAATAACTAATAATTGAATGATCTTGTAAAATATAAAATCATATATTTTTAATAAAAATGGAAAATCGTTTCTTCTAATATCTAAAAGAACAGCAATCCTTGTTTCCTTNGTTTCATTTTTCACTTCATGAACATAAGTATCATCAAACATTACTCCTTTACCTTCAGTCCAAGTATACGGTTTATTATCCACAAATAATTGACAATTCCCCTCTTTTGGTACAGAAATTGCAAGTTGGTATCTGTAAATTCCTTTNTAAGGCCCGTTATGAGGAGGGATATGCTTTCCNGGACTTAAAAAAGATATAGATATACTAGAAACATCCTTAAAAGGCCTAAATAAATTGACAATATTTGGGCAAAGTTTTACATTGTGTTTATTCCAAAATCCATATGTTTTTACTAAAAACATATTCCAAGCTATTCCATCNTTTGCAGAAATAAATTCTTGACCATCGTCAACATCGTGAAATTTAGGCAAGGAATTTGTTTTTTTTACAATGGAATTAATTTCATCTTTTATCATTAGCCAGTTTTTCTCCAAAATCTTGTGCTGAGGAAAAACNTCGTCAGCATTTAAATAAGGGGGATTAGATAAATATCTTTGATAAAGTTTAAGATTCCAATCTCTCAACTTAATGAAGAAAATATTTCTATTTTTTTGATATTGTCCCATAGTATTTTGAAAACACAACAAAAATAATTATNAATTAATAAATTCCTATGTCATGCATAACAAGTTTGAGATAACTAAAAAGACTATAATCTAAATGCTTTGTGTGGTTTTAAGCTAGTTTTTATAACTTCTAACAAAGACTCATCTAAAATAGTATAACTGTATGAAAAATTATCTGATTCAAAGCTTACTCCACTCTCCGAACTGTTTATATTTTCTTTTTTAAGAAATTCATTAAGATGTTCAAGATGATGTTGAGCTAATTTTTTGGAATCTGGTCCAAAAAATTCCCAAACAAATTTAAGATTTGTCACTAAATTACTTTTTGGCCTTTGTTATCTCCGTCTACCCAATAATTATCTTTGACCTCACCTAAATACTTNACTATTTTGTTCTCAAACTGAGTTAAAGCAAGCATTGCTTGTTCATGTGAGTCTCTCATAATTCTTATAGGTTTTGAAGATGGTTTATCTCTGAGTTCTATATAAAAACCGTTTCTTAATCCTTTATCTCTTGTTGTGGGCCTTCCTCTTGACATGATTGGTTTTTTTTGTTAAACGTAAAACACCTTAGTATATTGCTGTTTCAAAAGAGAAAAAGGAATATTGCATTTTAGCAAATATATAATAATTATTTAAACATAAATTTTGTTACCAATGTGTGAAAATGATGAACACCTTTCTCCATTCTCGGAGAAAATCTACCACTTTTATAAAATCTAGAACCTACACCTTTTTGAACTCTTTGAACAATTTCTTCATCCTCCAATTCAACTTTATCAAGATCTGCTCCAGCACCAAGATCTAATTTACTTTCGTCCCATACAAAAGAAATAAATTCAATTTTAGTTTTTTTTGTTTCAACAGGTTTGACAATATTTACGGACAAACCCCATGGGTAAAAATTAAACATCATATTTGGAAAAACCCAAAAGTAATAAGCAGCAATTTTTTGACCATAATCAACAGAACTTTTTGGAATTTCAAAACAAATATCATCTTCCTCAGCATATCCAATTTGCAAATTGCAGTACTTGAAAATTTCAACATCGTATTTTTTATAGTCTAAAGTTGCATTTAAATCTTTGTGAATAAATGGAATATGAAATCCTTCAAGATAATTGTCACAATACAAAGCCCAATTAGCATCAATTTCATATGATTTAGAAAGGTCTTTTCTAATTTTTAATTTATTAAATGGCATCCATGATACCCTGTCTATCATTTCTTTAAGCAAAGTTTTTAATGAAATTTTTGGATCTAATGAGACAAAAAGAAATTGAAAAAAATTATCAATTTTAACTTCAGATAAATTATCAGATTCACAAGGAAAGTTTTTCATACCCTCTGTCTCAGGCATAAAAACAAATTTTCCATCTTTAGTGAAACTTTTTCCATGGTAGTTACAGACAATATTTCTTCTGAGGATTGTTTTTTCCTCCACTAAAATGTTCCCTCTATGAGTACAAACATTAGAAAAACATTTTATAGAATTATCACTGTTAACAAGAATAAGTGGTTCAGAAATAAATTCATCTAATAGATAAAATGGAAATACTGTGTTAGCTTCATTCATTTCCTCTTTAGAGCAAATAAATTGCCAGCTACTTTCAAAAATTTTTTCTTTTACTTTTAAAAAAAGTTCGTCTGAGCAATAAAAGTCCCCCTCAAGAGTATTTGCAACAGTAATATCATCGCTTATTTTCTTCATTCAGTAAATATAACGATTATATATTTTTAAGGATTTCTACAATATTTCCAAAAGAATTTTTGAGATTTTTATCCAAATTACTTTTTTTGATCCACATTGCTTTTTCAATTCCCTCACTTAATTGTGGCGATAAATTATGATCACCGACAGAATTCATAATAAACCATTTTGTAATTTTTAAAATTTTTTCTCCATTTTGTTCATAAGTATGATATGTTGTTTCATAAAAATTTACGATTGAAAGATTTTCAACCCCACATTCTTCGCAAACTTCTCTTAAAGCACATTCTTCATCGTTTTCATTAAATTCTTTTTTTCCTTTTGGAAGGTCCCACTTCCCATTTCTATAAATCATGAGTAATTCATCTTTTTCATTAAAAACAATACCGCCAGCTGCTTTTATTACTGTATAATCAAAACAAAATTCATCCCAATTATCATTTACCACAGTAAGGCAATTGTTAATGAAAACTTTATATTTTTGCGACATGGTAAATTACGAAGAAGAGGCTAAACAAATTGCAAATCATTTATTGCAAATTAAAGCAATTATTTTACAACCTAATAATCCTTTTACNTGGGCATCAGGATGGAAATCACCTATTTATTGTGATAATAGAAAAACATTATCATTTCCAAAGATAAGAACACATGTAAGAATAAAGATTTGTGAAATAATAAAAGAGAAGTATCCACATGCTAATGTAATAGCAGGAGTTGCAACAGGTGGAATTGCAATAGGATGCTTAATTGCTGAAGAGCTAGGCTTACCATTTATTTATGTAAGATCAAGTAGCAAAGAACATGGGAAAAAAAATTTAATAGAAGGATATTATGATTCAGGTCAATCGGTTGTTGTGATTGAAGACCTTATTAGCAGTGGCAAAAGTAGTTTAGCAGCTGTAAGAGCACTTGAATCAGAAGAGCTTAATGTTAGAGGATTGATATCAATATTTACATATGGATTTGAAGAAGCTGACAATAATTTTAAAGAACATAATTGTGAAAAAACATCATTATGTGATTACAGTACATTAATAGAAGAAGCTCTNAAATCAAATTATATTAATCAAAAAGATCTCTNGNTTTTAAAAAAATGGAGAGAAAATCCAAAAAGCTGGAGTTAATTTTTTTGCATAATTTAAAGTAAAAAAAATTATACCAATAAAAATATTTAGTAAATTTGCAAAAACAAATTGTAAATGTCTACTAAATTTAAAAGCGAAACAGTAACTGCCAACTTAAATTATAAGGAGTTATTTGAAAAATTTACTAATCTAAATAATTTAAAGGATTACCTTCCAAAAGAAGTTGAGGAATTTGAATCAAGTGTTGATAATTGTACATTTAAAATAGAACAATTACCTAAAATGTCTCTACAAATTACAGAAAAACANGCCTTCAGTAAAATAAAATTTGAATCTAACGAAAGTCAAATTCCATTCAATATGTACTGCTTCATAAATGCAAATGANGAAAANACAACNAATGTAGATTTAGAGATNAATATGGAAGTCAATTTTATGATGAAAATGNTNGTTCAAAAACCAATTGACATGTTTTTAACCCAGTTCACTGAGATAATAAAAAAAATCTANAGTAAATACTTTATATCATTTACTTTAAACTTCTTGCTTTTTCCAGTTTCATCTTTCATAATCACACTGCCATCATACTGTACTGATTGTATTTTAGCTCTNAAAATATTTTCTCCAGNAACAAACTTTGTGTATTTGTTTTTTCTNAACAAAATATTNTTGTATTGTATCAAAAATTTAGGGTCAAAATTNTTATAATTAATTTCTATTANNTCTANTAACCTTTNTTTAACCTCATCTATTTCATATTCTTTATTATTTAAAATAGATAATGATGTAGCATCTGGATTAAATTTTTGAAATTTTTTTTGATTAATATTCACTCCAATTCCAATAACTGAAGATTTAATTATATTTTTTCTTACAGTATTTTCTACAATAAAACCAGCGATTTTATTATTACAAACAATAATATCATTAGGCCATTTAACATATACTTTATTNTCTGTATAAATAGAAACTAATTCAGCAATTGATAGTGAAATTATAGCATTTAGCTTAAATTGATCGTTTAACTCAACTTTATGATTAAAAAGAATACTCATAAGTAAATTTTTTCCTTTCTGACTTTGCCAGGAATTTTTATTTCTGCCTTTACCCANGTTTTGGAAATCTGCAGTTGCAACAACAGGNTATTTAAATTTCTTCAATTTATTGAGCTTAATTAAGAAATTGTTGGTTGAATCNATTTCATTAAGATTAAAGTGATATTTTGAAAAAAAACTAGAAATCATTTATTAGTATACTGA
>PBAG01000018.1 GCA_002715885.1 Flavobacteriales bacterium | reverse complement strand
TCCCATGTAATCTTCAATTCCAGTTTCTTTTGGAGCAATAAGGTCAGACAGTGCCTGATTAAAACTAGCCTTCGCAGTTTGTTGTCTTAAAGTACAGAAAGTTTCAACTATATTATTTTTTGAATCCAGCAATACAATATCATCCTCTACTGAATTAGCTTTCCAAAAACCTACAACTGACTTAAGTTTCAACCAATTAAACTTGTGTATTTTATCAAGCATATCGTTTGCATCCTTAAATAACTTTGTTGCTTGTTCTCCATATTTTTTGTCATTCAATATTTTTGGAAATTTCTTTTTCATCTCCCATGTATAGAAAAACGGAGTCCAGTCNATAAACTCTCTNATTNCATTTANATCATGNTCAGNAGTTGTNANTCCAAGNTTTTTAGGTTTNGTTATTTNTCTTTCNNTCCATNTNGTNGATANTTTATTTTTTCTTGCATCCTCTATAGANAAATAAGTCTTTTTTGATTTTCTTTTTAAATAGCTTTCTTTTATTTCATTATATTCCTTGTCTATTTCATTACAATAACTTTTACTTTCTTTTGAAAGTAAATTGGCTAAAACACCAACTGATTTAGAAGCATCTATTACATGAACGATTGGCTTATTGTATTTATCATTTAACTTTACAGCAGTATGAATTTTTGAAGTAGTTGCTCCTCCAATTATTAATGGAATGTCTAGTTTTTTTCTCTCCATTTCTTCAGCTACATAAATCATTTCGTCTAGAGATGGAGTTATTAGACCACTCAAGCCAATAACATCAACTTTATTTTTTACAGCTTCCGAAAGTATTTTATCTGAAGAAACCATTACTCCCAAATCAATAATTTCATAATTATTGCACCCCATAACTACTGCTACTATATTTTTTCCTATATCATGCACATCACCTTTTACTGTAGCTAATAAAACTTTACCAGCTGTAGCTGCCTTTCCCTTTCCTTTTTCTATAAATGGAGTTAAAATCGCAACCGCTTTTTTCATAACTCTAGCACTCTTAACTACTTGAGGTAAAAACATTTTCCCTGATCCAAATAAATCTCCAACAATATTCATTCCATCCATCAAGGGTCCTTCTATAACTTCAATTGGTTTGTCAAACTTTAATCTAGCTTCTTCAACATCAATATCAATGAATGACATATTTCCTTTAACTAGCGAATATGAAAGTCTTTCTTCAACTGATTTTTCTCTCCAAGCAAGATCTTCTTTTCTTTCTTTTCCTTTTCCTTTAATTTTTTCAGCTAATGTTAGAAGTCTTTCGGTTGCTAGATTATCACTGTTTAATAAAACATCCTCAACACCTTTCAATAAATCTTTTGGGATTTCCTCGTAAACTTCAATCATTCCTGCATTTACGATTCCCATGTCTAGACCATTATTAATTGCATGAAATAAAAATGAAGAGTGCATAGCTTCTCTAACTATATTATTACCTCTAAATGAAAAAGAAACATTACTTACACCACCACTTACCTTTGCATGTGGAAGATTATCTTTAATCCACTTTGTAGCTTTAAAAAAATCTACTGCATAGTTATTGTGCTCTTCAATACCAGTTGCAACTGTCAAAATATTTGGGTCAAATATTATATCTTCTGCAGGAAAACCAACTTTTTTTGTCAAAATATTGTAAGCACGCTCACATATTCTAATCTTGTCGGAGTAATTTACTGCCTGACCGTCTTCGTCGAAAGCCATGACAACAACAGCAGCCCCATATTTTTGTATTAATTTTGCTTGCTTTATGAATTCATCTTCTCCCTCTTTCAAAGAAATTGAATTAACGATACCCTTTCCCTGAAGGCATTTTAAACCTTCTTCTATAATTTCCCATTTTGATGAATCAACCACTACAGGAACTCTGGAAATATCAGGATCTGAAGCTACCAAATTAATAAAGTCAACCATACATTCTTTACCATCTAACATTCCATCATCCATATTAATATCAATTGCCTGTGCACCTCCCTCTACTTGATTTAAGGCAACATCTAAAGCGTCTTCATAATTATTATCCTTGATTAATCTTTTGAATTTTATTGATCCAGTAACATTCGTTCTCTCNCCTATATTAATAAAGTTACTATCACTATTAATTGTTACAGATTCAAGACCACTCAATCTCATTTCCTTTTTTATTATTGGTCTAACTCGTGGTTTATAATTTTGAGCTAAATCAGAAAAAGCTCTTATATGATCAGGGGTGGTGCCACAACAACCACCAACAATATTTACAATATCTCTTTTCATGTAGTCTTCTATCTGTAAAGCCATTCCTTTTGGACTTTGGTCATACTCTCCCATTTCATTTGGTAGTCCTGCATTTGGAAATGCACTAATAAAAAATGGTGCATTATCTGACAAAACTTTTACATATTGACTCATGGAACTTGCTCCAAGAGCGCAATTAAAACCAATGCTTAACAAAGGGATATGAGATATAGAAGTTAAAAAAGCTTCTGCAGTTTGGCCAGATAAAGTTCTACCACTTTCATCAGTTATTGTTCCAGAAACCATTATTGGCAGTCTTTTTCCACTGTCTTCGAATGCTTCTTCTATTGCAAATAGTGCAGCCTTACAATTTAATGTATCAAAAACAGTTTCTACAAGCAGGAGATCTACTTTCCCATCTATTAAGCCGATGGCTTGTTCTTTATATGAGTTTTTAAGTTGATCAAATGTTATTGCTCTAAATGCTGGATTTTCAACATCTGGAGAAATTGATGCTGTTCTATTTGTAGGTCCAATAGAGCCAGCAACAAATCTTGGTTTATTTTTTGTTGAGTGCTTTATTGCTACTTTTTTTGCTAATTGAGCAGATTGAAAATTTAAATCGTAAACAATTGATGACAAATTATAATCTTCTTGGGCGATAGAAGTACTACTAAATGTATTAGTTTCAATTATATCTGCTCCTGCAATTAAATATTCTTCATGAATTGAACTAATAACATCAGGCCTTGTAATTGACAATAAATCATTATTTCCTTTTAGATCACAGTCATGATTTTTAAACCTATCTCCTCTAAAATCATTTTCGTCAAGAGAAAACCTTTGAATCATAGTTCCCATTGCTCCATCAAGTATGAGTATTCTTTTTTCAAGAATTTTTTCAATCATAATTATTTTTTATGCAACTTATAAAAAAGAGTTCGGGAAATTTGACTGAATTTCTCTCATCTTCCTCCATTTTTTGGAGTGGGAATTGGCACCATCTTAAAAGGTTGCCAAGACATCACAGGGCCCATCCCTCCGTCTTTCTTGATAAGTTATTTGCAAATTTAATTTAAATTTTTAATACCATTAGAATAATATTTAATTTTTTAAATTTGTGGTAAAATATGTGGAGAGATTTGGCCTATTGCAACCACAAAAAAAAATGCTAAAAACGTTTCTTTTGTGACCCAAGCCAAATCAATAAAAATTAAAAAATTAAGTATGTCGTATTATTTTACATCAGAATCAGTTTCTGAAGGACACCCTGATAAGGTTGCAGACCAAATTTCAGATGCATTATTAGATAACTTTCTTGCTCAAGATCCTGAATCAAAAGTAGCTTGTGAAACTCTTGTTACAACAGGGCTCACTGTCTTAAGTGGCGAGGTAAAAACAAATGGATACGTAGATGTTCAAAATGTTGCAAGAGAGGTAATTAGAAAAATTGGCTACACTAAATCAGAATATCAATTTGATGCTGACAGTTGTGGAGTTATCTCAGCAATTCATGAACAATCAGCTGATATAAGACAAGGTGTTGTTGAAGGTGAAGGATTAAATAAAGAACAAGGAGCTGGTGATCAAGGTATGATGTTTGGATACGCAACAAATGAAACTGAAAATTACATGCCTCTTGCACTAGATATCTCACACAAAATACTAATTGAGATGGCTAACATAAGGAGAGAGAAAAAAGAAATGACATACCTGCGTCCTGATTCGAAATCACAAGTCACTTTGGAATATAATGATGATCATAATCCAATTTCAATTAAAGACATTGTTGTTTCCACTCAACACGATGATTTTGACGATGAAATTTCAATGCAGAAAAAGATTGAAAGTGATGTTAAAGAGATACTTATGCCAAGAGTTTTGAAACAACTCTCCGAGGAAAATAAGTCATTATTTGGTAATGAAAAATATCATGTTAATCCAACTGGAAAGTTTGTAATTGGAGGACCACATGGGGACACTGGACTTACCGGAAGAAAAATTATTGTTGACACCTATGGCGGGAAAGGTGCTCANGGAGGTGGTGCATTTTCTGGNAAAGATCCTTCAAAAGTAGATCGATCTGCAGCTTATGCAACTAGGCATATTGCAAAAAATTTGATAGCAGCTGGTGTAGCAGATAGAGTATTAGTTCAAGTGTCTTATGCAATTGGAATTGCAGAACCTATGGGGATATTCGTNGATACTTACGGTTCTTCAAATGTAAATTTAACAGATGGAGAAATTGCANATAAAATAAAAAATATGCAATGCTTCAATTTGAAACCTGCGTCTATAATCAGCAGACTAAAACTAAAAAACCCTATTTATTCCGAAACTGCTGCATATGGACACATGGGTAGAAATCCAGAAACTAAAAATGTAGATTTTGTTATAAATGGAACAAAAATTTCCAAAGAAATTGAAACATTTACCTGGGAAAAACTTGACTGTATTGAAGAGGTTAAATCTGCATTTAAACTTTAGTAAAGGTTATTATTTAAAAATGAAAAAAATATTAATTTTCATTCTATTAATTTGCTCACAAAATATTCTATCACAATCTGAGAAAAAATACGATGTCAATGCTAAAGATTTACCAAAATGGGTAAATCTTATGTATAGTGATGACATTGATCCAGATAAAGTAATCAAAGAATACGAACTCTTTTATGAGCAAAATGAGTTTATAAAAAACAAGCACACACAATACTTTAAAAGGTGGATTAGAAACTTNAGCAGAGAAACTATACAAGCAAAAAAAACTAAATCCAAAAGTTCGAATAATTGGCAATGTATTGGGCCATGGGATTTTGATATTGATGCTCAAAGTAGAAGTTATGCTCCAGGGGCAGCTCATCTTTACACAATTGAACAATCGTTAAGCAATAATGATGTATTGTATGCTGGTTCAGCAACAGCAGGAGCNTGGAAATCCATTAATAAAGGAACAAATTGGTTTCATATAACTAAAGACCTTCATTTATCAAGTGTTTATGCAATTGAAATAGATTTTCAGGACGAAAACATAGTATATATTTCCGGAAATGGTGGTTTATATAAATCAATTGATGGTGGTATAAACTGGAACAATATTGGCGGAAATGTCTTTATGAATCAATCACATTCCATTAAAGATATAAAAATGCACCCCCAAAACAATCAAGTATTGTTTGTGGCATCAAATAATGGTATTTATAAATCTACAGATGGAGGTCAAAACTTAAATGAAATAATGAGTGGAGAGTTTCAGGAAATTGAATTTCATCCAACAAATTCNGATACTATGTATTTTGTCAGACAAGAGGCCAATTANACTGAATTTTATAGATCAAATGATAATGGAAATTCTCTTAATCTGTTAACAAATGGATGGCCAAGTCCATCTGCAAATGATGAACAAAAACGAACCGAAATTGCTGTTAGCATTGCAGCACCCAACAAAATTGTTGCTCTAGCTACAGGAGCCGCTAATGGTGGAAGTGGTTTATATGGAATATATATAAGCTATGATAAAGGAGAAAGCTGGACATTTAGATGTTGCGGTCCGCAACCTGCAGGTGTTCCAAGTGCAAACAATATNAATATGATGGGCTGGCAGCCCAGNGGACTTGATG
The DNA here is from genome assembly GCA_002715885.1 of Flavobacteriales bacterium. Lineage (GTDB taxonomy): Bacteria > Bacteroidota > Bacteroidia > Flavobacteriales > BACL11. Next base: position 29,276 of record PBAG01000018.1, on the reverse strand, counting down.
ATGGAGGACAATACTATTATGATCTCGCATTAGCTGTCAACCCTTTTGATGCCAATATTATTCATGTTGGTGGTGTAAATCATTGGATTTCGTTTGATGATGGATTTACTTTTTCCTGCCCTGCAAAGTGGAGTGAACCACACAAAAAAGGATATGTACATGCAGATATTCATGACATTAATTATTATGGTAACGATTTATGGTTTGCATGTGACGGAGGAATTTTCTACTCTGATAATTATGGTGATAGTATTTCAAAAAAAATGTATGGAATTGAAGGGACTGATTTTTGGGGATTTGGAGCAGGCTTCAAAGATGGAAATGTAATGCTTGGAGGCACTTATCATAACGGAACACTATTAAAAGATAATAATACTTATATAGGTGATTGGATCTGCACTGACGGCGGAGATAATGTAAGAGGATTTGTAAATTTTGGAAACCCTAGAATTGCTTATAGTGATTATGGCGGAAAAATTCTTTCAGGAGATAGAAACGTTGCTATAAAAACTTTTCCAATTGACAAAAAACCAAATGCTTCATACATCATTGGTCAATCTTCACAAATTGAATTTGACCCAAGATGTTATAATTGGTTTTACTCNGGAAATGACTCAACATTATGGTTAACAAAAAATAATGGATCGAGCTTTGAAGCAGTTTATCATTTTGATGCAGATATTGCCTCAGTTGAAGTTGCCTGGTCTAATCCAAATTATATATATGTAACAACATATCCTGGGTGGTGGGATAAAAAATACATATATAAATCGGAAGACGGAGGAAATACTTGGACAGATATCACTCCCTCTCTATCGAACGACTGGATTACATATGACATAACAGTCAGTAGTAATGACGAAAATACCATATGGATTTCAAGAAATTCAATGTATGGTAGTTATCCAAATTACAATGGAGATAAAGTATTTAAATCAAGTGATGGAGGTTTAAATTGGATTAATTTAACAACTGGCACTCTTGATGATGTTTTCCCAACAAATATTGAACATCAGCGTGGTAGTGATGGCGGAGTTTATTTAGGTACAAGGACTGCAGTTTATTACAAGAACAATAGTATGAATGACTGGAGTATTTATGATAATAATTTACCAAAACCAAGCACATCTGTCCAATTAATCCCTTTCTACAGAAAAGGTCAGATATTTAATGGAACAAATAGAAGTGCTTATGTGGTAGATCTTTTTGAAAACTCCCCACCTTCAGCACAAATTTCGGCTGACAAGATGAAGGTAAATTGTATGAACGACACAATTAATTTTGTTTGTCATTCTGCTGTGAGAGCATCAAATGCATCATGGAGCTGGAGTTTCCCAGGTGGTTTTCCAAATAGCTCAAACCTTGAAGATCCTACTGTAGTTTACAATCAACCTGGTTCATATGACGTTACACTAACTGTAACTGATCAATTTGGTAGCAGTACACAAACAATAAATAATTTTATAGTTTATGAAGATACAACTTCATTAATTACAAGTTCAACTGATTACCAACAAAACTTCGAGAGCTTTAATTTCCCTCCAAAGTCATGGCAAACACCGCCCTCTAGCTTTTCTTGGCAAGAAATAATTGTGGATAGTGGAAGTAATTGCTTACCAAATAAAGTTACTTATGTTGATCACTACCATATTAGTCAAAGAGGCGATGAAGCTTATCTAATTTCCAATAAGATTAAGCTAGGTTTTGGGCCATCTGCTCAAAATTATTTAACCTACGATTACTCGTATTCTGGTTATTCAAGTGCACATAGCGATGGTTTTAGAATCGATATCTCAAGAGATTGCGGTCATACTTGGGATTCAATTTATGGTGCCTCAGGGTCAAATCTTGCAACAACTCCATATCAATCAAGTGTATGGTACCCAACATGTGACTCTTGGAAAACTGATAGTATTAATTTAACATCTTTGGGTTACAATAACGATACTATACTTATAAGGTTTGTTGCAATAAATGATTATGGGAACCAATTTTATTTAGACAATGTAAATATTAAAGGTCAAAACATAGTCTTTAATGAAAATTTAAGTACAAAAAATATAACACTTTTTCCAAATCCCAACAATGGCAGTTTCAATGTAATTACAGATCACCACGCTCTTGGTTATGAAGTCTTCAATGCTATTGGAGAAAGGGTTTCACAAGGAAAAATAGATGAATACGATAAAATAATTAATCTTTCAAATAAAATTACAAGCGGTATTTACTTTGTAGTTTTCAAAAACAAAGAAATTTCAATACGAAAAAAGGTTTCTGTGTACTGACCTAAATGTGAATTACTTCATCATAAGCTTCAGCTACCGCTTCCATTACAGCTTCACTCATTGTTGGATGAGGATGAACAGATTTCAAAATTTCATGCCCAGTTGTTTCTAACTTCCTGGCAACTACTGCTTCAGCAATCATTTCAGTTACGTTGTAGCCAATCATATGGCATCCTAACCATTCACCATACTTAGCGTCAAAAATAACTTTAACAAATCCATCCTTATGTCCTGCGGCAGAGGCTTTTCCAGAAGCAGTAAATGGAAACTTACCTACTTTTATGTCATATCCAGCCTCTTTTGCTTTTGTCTCTGTCATTCCTACTGATGCTATTTCAGGGCTACAATAAGTACATCCTGGAATATTACCATAATCGATTGGTTCAGGATTTTCTCCCGCTATTTTTTCCACACATACTATCCCTTCTGCTGATGCTACATGAGCCAAAGCTTGAGTTGGAAGTAAATCTCCAATTGCATAATATCCAGGGACATTAGTATTGTAGAATTCATCAACAACTAATTTTCCATTTTCAGTTTTAATCCCAACTTCCTCAAGTCCAATCCCTTCAATATTTGCAGTTATTCCCACAGCAGATAATACAATATCTGCAGTGATGGTCTCCTCTCCTTTTTTAGTCTTAACCATTACTTCACAACTACCATTCTTGACATCAACTTTTTCTACTGAAGAGTTTGTCATCACCTTAATGCCCGATTTTTTAAATGATCTTTGTAGTTGCTTTGACACATCTTCATCTTCNACAGGAACAATATTTGGCATGTATTCAACTACAGTTACNTCAACTCCAATGGCATTGTAGAAGTAAGCAAATTCTACTCCAATGGCACCAGAACCTACTACAACCATTTTTTCTGGCATTTCTTTGAGGGTCATTGCTTCGCGATAGCCAATAATATTTTTTCCATCTTGTGGAAGATTTGGCAGCTCTCTAGATCTTGCACCTGTAGCAATAATTATATGTTTTGCAGAATATTCTGTTTGTTTTCCATCATTTTCAACAGACACCACTCCATTTTTTTTGAGTTTACCAAAACCATAAATAACTTCAATTTTATTCTTTTTAGTTAAATATGATATTCCCTTACTCATGCCATCAGCAACATCTCTGCTTCTTTTAATTATTTTATTAAAATCTGCAGTTGATTTATCCACAGAAATTCCAAAATCTTCAGCATGATTAATATATTCAAAAACTTGCGCGCTTTTTAAAAGAGCCTTGGTGGGAATACATCCCCAATTTAAACAAACACCACCTAAACTTTCTTTTTCAATAACCGCTGTTTTTAGACCAAGCTGTGATGCTCTAATAGCAGTAACATAGCCGCCTGGACCACTTCCCAAAACAATGACGTCGAAATTCATATTTTTAATTTTTAATGTTCAATATAACTATGCAATATTAGTTAAAATAAGTTTAATTCATTCTTAAAATTTGTATTTTTGATAGTACATTTTTTCACATGATCCAGTATAATATTTCATTTCAAAATCCGCATAAACATTTTATAGATTTTAGTTTAACTACCTCTACAGAAGGTCAAAAGAAAATTCGTTTTCAACTTCCTGCTTGGAGACCTGGAAGATATGAGTTAGGTAATTTTTCTCAAAACATTTATAATTGGAAAGCTTACAATACAAAAAAAGAAATTTTAAATTATAAAAAAATCAATAAAGATTTGTGGGAGGTTAATTGTGATGGTGAAAGTGAAGTTATCATATCCTATAGTTTTTATGCAAATCAATTAGATGCAGGATCCTGTTATTTGGACGAAAAGCAACTATATATTAATCCAGTACATTGTATTTTTTATGTGGTTGATAGATTAAATGACCCATATAAATTAGATTTGAATATTCCTGACAACTATATTATTGCCTGCTCTTTAAACAAAAAAAATAATTCGTTATTTGGCCAAAATTTTGACGAAATTGCAGAATCACCAATCATATGTTCAGACTCTATAAAACATGATAAATATTTTGTTGACAATATAAAATTTAATCTTTGGTTTCAAGGACCTTGCAAATTGGATTGGAAAAAAATAAAAAATGATTTCTCATCTTTTACTAAGACTCAGATAAGTCAATTTGATTCGTTTCCCTGCGATGAATATCACTTTTTTTTTCAGATCACACCTTATGTTTCATCTCACGGAGTGGAACATACTAAAAACACAGTAATTCTTTTAGGTCCAGGCAACAAAATAATGAGTGAAAAATACAACAGTCTACTTCATATAAGTTCGCATGAACTTTATCACACTTGGAACATTAAATCAATAAGGCCAAAAGAAATGTACCCATATGATTATTCAAAAGAAAATTATTTTAGAACTGGATATGTTGCTGAGGGTGTGACAACATACATGGGTGACTTGATGCTTCATAAATCAAATGTTTTTTCATGGGATGATTTTTTAAGAACACAAAATCAAAATCTAGAAAGGCACTTAATGAACTATGGAAGATTTAATCTTTCTGTGGCTGACAGTGGATTTGATAGCTGGTTAGATGGCTACAAAGCCGGTTCCCCAAATAGAAAGGTGTCAATTTATGCGGATGGGGCACTGTGTATGTTAATGATTGACTTAGAAATAATTAACTTTTCAAATGGAAAATATAGCCTAAGCACTGTTATGAATGATCTTTACATTAACTATGCATTAAAAAACAAAGGATACAGCGAAGAAGATTTTATTNAGCTGTGTGAAAAATATGGCGGCTCATTCATAAANCATATTTTTAATAATCATGTTTATGGTACTTTTGACTACATACCTTCTTTAAATAAAACACTTGATCATGTTGGTCTTAAACTTATCAAAAAAAATAACGAAAATTTAGGGGCACATTTTTTTGGATTTCTTGGCTTAATTGACAACAATAAATTTATTGTCAAAAAGGTAGAACCAAATTCAGAGGCTGACATAAATGGAATAGCTCCAGAGGATGAAATTATTAAAATAAATGGCCAAAAAATTGATAAGTCCATAAATCAAATTTTAGAAAATTGTGGAAAAGAAGTTAATATAACTGTAAAAAAGAAATTCTTTGAAAAAGAAATCAAACTAAATGTTGGCAATTACTTTACTTTGTATGAAATTGGTGAAGTAGATAAAAAAGAAAATAAACAAGTAACCAATTTTAATATTTGGACAAAATAAAAAATGAAAACTGTTAGACTGCATGATAAAGAATTTGAAATTTTCATTGACGAAAATGAAATAAATAATATTATTTCTCAGATTGCAAATCAAATCAACGATAGCAAAATAGAAAAGCCATTATTTTTAGCAATTTTAAATGGCTCATTTTTATTTGCGGCAGATTTAATCAGAAAAATAAATGTTCCTGATACGGAGATTTCATTTTTAAAACTATCCTCATATGTCGGCACATCTTCAAAAGGCAGTGTGGATGAACTGATAGGCCTATCAAAAAACATTGAAGGAAGAAATGTAATTGTTTTAGAAGATATCATTGACACTGGAATTACTCTTGAAAAAATCATGAGATTAATAAAAAAAGAAAAAGTTAGAAGTATTAGAGTAGCTACCTTACTTTTCAAACCAAATTCATACCAGAAGAATTTTAATATTGATTACATAGGAAAGTCGATTGAAAATGATTTTGTTGTTGGTTACGGGCTTGATTACAACGAAAAAGGCCGAAACTTGAAAAAAATATATAAACTTAAAAACTAAAATAATGCTCAATATAGTACTATTTGGACCTCCAGGAGCTGGAAAAGGAACTCAGTCAGAGATGTTGATTGAAAAATATAATTTAAAACATTTATCAACTGGAGACATCCTAAGAGCTGAAATTGCAAATCAAACAAAACTTGGGCTTGAAGCAAAAAAAAGTATGGACAAAGGGCTTTTAGTCTCTGACAAAGTTGTTATTGGAATGATTGGATCTCAATTGGAAAAGCACCGTGAATCAAACGGATTTATTTTTGACGGCTTCCCTAGAACAACAGAACAAGCATTGGCACTTGACGACTTACTTTCAAATATGCAAATTAAAATAAAAGCAATGATAGCTCTAGAAGTAGANGACAATGAACTAATTAAAAGACTTTTAGAAAGAGGAAAAAATTCTGGTAGATCAGATGATCAAAGTGAAGAAATAATTTCAAACAGAATTAGAGAGTATAATCTAAAAACTGCTCCATTAAAATCATTTTATAATAAACAAAATAAACTTTTTGAAGTAGATGGACTAGGGTCTATAGATGACATTAGAAAAAAAATCAATTCTGTAATTGATAATTTAGAATGAAAGTAAAAAACTCAAACTTTGTTGATTATGTTAAAATTCTTTGTAGATCTGGAAAAGGGGGTGCAGGATCTGCTCATTTTTTAAGAGATAGAACAACTGCAAAGGGAGGTCCAGATGGAGGAGATGGAGGAAGAGGTGGTCATATAATTCTAAAAGGAAATCAACAGCTTTGGACCTTGCTCCCATTAAAATATACAAAGCACATATTTGCTGAACACGGCGGTGCAGGTAGTGGCAACCACTCTTCTGGAAAAGATGGACAAGACAAATATTTAGAGGTCCCTTTGGGAACAGTAGCCAAAAACTTTGAAAGCGGAGAAATTATAGGAGAAGTTACTGAACACAATCAAGAACTTATTCTTATAAAAGGGGGTATTGGGGGCAGAGGAAATGCCCATTTTAAATCATCTACAAATCAGTCTCCTCACTATGCTCAACCTGGAATTGATTCTTCTGAAGATTGGTTTGTTTTAGAGCTAAAGGTTCTAGCGGATATTGGACTAGTAGGATTCCCTAATGCTGGGAAATCAACACTTTTATCAGTACTAACTGCTGCAAAACCAGAAATCGCTGATTACCCTTTTACAACTTTAGTCCCAAATTTAGGTATTGTTTCATACAGAGATCATAAATCTTTCATAATGGCAGACATTCCAGGCATAATTGAGGGAGCTTCTAAAGGAAAAGGACTAGGAATAAGATTTCTTAGACATATTGAAAGGAATTCATCCTTGCTTTTTCTAGTACCCGCAGATTCAGATGACATTCACCAAGAATTTAAAATACTTTTATCTGAATTAAAAAAATATAATCCTGAACTGCTAGATAAACAAAGAATTTTAGCCATTAGTAAAAGTGATATGCTGGACGAAGAATTAACTAAAGAAATTAGAAAAAGTTTACCAAAAGAATTAGATTATATTTTCATTTCATCAGTTAGTCAAAAAGGATTAACTGATTTGAAAGACAAAATCTGGAAACAATTAAATAAAAATGAATAAACTCATTGATTTTGACATTTTTTTATTTAATCTTATCAACTCTTCAGGCGATGATAGCTTTGACTCATTTATGATTCTTATGAGCAACAAGTTTATTTTTATTCCTTTATATATCTACATACTTTTAATATTATATAAGAACTTTAAAAAAGATTTTATTTGGATAATTCTTTCAATCTCATTTTTAATTTTACTAGCTGATTTTGGTAGTGTAAAATTCTTTAAAGAAGTCTTTGAAAGATTAAGACCATGTCATCAACTTGAAAACGTGAGAATAGTTCTTGAGTGTGGTGGTAATTATGGATTCATTTCCTCACACGCATCAAATATGTTTTCAATTGCATTTTTTGTTGGACTATTGACTAAAAAATTTAGAATGTTTTTTGGACTTTTCTCCCTTGCTACCTTAATTGGATACAGCAGAATATATTTGGGGGTTCATTTTCCATTTGATATTGTTGGTGGTATGTTGTGGGCTCTATTTATTAGTTTGGTGATTTATGCATTACTTAAAAAAAAATTAGGTGAAGCAATTTAACAACACTTGGATTATTTGGTTAATTTTGGTTTGTATATGGAATTTTGGATGGCCAGATGTAAAACCTATTTACGATGTTTTCGTTGCAGTAATTCTTTCGATATTTGCATTTCAGCTAAATAAATCAATAAAAAAAATTAAAAAATGAAAAAAATATTTTTTACTCTTATCTCAGTTTTAATATTCTCAAATAGTTATGCCAAAAAGCCAAAACTTGTTGTCGGCATTGTTGTTGATCAAATGAGATTCGATTACGTTGATAGATTTTGGAGCGATTTTGGAAATAATGGATTCAAGAAAATAATTAATGAAGGATATTTCTATAAAAATACTCACTTCAGTTATGCCCCTACCTATACAGGGCCTGGCCATGCAAGTATTTTTACTGGTACTACCCCAGCAAACCACGGAATAATAGCAAATAATTGGTACGATAAAGAATTAAAAAAAAGCGTGTATTGTGCCGGTAACGGAGATATGCACACAATCTGTAATTGCGAACAGAATATAGTTGATGTGAGTTCTGAAGATGGAAAAATGTCGCCGCACCATATGCTTACAACAACAATTGGTGATGAAATACAACTATTNAATCCAAAATCAAAAGTTATTGGAATCTCACTTAAAGACAGAGGTGCTATTTTGTCTGCTGGACATACTGCCGATGCGGCGTATTGGATGGATAGTCATGGTGACTGGATAAGTAGTAGNTTCTANATGGATAATTTACCTGAGTGGCTAATAAGCTTTCAAAACCAAAAACCATCTTCTGAATATATGCCCTCAAAATGGGAACTGAAAAATTATTTTTCTCACAATTTAGATTCTTTAGCATCAAAAAAAGGTTTTGGAATAATTAAAAGTACTCCTTATGGAAATACTATTTTAACTGATTTAGCCTTGAAAATTTTAAAACATGAAGAACTTGGAAAAAATAATACCACAGATTTTCTTTCAATAAGTTTTTCCTCAACAGATTACATAGGACATCAATATGGACCACATTCGCAAGAAATTTTCGACACATACATAAAACTTGACAGAGATATNGCAAAGCTTCTAAAATATTTAAACGATAATATTGGTAAAGAAAATATTGTAGTTTTTTTAACTGCTGACCATGGTGTTTCCTCAGAGCCACATAAACTATTAGATTTTAATATACCAGCAGGATATTTTCAAAAAAATGAAGCAATTAGTGAATTAACAAAACATTTAAGAGATTATTTTGATTGGCCTAGTGATGACATTAAAGCTCAAGAGTTCATTTCAAACTTTTCCAATAATCAGCTTTTTTTAAATCATGATTTCATTGAGAAAAATATAGGAGCTGGTAAATCAAATTCGATTGCTGAAATTTGTGCAAAGTTCTTTTTAAAACAAGATGGGGTGAAAAATACATTTACATCATATCAAATGCACAACTATCAATACAGCCATTCAACTCATGCAATAATTCAACAAGGCTTTAATCACAAAAGATCAGGAGATGTTATAATTGAACTAGAGCCGGGATGGATCGGTGATGGGTGGGAAGATGGTGGAACAACACACGGTTCCTCACATAGCTATGACACTCACGTACCATTAATATTTTGGGGGAATAAAATTCCTAGGGGAAAAACAACAAAACTAGTTAATGTCAAAGATATTGCTCCTACAATTAGTTCAATATTAGAAATTTCATTCCCAAATGGATGCACGGGAAATCCTCTTGTAGAAATAACAAAGTAATTATAGAATTTTTTTGATTTGTATTAGACTTGAAATTTCATGATCAATAACTTGATTATGTTTTTTCTTTTTAGGATTAAAATAAATTTGATGTATACCACATTTTTTTGCACCAACAATATCCACTGGTAAATCATCACCAATCATAATAGTATTTTCTGCTTTAGCAGCAATCAAATTTAAAGCGTATTCAAAAATCTTTGGGTCAGGTTTTTTAACATTTACCTTTTCAGAGGTAATTATTTTTTTAAAAAAAGGAGCTAGATTAGAGGCTTTTAATTTTATATTTTGAACCTCTTCAAAACCATTAGTGATGATGTGTAAATTATACTTATTTTTCAAATAATTTAAAATTTCAATGGCGTATGGGAATAATTTAGTTTGCAAAGGACATTTTTGAACATATTCGTTACCAAGTTTAACAGCCAAGTTACTATCCTCAACATTAAATTCGGCTAATGTTAATTTAAACCGTTCGGATCTTAACATTTCTTTTGTAATCAAATTTTTTCTATACTTTGACCATAACTTTTCATTATGATTTGTATATGAATAAATAAAATCTTTTGTATCAATTCCTAAATTTTTCAAATCATTTATTTGACACAATTCGATTAATGTGTTCTCTGCATTTAGATCAAAATCCCACAGAGTTCTGTCCAAATCAAAAAAAATATCAGTTATATTCATTAAAGTTAAAATTAAATAAAAAAGGCTTATCATGATGATAAGCCAGTGATTTATAAGAAAAAAATAATTTAACTATTTTTTCTTTGCTTTTGGCTTTGNCTTTGCTTTTGGCTTTGACTTTACAGGTCCTAATGAAACTACGTGCTTGGTAAGCTTTGACTTAAGGTTTGCTGCTTTATTTTTGTGAATTATATTAGTCTTGCTTAGTTTATCCAGCATAGACTTTACCTTTGGAAGTAGTTCATTAGCTGATTTGGCATCTTTCAGAGCTCTCAATTCCTTAATTGCGTTTCTTGTCGTTTTATGCTTATACCGATTAAGTAACCTCCTAGTTTCAGTTTGCCTAATTCTTTTTAATGCAGATGCATGATTTGCCATAGTTTATTTTTTTGTACCCCGACGGGGAATCGAACCCCGGTTACCAGGATGAAAACCTGGCGTCCTAACCACTAGACGACCGGGGCCTAAATGATTCTCATTCGAGGCTGCAAATTTATACTTTTTTTAAAATCTAACAAATATTTAATTATGATTTATTTTCATGAGAAAACTTGTATCCAAGCCTCTTGGAAGTTTTAATTTTTTGATTCATACTCATTGTTGCAATTTGATGAACTGAAATTAGTCTTACATCATTAAAGTTTGGAGTAAATAAATCGAAATTTAAAGTGTAGACCATACATACATTAATTATTTGATCGAGCATATCACTATTCATTTGCTGATTAGCAAAATCATCAAATAAAAAACCAAGCTCTTTATCTCCCTCAACAAAAAAATGGTTGTCTTTGTTTATAAAAATTCTTCCAATGAGAATCCCTTCATCATTTAATCGGTTGTATTTCAAAGAGTCAGATAAAAAATTATAAATATTAATAATACCACAAAATCCTCTTAAATTATCTTCCTTTACATATTTTGAATTTGAAACCTGATGATTTGGTGGAAAATCAAAAACATTTGAATGCATATGAAATAAAAGAGTATCACCTGCAAACTTTAACTGTGCATCAAACTGACCATTAGATTTAAACTCTAGTTCAACTTTATCAGTGTCACTTTTTAAAATATCAGAAAGTGATTTTTCTTTTTCTTTCAAAGAATTAACAAGATTATCAAAAACATTTTTTGTATTTCTGTAAATTATCTGCTTAGTGGCAGATTTTTCTTTCAGTAATTTAATTATTGAGTTTTGGTCATGCATGAACTAATATGCTTTTGCAAATAAAACTTTTTGAGCTGATTTTTTTTGGCTTATAATACACAATCCCTCTTCTTTATCTGAAACTAATGGAATACATCTGATGGTGGCTTTAGTTTCATTTTTAATTTTTTCTTCGCTTTCTGAGGTTCCATCCCAATGAGCATATACAAAACCTCCTTTTTCGATTAATTGCTTAAATTCATCATATGATTCAGCTGTATAGGTATTTTCTTTTCTAAAGTTATTTGCCTTGAGAAATAAATTACTTTGTATCTCTTCAAGTAAATTGTACACTATATCTTCAATGTTTTCAATACCATATGTTTGTTTTTCCAAAGTATCTCTTCTTGCAACTTCAATTGTATTATTTTCAATATCTCTCATACCCATGGCCAATCTCACAGGTACTCCCTTTAGTTCATACTCTGCAAATTTCCAGCCGGGCTTATGGGTTTTTCTATCGTCAAACTTCACAGATATGCCCTTACCTTCTAAATTATTTTTTACTAAATCAACTTTTTCAGAAATGATTGCAAGTTGCTCTTCACTTTTGTAAATAGGAACAACAACTACTTGAAAAGGAGCAAGTTTTGGTGGAAGAACCAGGCCTTTATCATCAGAATGAGTCATAATTAACGCTCCCATTAACCTTGTTGAAACACCCCATGATGTAGCCCAAACATAGTCTTGTTTTCCTTCTTTAGTCGCAAATTTAACATCAAACGCTTTAGCAAAGTTCTGACCTAAGAAATGTGAGGTTCCTGCCTGCAATGCTTTTCCATCTTGCATTAATGCTTCAATAGTATATGTTTCTAGTGCTCCTGCAAAACGTTCATTCTCTGATTTTGCACCTATTGTGACAGGCATCGCCATAAAATCCTGAGCAAAATCAGAATATAGATTTATTATTTTTTCTGTTTCCTCTAATGCCTCATTTTTTGTAGCATGTGCTGTATGCCCTTCTTGCCATAAAAATTCAGCTGTTCTTAGAAATAATCTTGTACGCATTTCCCATCTTACCACATTTGCCCATTGATTTATAAGTAGTGGTAAATCTCTATATGACTGTATCCATTTTCTGTATGTATCCCAAATAATAGTTTCAGATGTAGGTCTCACAATTAATTCCTCTTCTAATTTAGCATCTTCATCAACTACAATTCCCTTATCAGAATTTTTCAGTCTATAATGGGTAACAACGGCACATTCTTTTGCAAATCCGTCAACATGATCAGCTTCCTTTGAGAAATAGGATTTAGGAATAAAAAGTGGAAAATATGCATTAACGTGACCTGTTGCTTTAAACTTTCTATCAAGTTCCCCTTGCATTTTTTCCCATATCGCATAACCNTAAGGTTTAATAACCATACACCCTCTTACTCCTGAATTTTCAGCAAGCTCAGCATGCTGGACAATATCATTGTACCACTGTGANTAGTCTTCAGATCTTGATGTTATCTTTTTTGACATTTTATATTAAATAACGTAATTTTGTAATANAAACTACGTTTTGTAATTAAACATACAAAATTAATTAAAATTAAAACTTCAACAGTAGCTAAAATGATTAAAAATATCCTATGAAAAATTCACATATAATTTTTGTAATAATTCTATTTCTAACTGCTTGTGTTTCTACAAATCAAGTTTTTTTCTCTGATCCCAACTATTTAAAAAGTGATGAGTTTAGCTCTTCAGAAACTATAAAAGAAGCATACTCTGAAAGCTTAGAAAATGATCAGGATACAATAATCGAAAGCGATGAAGAAAGTTATTTTGATGAAGAAAATTATTATGACTTCTCATACTCATCAAGAATTAGAAGATTTCATAGGCCCATGATGTTAAATTATGGGTTTTACTCTGGTTTTTATACAGATTATTACTGGTACAATGCAGATCCTTTTTATTGGGGTAGCAGTATTTATTTAGGCTATGGCTGGGATTCTCCTTTTTATTATTCTCCATACTACAGCTTTTATTCCCCGTACTACAGCTTCTATTCTCCATTTTACTACAATAATCATTCACTTTGGCATAATCATGGTTATCACGGTCATCATGGGTATCATGGATATCATGGTTATCACAATCATAATGATTTCTATTCAGGTTTTTACTCGAACAACAGTACGTATGGTCCTAGAGGCAGTCTGACTTCTAATGATAGAAACCTTATAAAATCAAATGTAAAGTCCAGAAATACTTGGAGTCCAGGAACAAACAAAAAGTTTACAACAAATAAATACACAACAAAAAAACCACANGTAAGTTCAGGAAATAAAAATAATTCTAANAAAACTGTTAAAACACTNACTAATAAGCCATCCAGAAATCAAAATATTAACAAATCCTCTAGAGATAAAAATAACAATAGAAAAACCTACTCAAATAAAANGACNTATAAGCCAAAAAGCAACTTCAGATCCAATAATCGTAACACGTTTAAAAGCAGATCAAATAGTTCCAGATCATCTGGAAATAGAAATATTTCAAGAAGTCCAAAAAGAAAATAATCATGAAACAAAAACTTTTAATACTTGCTTTACTTATATCATTCTCAGCTCAGGCTCAAAATGAACTAGATGCATTTAGATATTCAAATAATAGCATGTTTGGTACAGCAAGAAGTACTGCTCTTTCTGGTGCAATGGGATCATTAGGAGGTGATTTTTCAATTTTAAGCTATAATCCTGCTGGATTAGGAATGTACCAATTTACTGAAATTACATTTTCCCCATCTTTTTCTTTAAATAATACCACCTCGTACAACAACAAAGTAATCTTATTAGATAATGGTGTTCAATACACAGACAAGTTTGACCAAGATATTTCCGGTGGTACAATAGGAAATTTTGGATATATTTCCTCTAACACAAGAGATGATGACGATTGGAAAAGATTAAATTTTGGTATTGGATACAATCAACTTGCCAACTACGATAAAAATATCTATATAAATTCTTTAAATAATACATCATCTCTAGCAGATAACTTTCTATCTTTTGCTCAAGGAAATACAATAAATCAATTAGATGCTTTTTTTGGAGAGCCTGCTTTTTGGTCTTATGTTATTGACTTAGAAAATAATGCAGTTGATACTTCAACAAATGAATATCTATTCGATAATGGAAATTATATATCTCTTGTAAATAGTAATTCTATTAAAAGACAAACACATCAGTTCAATTCGTCTGGAAATATGGGTGAATTGGTTTTTTCTGTTGCAACATCATTTCAAGAAAAAATCTATCTAGGTGCAACAATTGGTGTGCCAACATTTGAATATTCTGAAATTATAAATCACAGAGAAGACAATTTTTCAGACACTATACAAGGTTTAGAATCTTTTGAGTTTCTTCAAAATTTATATGCAAAAGGAGAGGGAATTAACCTTAAAATTGGGGGTATAATTCGTGTAAATGATAATATAAAAATTGGAGCCTCTCTGCACACACCTACTGTATTTACAATTCAAGAAGAATTTAGAACTGTTGTACAAGGAAACTTTGCAGATACAAGCTTTACTGAATATTCGCCAATGAACTATTTTGAGTATGAATTAACAACTCCTCTTAAGGCTATCGCAAGTATCTCCGCAAATATTAATGACAATATTTTAGTATGTGCTGACTATGAACTCATTGATTATTCAACATCAAATCTTAATGTAGATAATTTTAGAAATGAGGATGGGTCTGAAATTTTTGCAGTTGAAAACAATATAATCGAATATTCATATCAAAAATCAGAAAATATTAGAATTGGATTAGAATATAAAATGAATCCATTTACTTTAAGAACAGGATATTCTAGAAGTTCCAGCGCTTTAGTAGAAAGTGAGGATTTATTGTCTGAAAACTACTCATTTGGGGCAGGAATAGATTTTGGCAGTTATTATTTTGACCTTGCATATGTATTATCTCAGGCAAATGACAATTATCAAATGTATAGCAAACAATTTATAGACTCAAATGATTTAGCTTATACAAATCATAATGTAGTCATTACATTAGGATTAAGGTATTAATTTTTTTATTCTATTAATTCCAGCTTGAGCGCTTTTTTGGATCCCTTTTTCATAATCGTAGTCCGCATAATCAAAAACCTTTTTATAGAAGATAATTGCTTCATTGTAATTACCTAATTTCTCATATTCAGTTGCAACTTGTAAAGTAGACATTGGGTGATAATACATGTTTGAATTGTCGTCTTTTTCTAAAACTTGAAAAAATAACGAAATGATGTTTTGATTTTTTTCGCTAATCTTTTGATTTACTCTAGCTTTTCTGTATCTGTACTCAATTATGTTTTTCGCATTACCATTTAAACTGAGTTCATCAATAGAATTTAGTTGGACTAATGCTTTTTGATAATATCCGCCATCAAATAAAAGTCGAGATTTTAGAAGATCCTTGTTTATCTCTTTAAAATTTTTTGTCTCAGATTCAGCTTGCTTATCTTCGTCTATAAATAAATCTCCTTTGTCCAAAACCATTTTCATATATTTTTCTTGATTTTCTGTAGAATCATTTAATAGTGAAATAAGAAATAGCTTATGAAAGCTAGACTTTATATAATTTGATCCGTTAAAGTTTCTATTAAATTTCAAAAAATATTTTTGGGCCTCTATATAATCTTGCTGATACATTTTTGACATAGCATACAGATAATCTAAATAATGAAAATAAAATTTATCATTATTTATATTTCTCTTTTCTAAAATTTTTATGGTCCTTTCGTTATTTCCCAATCTTGATGAGAGCCTAGCAGCACAAAAAATCATTAGATCATTTGTTAGGCAACAATCCTCAATTTTTTGAAGTAATATCTCTTTTGAACTATGATTATTTCTCATATTCATCTCCAAAAAAGACAGATAAAATAAAATTTCTTCTTCAAAAATTGAAAATTTTTCATCACTGTAACAACTTTGCAAAAGCGCATACAAATCTTCAAAGCCACTATTAATATTTCCTTCGATTCCAACAATATTTAAAATCCAAGAATACTCACTTGGTATGGATCCAATCAANATCTTTAATATACCCAGACTTTTTTTATTTAAAATAAAATCAGGATAAAGCTTTTCATTTTTTTTCAATAAAGAATAAGCCCTTTGTAGTTCATAAGCAGCTAAAAAATATTGTTTGAATTTAATTCGCGTAAATGCCCACTGTAAATTTATTTCAGATTGTATATATAAGTGATATGGTGAATCCAAACTATTTTTTTGCAAATTACTAAGCCTAATATTTTTATTGNTTTTGCATTTTTCATAGTAAGATCTATCCTCTCCTATTAATATTTTAAGAAAATCAATATAGTTCTCATTCAACAAAATAAAACTATTATCAGGGTTAATATTTTTTTGGCTTTCCAGTATTAGCAGAGCTTCATCAAAATTTAAATTAATAATATTTGAATACGCTAATTTCATTTTTTCGTTCAGATTATAACTTGCGTACGTGCTCTNTGAGAACAAAAAAAAGATNAAAATGAAGATNTAATTTTTCATAAAACAAAAAAGGGATTTCAAAAATATGAAATCCCTTTTTAAATGTTATAAATTAAAGATTAATCAAAAAGTGTAGTGGCATCTACCAAAATTCTTCCGCAATTTTCACAGACTAATATTTTTTTATGCATTCTAATATCTAATTGTTGTTGAGGAGGTATTTTGTATCCTCCACATGACTCTCTTTCAATAGATACTACAGCAAGGCCATTTTTAACCTTACTTCTTATTCGATTGTATGTAGCAAGTAATCTTTCCTCAATTATTTCTTTTGCCTTTTCAGATTTTTTCATTAAAGCCTTCTCTTCTTTTTCTGTTTCTTTAATGATTTCAGCAAGCTCTTTATTCTTTAAATCGAGCTCCTCTTCTCTGTCTTTAATTTGGCTTTTTAATTCATTTATTACCTCTTCTTTGTGAAGTACCTTAGCATTAAATTCTGAAATATGTTTTTCATTAAGTTGTATTTCTAACCCCTTATATTCTATTTCTTTAGTTAATGAAGAAAACTCTCTATTGTTTTTAATATTTTTTAGCTGTTTTTCATATTTTTTCACGAGAGCATCTGCATCTAGGATTGCATTTTTCTTTGTTAAAATTTCATTATTAATTGCTTCAAGTTCAGAATTAAATTTATCTAGTCTTGTTTGTAAACCAGCTATTAAATCTTCTAAATCTTCAATTTCTAAAGGTAATTCTCCCCTAACAATTCTAATCTTATCTATTTCTGAGTCAATCATTTGAAGTTGATACAATGCTCTTAAGCGATCTTTAACAGAAACTGTTGTAGCTTTTTTCTTTGCCATTTTATAAATAATTTATAGGATTAGTATTCAATTTAGACAATCGGATGGCAAACTTAGTAAATTTTTCTCTAAGCAAATCATATATTAGCTCCTTTGTATATTGCTCACTCTCAAAATGGCCAATATCAGCAATAATTATATTTTTATCTGCATCAAAAAATTCATGGTATTTAAAATCACTAGAAATGAAAATATCTGCATTACTTGCTATAGCATCATTCAATAAAAAACTTCCACTACCTCCGCAAATTGCAACTTTTCGAATCTTTTTTCTTACCAAACTAGTATGTTTAATACAATCTGTTTTCATAATCTGCTTGACTTTCACCAAAAACTCCTTTGAATCTACTTCCTTTTCTATAAATCCAATCATGCCTGAGCCTATTTCAGATGAAATATTATCTAAAGAATATGTTTGATAGGCTACCTGTTCATAAGGATGGTTATTAAACATACAGTCAAGTATATTTTTTTCATCTGCCAAATCATAAAAAAACTCTAATCTTTTTTCAGAGACTGATTCGGTAGTTCCACTAACTCCAATGAATGGATTACTTCCATCTTTTGGCCTAAATGTTCCCTCACCACTTACAGAAAAACTACAATTATCATATCTATTAAACTCTCCAGCACCTGATTCAAATAGAGAATTTTTTAATAATTCAGCATGGGTATCGGGACAATAAACAACAAGCTGTTTTATAAATTTACTTTTTGGTCTTAAAATTTTACAATTTTTAAGTCCTAGCTTTTCAGCTATTTTACTGTTAACTCCCCCATGTACATTGTCCAAGTTGGTATGTATTGCATATATCGCAATATCATTTTTTATTGCTTTTATTACAACTCTCTCTACATAATTTTTACCATTTATTTTTTTTATGGAACCAAAAATTATGGGNTGATGAGCAATTATTAAATTACAATTATTTGATATTGCTTCATCAACCACTTTTTCTGTACAATCAAGAGTAATTAAAGCTCCTGAAATATTTTTTTGACTATCTCCAACTATTAAACCACAATTGTCGTAGGTTTCTTGATAGTGAAGTGGAGCAAAACCTTCTAAATAATCAGTAATTTCTTTTATTTTCATTTTTCAAAAGTAATAAACTTAAAAATATTCTAATTTCTAAAGTTTTATCTTTGTCTGATGAAATTTTTATTATTTCTATTTTCAATTGTTTTTGACTTTATAACTTCAATAAGAAACATTCTCTTTGATCTAAGAATTCTAAAATCAGAAACATTTAACATACCTATAATTTGTGTTGGAAATCTTAGTATGGGGGGAAATGGAAAAACACCTCATGTGGACTACATAATTAAAAAATTAAGTGATATGTATAATATAGCTGTGATTAGTAGAGGCTACAAAAGAAAAAATAGCGTGTTACAATATGTTGATGTTAATAGTACTGTCGAAGATGTTGGTGACGAGCCATTGATGATTAAAAAAAGAAGACCTGAAACAACTGTTATTGTAAGCAATAACAAAGCAAAAGCAATCACAGAAATTGTAAAAAATAAACCAGAGATTGACTTGGTACTATTAGATGATGGATATCAACACAGATGGATAAAACCTGGCTTAAACTTATTATTAACTAATTCCGACAAACCATTTTATGATGACAACTTATTTCCACTAGGAAATTTAAGAGAAAATAGAAAGCAATATAAGAGGGCAGACTTTATTATTATTACTAATAACACAAAAGAAATTGATGAAGNCACAGTTAACGAAATATCATCCAATTTGCCTGATTTTAATAAAGATAGAATCATTTTTTCTAGAATTGAATATCAAAAACCAATACATATTTTTGACAAAAAGATTTTAGAAAATTTTGAAGAATTAGACATTATTTTAATTACGGGAATAGCTAATGCTACTCCCCTCTTAAAGCATATTAAAAGNAAATCAAATTTAGTCCATCATATGANGTTTAATGACCATCANAATTATACTTCTTCAGACATAAATAATATTGTATCATATTATTCATCATTAAAAAGCGCAAAAAAAATTATCTTAACNACCGAGAAAGACAGTGTAAAGCTTATTAAATTTGAAAAANAATTTTTAAACATTAAAATTTTCTNTTTACCAATAGAAATTGAACTAAATAAAGCAAAAAACTTNGAAAAAAAATTAATAGAGTATGTTGNAACAAATTAAAAATACTGCAAATTTTCTAAAACAAAAAACTAATTGCAATCCAAANGCAGGCATAATTTTAGGCTCTGGCCTTGGAAGTTTTGTTGATGAAGTAGAAATTAAATTTTCTATNGCATANAATGAGATTCCCGATTTTCCTACCTCAACTGTTGAAGGTCATGAAGGCAAATTAATTTTTGGTCTAATTGACGAGAAAGAAGTTGTTGTAATGCAAGGAAGATTTCACTACTATGAAGAGTCAGATATAGATAAAGTTGTTTTTCCAATAAGAGTAATGAAATTTCTCGGAGTAAAAAACTTAATTATCTCCAATGCAAGTGGAGGAGTAAATCCAAATTTTGAAATTGGAGATATGATGATTATTGAAGATCATATAAATTTAATCCCCAACCCTCTAGTCGGTCCTAATTTTGATGAACTAGGAACAAGATTTCCGGACATGAGCCAACCATATTGTAAAAAAATGATTTCAGATGCTGAAGAAATAGCTAAAACACATAAAATAACACTGCAAAAAGGTGTTTATGTTGGAGTAACAGGACCAACACTTGAAACCCCAGCTGAATATAATTATTTTCGAATAATTGGAGGTGATACAATAGGTATGTCAACTGTTCCTGAGGTTATTGCAGCAAGACACATGAGAATTAAATGTTTTGGAATTTCAGTAATAACAGATCTTGGCGTTCCAGGAAAAATAAAAGTAGTTACACACGAAGATGTTCAGAATGTAGCCAACAAAGCCAAACCAATATTAGCTACACTTGTCACTGAGTTAATAAAAAAATTATAAAAAAATGCACAAATTTCTCTCCTTTCTTTTGATGACAATTATATTTAACTCAAGCGTTAATGCCCAATTAAATACGAATCTTCTCTTCCACTGGCAAGATACTAGCCTTGTAGGATCTAATGCCTACAACAATACCTACAATGAGATTTGGGGTTTAAATATAAATGGAAATGAATTTGCAATAATTGGTTCAACAGCAGGCACACATTTTTTTAATGTTTCCAATCCCTCAAATGCATCAGAGGTTGCTTTTGTTGCAGGTGCATACACTGGACCTGGAGTTATTCATAGAGATTACCATGACTACAATGGCTACTTATATATTGTCTGTGATGAGGGCTCACCATCTACTCTTCAAATTGTTGACATAACTAACCTACCTAATTCTGTCACTACAGTTTATGATTCAAATAATCTCTTAAATAGAGTNCATAATATATTTATTGACACTGCAACAGCTAAACTTTATGCATGTGCAACTGGAGATGCTATGGAAGTTTTTAGTTTATCTAATCCNATAAACCCATCATTAATTTACACTTATAATGATGTAGGACATGTACATGATGCATATGTTATAAATGACACAGCATTTTTGAATTGTGGAAATGATGGATTAAGAATAATGGATTTTTCTATGGTTAATAGTATTGGAGATAGTCCAAATGAATTAGCTTCTTTTACGTCTTATCCAGATGCNGGCTATAATCATTCAGGCTGGCTTTCAGATGATGGCAATATATATGCTATGCAAGATGAAAATCATGGATACGATGTGAAAATTTTAGATGTTAGTGATTATTCCAATATTAACGTATTATCGACATTTAGTTCTGATGTTGATCCTAATTCAATGGCACATAATGGTATAATTAAAGGCAATCTTTTGTATGTGGCATATTATCACGATGGCCTCAGAGTTTTCGATATCAGCAATCCATCAAACCCAACTCAAGTAAATTATTACGATACATACTTACCAAATGATCATATTTCATATCGTGGTGCGTGGGGAGTATACCCATATTTAGAATCAGGAAATATTCTTTTATCTGATATGCAAACTGGCTTATATGTATTTGAATTATCAAATACATCAACAGATATTACTAATGTTGGCTCATCAATATCAATTTACCCAAACCCAATTTCAAATAGCTTTACTATAAAAAATGAAGCAGCAAATTTATTGGAGGTTTATGATGTGTTTGGTCGAATGATTCTACGAAAAAATTTAAAAAAGAACATAAATACAATTGAAAGAAACAATCTTAAAAATGGTTTATATTTTTTTAAGTTCTTAAATAATGATCAGCTAATTAATACCAAAAAAATTATTTTTGAATAGATGAATGTTTCAAAAGATAAATACGAAGCAGTTATAGGCTTAGAGGTACATGCACAATTAAAAACAAATACTAAAGCATACTCTAACGACGAAAATATATATGGCGCTAAACCAAACTCAAAGACTTCTGTAGTAACATTAGGACATCCAGGAACATTACCTGTTAGCAATGAAAAAGTAATTGAATGCGCAGTAAAATTAGGCATTGCAGTAAACGCAAACATCAGAGAAAGAAATGAGTATGCTAGAAAAAACTATTTCTATGCTGATTTGCCCAAGGGATACCAAATAACACAAGATAAGACACCAATATGTTCAGGAGGATTTATACAAATCTTTGATGAAGATGATGTTGAAAAACAAATCAAAATTACTAGAATTCATATGGAAGAGGATGCTGGCAAAAGTATTCACGACCTAGACCCTTTTAATAGTCTCGTTGATTTGAATAGAGCAGGTGTTCCATTACTAGAAATTGTATCGGAGCCAGAAATTAGGTCATCTAATGAAGCTTATCAATATTTGTCTGAAATAAGAAAGTTAGTGAGATATTTGGATATCTGCGATGGTAATATGGAAGAAGGTAGTTTACGTTGCGACGCAAATATATCTGTTCGTTTAAAGGGAGACAAGAAGTTTGGAACCAAAGTTGAAGTTAAAAACATGAATTCTATCAGAAATGTTAAAAATGCAATTGAATTTGAAATCAATAGACAAATTAATCTTTTAGAAAAAGGAGAAGACATAATTCATGAAACAAGAGGTTATAATGCAGTTAATGGAGAAACACAATCCCAAAGACATAAAGAAGAAGCAAATGATTATAGATATTTCCCTGAACCTGATCTTCAGCCTGTAATTGTCAAACAGGAGTACATAAGTGCCATAAAAAACACATTGCCTTTGCTTCCAAATCAATTGTTAAAAAAGTTTACTGAGGAATTCAAATTATCAAAATACGATGCAAAAATTATAATTGAAGATAAAAATACTGCTCTTTATTACAACGAATTATGTAAATATACAACAAACTATAAGGCTGCTGCAAATATTATGAACGGCGTCATTAAATCCTACCTTAACGAAAATGCTAAATCTATAGATGATTTAAATGTAAGCCCAAAAAATATTGCTGAACTTATTTCGTTAATTGATCAGAACAAAATAAGCAATTCAGTGGCGACCAGTAAAATTTTCCCAATTCTCATAAACACTCAAAAAAGTCCAGAAAAAATTGCTATTGAAAACAACTGGATTCAAGAGAGTGATTCTGATACACTATTAATTCTTATTGATCAAGTCATTAATAAATATCCTGAAAAAGTTCATGAATATAAATCTGGCAAAAAAGGACTACTTGGCTTATTTGTAGGAGAAGTTATGAAGCTTTCAAAAGGAAAAGCCGACCCAAAACTTACAAATCAATTGATTAGAAATAAATTAGATTAAATAGTTTTGAAAAGAGATAAAATTTATTTTGCATCCGATTTCCACTTAGGATCTCCAAACTTAGAAAAGAGTCACGAAAGAGAAAAAAATATAGTCTCTTGGCTTGATCATATCAAAGATGATGCTAAATCCATATATCTCGTTGGAGATATTTTTGATTTTTGGTTTGAATATAGTAAGGTAGTNCCTAAAGGCTTTACTAGGCTTNTAGGAAAACTAGCTCAACTATGTGATGATGGTATAAATTTAAACTTAGTTGTTGGAAACCATGACATGTGGGTTAATGACTACTTTCAAAAAGAAATCGGTTTAAAAGTGTTCACAAAACAAGTCATAATTAATGAAAATGATAATAAAATACTAATTTCTCATGGTGATGGATTGGGAAAAGGCAATATATCTTTTAAAGTCATTAAAAAAATTTTTAAATCACCTCTTTGCCGATGGTTATTTGAAAGAGTCCATCCAAATCTTGGTGTAAGTATTGCGCATTTGTGGTCAAATTCAAGCAGAAAAAAGAGTAAGAAAATCAAAAATAATAATCATGATAATTTAATAGATTACTGTAAAAAGCTGCAAAAAACCAATCCAATAGATTTTTATGTTTTTGGTCACCTACATTCACCAGAAAGTATAAATATAGACGAAACTACAAAGTACATAAACACTGGTGATTGGATTAATCATAACAGCTATGCTGTTTTCTACAACGGAAATATTGAAATAAAAAAATGGAGCTAATAAAGCTCCATTTTCATTTTATTGAAAAAGTAAATTATTTATTGAGTAAAAGTTTATCTGTCACTAAGACGTCTGATTCTTTAAATATAGTAACAAAATACATTCCTTTTTCCAAAGAAGATAAATCAGCTTCAATCTGTAAGTAATTGTCAAATACTTGACCGTCAAATACCGTTTGTATTTCCTTTCCAAGAATATTAAANACTTTAACTGAAATGTTTTCATTCTTCAAGTTGTGTACAATTATGCTTGTGTTTCCTTGGGTTGGATTAGGGTATAATGACATTCTTGTTTGGAAATTAATACTCTCCTTCATTAAATCATCTTCCTCACCAATTTGAATGTTGTCCAAGTAAAAGTTATTGCTTGCTCCTGCATTTGAATACTCAAATTTAAATTGAACATTATCATTTTTTAGCGCATTCTTTGTCANNACAGTATCTGCCCAGTCCATTGGCTCATATTCAGTCGTATATAAACCAGCTCTTGCGACATGTAAATTCGTCAGTTTCCCAAGAAACGACCAGCTATCACCACAATCAATTGTATAATATACATTTAATTCGTTTGAAGGGAATGTATTTACTGCAGCTCCTGTATATTCAAATTTAATTGCAGGCTTTGTAAATGAACTCAAATTGTAAGATTCAGAAATTAAACTTTCAACTGAAATAGTAGAACCGTCTTTTGATGGCATCATCATGCAACCGCCTGAACTAAGAGAGTGTTTCCATGAACTCATTGAACTGGTGTTAAATGCCCATTGACTCGGATTTTCATTAGCTGCAACTATTTGCCATTCATTAGAAATATCTGGGTTTGCAAAAGTGTAAGAATACTCAGAAGCTGTATTTGATGCTGTCTCTGAGTTAACTGATATGAAACCATTCTTAACTTTTGTTGAAGTACATGAATTGTTATAGTATGCTGTGTATATAACTTCATCAACAAATCCACGATAAAAAGTAGTTCCATCTAATCCAAAATAAACACCTAAACTATCAATTGGATGTGATGTAATATTGGATGCACCCATATCATTTAATTCTGCCTGAGTTCCTTGTACAATAATTGAATTTACTGTTGAATCATATGATGATGCACTTGCTAAATCTAAAGATGAAAGATTAGTTGAGCTTACCTGTGTCTCTTCATTATAATTAATTGTTAAACTTACGTTATAAGTATTTGCTTGGCTGTAAGTATGTAAATAATTATTTTCAACTGAACTGGTATTACCATCACCTAAATCCCATAAAACAGAAGTTATTGAAGATCCAAACATTGATTTGTTTGATTTAAACCAAACTTCCTCACCTAAACAAACAGATGTATTTCCAAAACCCTCTTGAAAATCAGCTTGCTTGTTACATGTAGGTGGTAATGCCCCATCATTTGTTCCTGTAGCAATTAGATTTTCTTCTTGCCACATATATTCTCTGTAACCTATTCCACCATCTTCGCCATCTAATGTCCTATTAAAGATATCAACTTGACCTTCAGTAAACATTGTGCAGTATTGATCATCGGTATAGTCCATGTAGTTCATGAACATTTCACCAGCCCAATTTAGAGAATCAGCAATACAACCTTGGTTCTGTAAACCTACATGATATGGAAAGGAATTTGTTGTAGGTAATGGCCCAGGATTATCACCAAAACCATTAGAATATCTTTGTGGTGGTGTATCAGCAACATTATCATCACCACAAACAGCATCACCCCAAACATGTCTGAGACCTAACCAATGACCTACTTCATGAGTTAAAGTTGAGGACGATGTGCTTGCAAATTGATTTGCAATAATAGCTACTCCATCAGTAGACATACTTCCCCCAAATGGAAACTGAGCATAACCNAAAAGCACTCCACCATTTTCAGTAGGAAGCGATTTTACAACCCATATATTTAAATATTGGTAAGAATTCCAATAACTCATTGCTTTTATTTGGTCACGTGGTTCTGGAACTTGTGTCATCTCAGATTGGATTCTATTTATTCCAGATGTTGGCTCNCCATTTGGATCTTTTGTTGCTAATCTAAATTCCAAATTAGGTTTTCCAACTACAGCNGCAAAAACATCTGGTGTTCTACTTATAAATTGAGGATCTTGTCCGTTAATGTTTTCATTCAAAACTCTGATTGCATCATGAACCTGAGCGTCTGTTACATTTTCGCTACCAAAATTATGAATCACATGTACAACAACTGGAATAATCTTTTTATCTGTTGATTTTTCATTGTTTGAAACCTTACTTAAAAGTTTAGCATTATTTTCCTCAAGTTGAAGATTTTTATTTTCAAGACTTTTATAGAATTGTGGGAATTTATCTTTTTGCTCTTCAAGATATCCATGGTGACTACCACATACGTGATTTTGAGAGATTGCTACTATAGAAAATAGACAAAAAATAATTAGTAGTAATGTAGATTTTAATTTCATGCTAAATGATTTAAATTGTTCCAGATAACAAATATAATAATTATAGAATTATTTATTAGTATGAAAATTAAAAAGAAATTTATAAAAAAATATAGCTTTAAATATGCTTTTCAGCATGATATGAAGAACGAACTAATGGACTACTTTCAACATGTTCGAAGCCAAGAGATAAACCAACTTCTTTAAAATAAGCAAACTTTTCAGGTGTTATAAATTCAACAACAGGTAAGTGTTTTTTTGATGGTTGTAAATATTGTCCTAATGTTAATATTTTTACTCCAACATTTCGTAAATCTTTCATTGACTCTATTACTTCCTCCTCTTTTTCACCTAGTCCCAACATCATTCCAGATTTTGTTCTAATTCCTCCTTCATATAAGTGTCTCAGAGTATCTAAACTTCTTTCATATCTAGCTTGGATCCTTACTTTTCTTGTCAAACTTTTTACTGTTTCTAAATTGTGAGATACAACCTCGGGCTTAACATCAATAATTGGTTGNATATCTTTTAATTTTCCTTTAAAGTCTGGTATTAAAGTTTCCATTGTGGTAGTTGGGTTTACTTTCCGAATCATATTTATTGTTTCTACCCAAATACTGGCTCCACCATCCCTCAAGTCATCTCTATCAACGGAAGTTATAACTGCATGCTTTACGTTCATTAACTTTATAGATCTAGCAACTTTTAGAGGTTCGAGTGTATCAACCGGTAANGGACGTCCGGTTTTAACATTACAAAATCCACATGAACGAGTACAAATATTTCCAAGAATCATAAATGTNGCAGTTCCAGCCCCCCAGCACTCACCCATATTTGGACAATTACCACTCTCACAAATAGTATGAAGATTTCTGGATTTAGTAATTTCCCTAACCTTTTTATAGGCTTCACCAGTTGGTAGCTTGACTTTTAACCATTTTGGCTTTCTTCTCTTATCTTTTTCTTCAACAAGGTGATCTTTTACTTTGTTCTTTCCATTTTTAAGNACAATACTTGACCAACTTGATTCTTTTGTTANTTCTTTAGTTTCCAATTATTAAATCTTTTTTTCAGAGCTGACTTCTACACTACCTACACCCTCACATGGTTCTTTATACATACCGCACGAACTTAAAATTGCTGTTATTGTAAATATACTGAAAATGGTTAGTAGTTTTTTCATGTTTTTTTTGCAAAAATAAGCTTTTGTTTTCTAAATTGAAATAATAAAAGCCATAGTTATTTATATTTGGTGTTAATAAATCTTATGATNNCAAAAGAACTAATTTATTGCAAAAAATGGCGNCAAATTCTTGANGNNGAATTTTCAAAAGANTATTTTATAAAACTATGTACTTTTCTAGAGAATGAATACAAAAAAAAAACTGTGTATCCTCAAAAAAATAAAATTTTTGAAGCCATNAATCAAACTCATTTTAATGATGTAAAAGTTGTAATNATTGGCCAAGATCCTTATCACGGAAAAGATCANGCAAATGGAATTGCTTTTGCAGTTGATAGGTCTANAGAAAAACCACCAAGCCTAAAAAATATTTTACTTGAACTATCAACTGATTTAAAAAAAAATACTAAAAATGTAGATNTCTTCGATTGGACACGTCAAGGTGTTTTGATGCTAAATTCAATTTTAACAGTAAGAGAAAATTTTCCAACATCTCATAAAAATCAAGGGTGGGAAATTTTCACTACCACAATACTTGAGCAAATTGCTAAAAACAAAGAAAATGTTGTATTTATACTATGGGGAAAGTATGCCCTTGAAAAAATAGAAAAAATAGATTTATCAAACCATCATATTCTTACCTCTTCTCACCCTTCGCCACTTTCATCATATCGCGGATTTTTTGGGTGCAAACATTTTTCTAAAGCAAATGATATATTAAGAAAATTAAATAAAGAAGAGATAAAATGGATTTAAAACTAATGATATCTTTTTTTTCTTTGTTTTGCTACAATTCATATTGTCAGTCGGATATTTTAGAGAAAATAAATCAATACATGTCTGAAAAAGAAAGATATGAAGAATTGTTGTTTGTTTCAATTGAAGAACAAAAAATGTATAGAATTGAATCCAAAAAAATAACACACATTTATGATATTTCTACATCAAAATATGGAGTTGGCAACAAAAAAAATAGCAATAAAACTCCACTTGGCTTACATATTATTAAAGAAAAGCATGGAGATAATGTGCCAATAAATGGGAGGATGGTAGGAAGAGTCTTTTATGGGCATATT
>PBAG01000012.1 GCA_002715885.1 Flavobacteriales bacterium | reverse complement strand
ATAAAGTTATTTTAATTGGTAATTTGGGTAAAGATCCCGAAGTTAGGTATTTAGATAATGGAGTTGCTGTTGCTAATATCTCATTAGCCACAAGTGAAAGTTATAAAAATAAAGAAGGCGAACGAATAACTCAAACCGAATGGCACGATGTTGTTTTATGGCGAGGACTTGCAGAAGTTGCTGAAAAATTTTTAAAGAAAGGTTCAAGTGTTTATATAGAAGGAAAGCTTAGAACAAATAAATGGGTTGATAAAGACGAAAACAGCAGATATAAAACAGAAGTACTTGCTGACAAATTAACTATGCTTGGAAAATCTAACAGTCAAGACAACTCTATTGAGAAATCCTCTGAAGATGATCTTCCATTTTAATTAATTTTAAACATTTGAAAGAAGATCCCCTTCCCATACTTTTAAATATTTTTACTCAAATTGAAGTAAACTTTTTTCATCTTGAAAATTTTCTTATTCTTTTTGTAATAATCATATTACTTGTGTTTTCTGCTTTTGTTTCTGGAGCTGAAGTATCTTATTTCTCTTTAAACATGTCTGATCTTGAAAAATTAAAAGAGAAAAATGAAAAAAATAAATTAATTTATGAATTAATAAAAAATCCAAATTATCTGTTAGCAACAATACTGATAGCTAATAATTTTATAAATGTAGCAATTGTTATAATTTCAACTTATTTGACAAGTATTTCTATTCAATTTGCAGAAAANACTACTCTTGAGTTTATTTTTCAAGTAGTTATTATCACCTCATTATTAATTCTTTTTAGTGAAATAACACCNAAAGTATATGCCAATCAGCATGCNGTNAAGTTTAGTATGTGGATGGCTAGGCCTTTAATCTTTTTGAGAAAAATATTTTANCCATTNAGTAGTATTTTGNTTTCTTTTACATCAATTATTGAAAAAAGATTAAAAAATAAAGATTCNAATGTTAATATAGATGAAATTTCCAAGGCATTGGACNTTGCTGGTCCAGATCATGATGGAAAAGAAGAAATGATACTTAAAAGTATCGTTGAATTTGGAAATACTGATGTTAAAGAAATTATGAAATCCAGAGTTGACGTTGTAGCAGTTGATAAAAACACTACTTACTCTGATTTGTTAAAAATAATATCCTCTTCTGGTTACTCTAGAATTCCTGTCTATGATGAGCAATTTGATAATATTTTAGGNATACTTAATATAAAAGATCTAATACCCTATTTATCAAAAAATGATAAATTTAAGTGGATTGATCTCTGNAGAGTTCCATTTTTTGTTCCAGAAAATAAAATGATAAATGACTTATTGAAGGAGTTTCAAGCAAAAAAAAATCATATAGCAATAGTTGTAGATGAATATGGAGGAGCTTCNGGAATTGTAACTTTGGAGGATGTATTAGAAGAAATTGTTGGTGAGATTAATGACGAATTTGATGATGATGACAATATATATTCAAAGCTAGATGAGCATAATTTTATCTTTGAAGGAAAGATTCTATTAATTGATTTNTTAAAAATTNNAGGNTNTGATTTAGATTTGCTTGATGATATTAAGGGTGAATCAGATTCATTAGCTGGTCTTATANTAGAGCATGAAGGTAAAATTCCAAAAATTGGNGATAAAATAAATATTAAAAATTTTGTCTTTGTAATTGAGTCAGTTGATTTAAGAAGAATAAAAAGAATAAAAGTTACAATTAATGAGATATAGTATTCTTTTAATTTTTTTAATTTCTTGCTCAACNGACTATACCCCAAAACCAAGAGCATATTTTAAGTTGGACTTTCCAGAAAAAGAATATGTTAAATTTGAGAATAGATCGTATCTTTTTAAATATCCCACTTATTCAAAAATTGAAATTGATAAAAAATCTAAATTTATTAATTTAAATTTTGAAACCTATTCCGGCAAATTACACACTACATACTTTAAATTGGATGATGATCTATCTTCTCATATTGAACAGTCAAGGTCATTNGCATTTAAGCATAATATTCAGGCTGATGCAATAAGTGAACAGGTGTATATTGATGAAAAGAATAAAATTTATGGGATGCTTTATGACTATGAGGGTGTTACAGCTACATCAACACAATTTTATTTGACCGACAGCTTAGAAAATTTTTTTAGAGGATCTTTTTACTTTAATACTGAAATTAATGATTCAATAATTCCAATAAATAATTTTGTAAAAGAAGATATTCGCTANTTAATTGAAACTTT
This sequence comes from Flavobacteriales bacterium, assembly GCA_002715885.1. Lineage (GTDB taxonomy): Bacteria > Bacteroidota > Bacteroidia > Flavobacteriales > BACL11. The sequence goes on along the minus strand of PBAG01000012.1, from coordinate 31,502 downwards.
TAGGTGGAATTAATCAATAATTACTTTCTTTTCAACCGAATTATCATCATATAAATATAAATAAACAGAATTCGATTTCTTTGAATTTTCTCTTCCAAGTACATCAATAACTTTCACTAACTTTTTATTTTCGAAATTTTCAATGTTTGTTGAAGTATTGTTGTCCCATAAATTTATATTATCAATAAAAAGATTGTTTTCATATTGATTAACGTTTCTAAATTTAATTGCAAAATCGTCTTGATTAGTGTATTGGGACAAATCTATAACAATAGATGTCCAATCACTGTTGCCTGAGGGAAACCAGTTGAATGGATTATAAGCGGGAGAGGTGGTTGTAAGATTTAAACCAGCCTTTTCCCAAACATTTTGCCATGTATTACCACAATCGTCAGAAACAAAAATTATTAAAGTGTCAGACCAATTCTGTGATGATGCAGGATTTGTCCATAAGCTATAAGCATAGTCGAATGTTAGATAGATGCTTGAGTATGAAGTCAAATCTACAGTTGGTAGAATGAAGTCATCATACTCTCCATTGGCAGGATATTCTGCATTGTTTATGTAAATTGAAGAATTACTGTTATAGCCAGCACTATTTGTCCATTCCCATGTGTCGCTACCGTCATTATTTATTATGGTCCAGCTAGGAATTCCACTTTGAAAATTCTCATAAATTGGAGGATTAGTTGCAGCACAAAAACAATTTGCTTGACACACACTTAGATCAGTATATGTTCCATTTCCATTTAATGGGTCTATACAATTACCGTTGACACAGTTCCAAGAAGGTGGTGGTGGAGTTGTATTACATAAATTGTGATTAAGTAAATTTGGTCTATATTGGTTGATAGCTGCTGTCATTCGTGCTTTTTGCCCTTGAGTAAAAAGATTCATGCATCCGTCATTTGTATAATCCATGTAGTTCATAAACATATCACCATTACTGTTTGATGTTCCGCAACTGTTAGCATTGTGAGGAAATGCAGGGCAACTATAATTTGCTTCTTCTTGCAATGGAGTGTCATTTACGTTGTCATTTCCGCAGGTGCCACTTCCCCAAGTATGATCTAAGTTTAGCCAGTGACCTACTTCATGAGTACATGTTCTACCCTTATTGTATGGAGCTTGAACCGTACCCATTGTACCAAAATATCTATATCCAACAACTACACCGTCATAGGGATTATTAAAATTTGAGGGAGGAGTAGCATAGCCAAGGATTCCTCCTGATAAGTCACAAACCCAAATGTTTAAGTACTTGTCTTGGTCCCATGGGTCAATTCCACCAGATGAAGTCGATTTCATTGCATTGGTTTGAATAGAAAAAGATGTTTGGCTTGTTTGAGTTCGAGTTATTCCATTTGTAAATGCTCCATTAGGATCAACACTGGCTAAACAAAATTCAATTTCAGTATCAGCAGCAATTCCTTGCCAAACAGATGGTGTCATAATAGCATCAATATTTGTTCTTCTGTAATCAGCATTTAAAACATCAATTTGAGAAAAAATTTGTTGATCTGAAATATTTTCTGTGTTAGTATTCCAAACAACGTGCACAACAACTGGAATGGTAATAATGGACTTTGAATTTTGAATGTAATTAGATTCAATCCATTTCTTAGTTTCCAAATTTACTTTTTCTCTCTCATTTTTGTATTCTGGAAATTGACTGTATAGTATATCTAAATATTCATCAGTAGAACACCTTTCTTGAGCAGAAGAAAAGTAAAAGAAAGAAAGTGAAATTAAAAAAATAAAAAATCTAGACATTCATAAATTTTTTACAAATATAAGGCTAATTTTGTCTAACTTAAAGTAGGGTTTGATTTTTCCAAAATTAAAGCATTAGTTATTATTGTAATAAAAAATCAAAAAAATTGTGGTTTTTAGCATGATTTGTTACTTTTGCAGACCATTTTTAAAGATTTGAGGTATGTATGCAATAGTTGATATAGCCGGGCAACAGTTCAAAGTTGAAAAAGATCAAAAAATTTTTGTTCATCGTTTAGATGCAAAAGAAGGATCAAAAATATCTTTTGATAAAGTTTTGTTGACTGACGATAAAGGAAAAATTAATATTGGCAAACCAATATTAGAAGGAGTTTCTGTGTCGGCTAAAATATTAGAACATTTAAAGGGAGATAAAGTAACAGTTTTTAAGAAAAAAAGAAGAAAGGGGTACAAAGTTAAGAATGGACACAGGCAGTATCTAACAAAAATTGAGATAGATAGTATTGGAAAAGCAGCAAAAAAGTCAACAAAAAAAACTGATTCAGTTAAAGAAACTACTGCTACCAAGAAAAAAGTTTCAACTGCAAAGAAAAAATCAACAGCAAAAAAATCTGTAAAAAAGTAATTTGAATTATGGCACATAAAAAAGGGGCAGGTAGTACAAAAAATGGTAGAGATTCTAGAAGTAATAGGCTTGGAGTTAAAATATTTGGAAATCAATCAGTAATAGCAGGCAATATCATTGTCAGACAAAGAGGAACTGTTCACAATCCTGGAAAAAATGTTGGCATGGGGAAGGATCATACTCTTTTTGCATTAACTGATGGCATTGTCAAATTCGTTAAAAAACGCAATAATAAATCTTACGTCTCAGTTGAATCATAAAAAATCTATTTACTTTGAAGTTTAAAAACTCTTGAGTAATCAAGAGTTTTTTTTTTAATTTTGTTTAAAATAAATTGCATGCTACATTTACTAGATTTAAGAAAAAATAAAGACCAAATAGTTCAAAAACTAAAAATTAAAAATTTTGATGCTCATGCTCTAGTTAGTTCTGCCATTAGCAAGGATGATGAAAGAAAAACTATTCAACAAAAGTCAGATGAATTGCTATCTGAACAAAATAAAATAGCAAAGCAGATAGGTCAGTTTTTCAAATCTGGTAAAATTGATCAGGCAAATGAATTAAAGCAGTCTTCATCTAATTTAAAAAAAGAATCTCAGAAACTTCTCTCATCATTACACAAAATAGAGGATGATATTTTTAATATTTTAGTTCAAATTCCAAATGTTCCTCATGACTCAGTCCCAAATGGTAATTCAGAGATGGATAATGAAATATTGGATGAATATGGAACAAAACCTATTTTAGAAAAAAACGCATTATGCCATTGGGAAATTGCTGAAAAATATAAATTAATAGATTTTAAGTTAGGCAACAAAATTACTGGATCTGGATTTCCTGTCTTTACAGGAAAAGGAGCGAAGTTGCAAAGAGCTTTAATTTCATTTTTTCTAGATGAAAATATAAATGCCGGATATGAAGAATTTTTACCACCATCTGTTGTAAATTCTGATTCAATGTTTGGGACCGGAGCTTTGCCAGATAAAGAGGGGCAAATGTATCATATTCAATCTGATAACTTATATTTAATCCCTACCGCTGAAGTTCCAGTTACAAATTTTTTTAGAAATACTATAATTAAAGACTTTCCTATAAAATGTACTGCATATACACCATGTTTTAGGAGAGAGGCAGGTTCATACGGTAAAGATGTAAGAGGATTAAATAGATTACATCAGTTTGATAAAGTCGAAATTGTTCAAATTGAACACCCTGAAAATTCATATAATACTTTGGATAAAATGGTAAAACATGTGTCATCCATATTGAAGAAACTTGAGCTTCCCTTCAGAATAGTCAAACTTTGTGGTGGAGATTTAAGTTTCACATCATCATTAACATATGATTTTGAGGTATATTCAGCCGCTCAAGACCGATGGCTTGAAGTTAGCTCTGTTTCTAATTTTGAGTCGTTTCAATCAAACAGATTAAAATTAAGGTTTAAGGATACTGATGGAAAATCTAAATTATGCCATACACTTAATGGAAGTGCGTTGGCGCTTCCAAGAATATACGCTGCAATTTTAGAAAATAATCAATCTGATAGTGGTATTAGATTGCCTGATGTTTTGCATTCATACTCAGGTTTTGAGTATATCAAGTAAATGAGAGTTATAGTTTTACTATTTTTTGCATTATCAAGTTTTGCTCAAAATAACAATCAAAGACTTGCTTATCAATACTATTTGGATGGAGATTATGAAAAAGCAATTGTCTTATATGAAGAGATAAACAAAAAAAATTTTTATTTAAATACATATAGTCCCTATTTTAATTCATTAATTTTTAGTAACAAACTTTCCCAAGCAGAGAAAATCGCCAAAAAGCAATTCTCAAAGAATAATACAAGATTAAATTTTTTAGCTGATATAATCATTGCTCAATTTAAATTGAATAAAAAAAATCAATATTCATTTAATTTAAAAAAACTACATAGATTAATTAATAAAAGAAATTCACAAACAATACAAGTTGCTAATAGATTTCAATTTTTTGAATTATATTCTATTTCCTTAGAAATATATGACAAGTCATCAGAGAATAAAACAGAATATAATTTACAAAAGGCTCAATTATATGGTCTTATGGGAAATGATGATTTAATGATTGAAAAAAATATAGACTACTTACTAAAAAATCCAAACCAAAAAAAAATTGTATTTAGTACCATACAGAGATTTGTTGATAATAACGGTATCTCAAATAATACAAATTATTTAATTGTAAAAAGAGCTCTTTTAAATATTATAAAGTTGTATCCAGAAAGATATGATTTTAATGAAATGCTTGTTTGGTTATTCATGCAAAATAAAAAATATAAAATGGCATTAAGCCATGTTATTTCAATTGATCGAAGAACAAATAATTCACTTGATAAAATTTATGAGATAGCAGAAACTCTTCTTGATTTACAAAAATATGAACTTGCAATTGAAGGACTAGATTATATTATTTCAAGAGGATTTAATTCAGAATTATATATAAAAGCATATAATAATAAACTTTTTGCTCTCACTAAAATCTATAATAAAGTAGGAGAAGATTTATATAAAATTGACAATTTATATAAATTAGTTATAGAAGAGGTAGGTAAAAATTCATACAGTGTTATTTTGTTGTCTAATTATGCACATTTTAAGGCTTTTTATTTAAATGAAATAGATAATTCAAGAATATTGTTGGAGGAAACAATGAAAATCTCAGGTATTACCCCTACTGATTTAGCTGAGTGTAAAATACAATATGCTGATATCTTATTATTGTCTGAAAAAATATGGGATGCTCTTTTATATTACTCTCAAGTAGAAAAAGATTTTAAAGAAAATCCTATAGGTCACAAAGCAAAATTTAAAAGAGCAAAAATTGCATATTATCAAGGAGATTTTAATTGGGCTCAAGCTCAGTTAGATGTTTTAAAATCTTCCACATCGAAGTTGATTTCAAATGATGCTATGGACTTATCTCTGTTGATTTCTGATAATTATAATTTAGATACTATTGATGCCCCAATGGTGATGTTTGCTAGAGCTGATTTGTTGTCATTTCAAAAAAAATATGATCAAGCAAATATTGTCTATGATTCAATATTAAATCAATTTAAAGGTCACGATCTGTCTGATGAAATTTATTATAGAAAACATCAAATTTATTATGAAAACAAAAAGTATGATTTAGCTTTGAAAATGTTAGAAAATATTATAAAAGACTATTCATATGAAATTCTAATTGATGATGCTTTATTTATTACAGCTAAAATTTATGATTACGATTTAAAAAATAAGGAAAAAGCTAGCTCATACTATCAGCAAATTATATTAAATCACGAGGGAAGTATATATGCCGTACAGTCCAGAGAAAGGTATCGTGAAATTAGAGGAGATAAAATAAAAAATGATTTATGATAATATATAATGTAACAATAAATGTAAGTGATGAAATTCATGATACTTGGTTAAACTGGATGAAAGAAAAACATATACCTGATTTGTTGTCAACAAATTTATTTGTATCCGCTAGCCTAAACAGAGTCATAACAAATTCTGATACTGGGACAACTTATGCTGTAGCTTATAAGTTAAAAAATCTTGCTGATTTACAAAAATATGAAACCAAGTTCTCAAATAGGTTTAGAGAAGAGTACAATTCTAAATTTTCTGCAAGTGCACCAACCTTTAGAACAGTCATGCAGGTTGAGGAGACATTTTAAATTATTTCAAAAAAGGGTTATTTAATCTCTCATTGCCAATTGTAGTGCTTGGTCCATGCCCACAATAAACAATAGTATTATCGTTAAGAGTTAAAATTTTATTTTTAATGCTTTCAATTAATAAATCATAGTTGCCTCCAGGAAGATCAGTTCTACCAATGCTATTGTTAAATAAAACATCTCCTGAAATAAGTAAACCATCTTTTTCTGAATAAAGAGATATGTGCCCTGGTGCATGTCCAGGGGTGAACAAGATTTTAAATTGTGAGTTGCCAAATTCTAATGTATCTCCTTCATTTAAAAATTTTTTAGGAAGAGGTGACATTTCATAATCAGTAAATCCATATAGTTGTGCAATTTCATTAGAACTTTTAATTAATTCCATGTCGTTTGCATTCATTTCAAGCTCAAGATCATATGTTTTAGCAATAAAATTATTTCCTAAAATATGATCAATATGACAATGAGTATTAATTAGTTTTACTGGAATAAGGTTATTAGTTGAAATATATTTTTGGAGTGTATCTTTTTCACTTATTGTGTAGCAACCAGGATCAATTATGACACATTCTTTTGTTTTGTCAAAGACAATTATTGTATTTTCAAAAAATTGGTTGAATGTAAAGACTTGGATCTGCATTTTAATAATTTAAGCAAAGATATAAGTTATTTATATTTGTAATGAGATATATTTTTGATTATATGATTGAACTGATTAAAAAATTAAGTAGCGATGTTTTTGATGAAGTTGTTGAAATAAGAAGATACCTTCATATGAACCCTGAGCTATCTTTTGAAGAATTTGAAACTTCCAGGTACATCAAGAATACTTTAAATTCTTGGGGTATCAAATTTTCTGATAATTATTCTAATAATGGTTTGTCTGTAGTTATAGAGGGTAAACATCCTAATTCTAGAGTTGTTGCTTTAAGAGCTGATTTTGATGCACTACCAATATATGAAGAAAATGATATTTCATACAAATCCAAAAATGAAGGCGTAATGCATGCATGTGGGCATGATGCACACACTGCTTGCTTGCTTGGGGCACTGAAGATTCTTTACAAAACAAAAGAGAAATGGAATGGTACAATCAAATTTATATTCCAACCTGCTGAGGAGAGAATTCCAGGTGGAGCAAAACAAATGATTGAGGATGGTGTGTTAAAAAATCCACATGTTGAAAATGTAATCGCTCAACATGTTTTGCCTGAACTTGAAGTCGGAAAGGTTGGCTTTAAGTGTGGCACTTACATGGCATCAACTGATGAGATATATGTCTCAATTGTGGGTCATGGGGGTCATGCAGCAATTCCAGAAAAATACAATAATCCAATTATTGCATCCTCAAAGTTGATATTGGATTTTTATCAATTTTTTGAGCAAAAAAAGGATTCAATTTTTGCTATAGGTTATGTAAAGGCAGATGGTTCCACAAACGTAATTCCAGATGAAGTAAATTTAATGGGAACCTTTAGGTCTTTATCAGAAGATTTTAGAAGAAGATCGCATATGGATATGAAACAAATTGTTAAAAAAGTTTCTGAAAAATACGATGTTAAAATTGATCTTGAAATACGTAATGGNTATCCTGCACTTAATAANNATGATGAGTTGACAAAAAANATAATTTNTAAGGCNAAAGAGTATATGGGAGAAAAAAATGTAATTGATTTACCAATAAGAATGACAGCTGAAGACTTCTCTTATTTTGCAAATGAAATTCCCTCATGTTTTTACAGATTAGGAACTGGAAACACCTCAAAGGGATTAATTCATGGCTTACACACTTCAAAATTTAATATTGATGAAAATGCTCTTAGAATTGGAACTGGTTTAATGGCGTATTTAGCAGTTAGTTACTAAGTTTTTTACCTATTTCAATAAATTCTTTACAAAATAAATCCACCCAGTTTTTCAAAAAATCTGAACATATTTTATTATTGTCAATATCTTTTCCTGTGGCATATACAACTCGAGGTAATTGAATCATTTTCCATTCGTTCATACACATTTGTGTGAGTTGCATTGTAGANAAATAACTTTTTTCACTTCCNCCTGCGCAAACTANNCCGTAGAATTTTCCTTCTACATTTTTAAAGCAATTATCCAAGATAATTTTTAGTGAGTCGTTNACAGAATAATTATGAACACCCATACCAATAATATAATTGTCAGCGNTTGANATTTTTTCTTCTANCTCGTACATATCTTTTGATTTGGTNATGTGATATGGNNATAAAGAAATGTTTCTTGCNTCAANAATTTCTACATCTAAACCACTATCANTNANTTTTTTTTTCANCTCATTACATAGNATATATGATTTTGAACTTTTTGATAATGAGCTGGAAATAATTAATGTTTTCATTTAGTTAGCAACTTTTGATATAAAGTCAATTCTTAAAATTCTAATTTCATCATCTGTGAATTCATCCTCTTCAAATTCTTCTCTTGCTTCGTCAAAAGAAAATTCCTCAGTGACTTTAAAAAAATCATGTATTTCTTCTAGCTCCTCTTCATCCATCATATCACTAATAACATGAGATAGATTGACTTTTGTACCACTCTCAACAATATTTTCAATTTCAATTAGAAGTTCATCCATAGTTAAAGATTTTCCCTTAGCAATATCATCCAAACTCATTTTTTTNTCNANTGATTGAATAATATATATTTTGTTATTCTGCTTGTTTGCAACAGTTCTNACCACAATATCAACAGCTCTTTCAATTTCATTNTCTTCNACATANTCTTTGATAACTTGAATGAANGCCTCACCATACTTTTTAGCTTTACTAATTCCTACTCCTTGTATTTGGGCAAGTTCATCAAATGTTATTGGGTATTGGTTGGCCATGTCAATTAAAGACGGTTCCATAAACAATATTGAAGGAGGCAGACCAACTGCTTTAGCTTCGCTTTTTCTTAAATCTTTTAAAATTCTGTAAAGGTTATTATCTAAAGCTTGACCTTTTTGATTTGTAATTATCTTTTGATCATCAATGGAATTGTAATCATGATCCTCTGTTATTTTAATATTTTTTGGTTTTTTTAAAAATTCTTCTCCAAGTTCAGTAATTTTTAAGACCCCATAGGACTCTATTTCTTTTGTGATTAATTGTTTAACATATATTTGTCTTATTATAGAATGCCAAAATTGTATGTCTTTATCTTTTCCTAATCCAAAAACATGTTCTATTTGTGTCATGTGTTGTTTGATTAAGCTGTTACTTTCACCAGCCATGATTTTAGCAATCTCTTTTGGCTTAAATCTTTGTTTGCATTCTTTTATTACCTTCAAGAGATTAGTGACATAATCTTTTCCCTCAATAGTTGGTTTTGGATTTTTGCAGTTATCACACATGCTATTACAATCTTTCTCAGCAAAATCTTCTCCGAAATANTGTANTAGATATTTNCTTCTGCACATTGAGGTTTCAGAAAAAGCGATTGTTTCCATTATTAATAATCTTCCGATTTCTTGTTCAGCTATTGGTTTCCCTTGTAAAAACTTTTCAAGTTTTTCAATATCTTTATAATCATAGAAAGTGACTAAATCTCCTTTTCCACCATCTCTTCCAGCCCTACCTGTTTCTTGATANTAGCCCTCAAGGCTTTTTGGAATGTCATGATGAATAACATANCTTATATCTGGCTTGTCTATCCCCATTCCAAAAGCGATAGTCGCAACAATGACATCACATTCTTCCATCAGAAAAGCGTCTTGGTGTGCTACTCTTTTTTTTGTTTCTAGTCCAGCATGATATGGTAATGCTTTTATTCCATTTATTTGTAAAATCTCTGCAATCTCTTCAACTTTTTTTCTGCTAAGACAATAAACAATGCCAGATTCTCCCTGTCTTTCATTTATATATTTTATCAATTGTTTTGCAATATCTTGCTTAGGCCTAATTTCATAAAATAAATTTTTTCTATTAAATGAGTCAAGATATAATTTTGCATTTTCAATCTTTAAGTTTTTCATTATATCGAGCCTTACCTTNGGAGTTGCGGTAGCTGTCAAAGCAATTACAGGCGCAGGTGTAATATTATTTATAATTTGACGCAATTTTCTGTACTCAGGTCTAAAGTCATGGCCCCATTCAGAAATACAGTGGGCTTCATCAATTGCAAAAAATGAGATTTTATTTTTATTAAAAAAAGCAATATTTTCATCTTTTATTAATGATTCTGGAGCAACATATACCAACTTGGTCAAGCCATTTTTAATATCCTCTTTAACTTGATTTGATTGTGTTTTTGAAAGGGAAGAATTNAGTACATGCGCAATACTATCATTTTCACTATATCCCCTTAATGCATCCACTTGATTTTTCATTAATGCAATTAAAGGAGAAATTATAATTGCTACTCCATCTGAAAGTAGTGCAGGTAATTGATAGCACATTGATTTCCCACCACCGGTTGGCATAATTACCATNGAGTCATTACCACTTAGTAAATTAATGATAATATCTTCTTGTTTACCCCTGAAGTTATTAAAACCAAAAATCTTCTTTAGATTTTTTTGTAAAAATTCCTTATTAATTTTATTACTTGTTTTAATATCCATCTAAAAGTAATACTTTTGTTTTGGTTTCGTTATTTAAACGAATATACTATTATTTTATCATGAAATCCTCATTTCAAATTAAAAAAACTGCTCAAAATGTTATAAAAATTGAGTATAATCAAATTAAAAGTTTACTGGAAAGAATTGATGATAATTTTATAAATGCTGTTGAAACTATTGCTAGCTCTAGCGGTAGACTCATTGTTGCAGGTATAGGTAAAAGTGCAAATATTTCTAGTAAACTTGTTGCTACCTTTAATTCTACAGGTCAACCAGCTATTTTTTTACATGCAGCTGATGCTGTTCACGGTGATTTGGGTAATATCCAAAAAGGTGATGTTGTTTTGTGCTTATCTAAAAGTGGAAATACAGACGAAATTAAATCATTAGTTTCAAATATTAAAGTTCTAGGTAACAGTATTATATCGTTGTGTGGCAANCCATTATCATTTTTGTCAAAAAGTTCTGATATTTTTATAAATGCCTCTGTTTCTGAAGAAGCGTGCCCTCACGACTTAGCCCCAACTTCTTCAACTACAGTTCAACTTGTTCTTGGAGATGCCCTTGCAGTTTGTTTGCTAGAATACAAAGGATTTACCAAAGAAGATTTTGCAAAGTTTCACCCAGGAGGAATTCTTGGAAAAAAGTTGACTTTAAGTGTTGAAAATTTAACAAATAAGAATAAACCAAAGGTTTACAAGAACACTTCAATAAAGGATGTAATTATTGAGATTTCTAAAAATAGATTGGGAGCAACAGTAGTATGCAATAAAGAAGATCAAGTTATAGGTATTATTACAGATGGAGATTTAAGAAGATGTTTTGAAAATAACACTGATCTTAAAACTTTGGTTGCAAATGATATAATGTCAAAAAATCCATTAATGGTGGAACCTTCGTCTTTGGTGTATGATGCATTCAAGAAAATGAAATCGAAAAATATTACTCAATTAGTAGTTTCCGAGCATAAGATCTATTTTGGAATAGTTCATTTACATGATATAATAAATGAAGGAATAATTTCATGAAAAATAAAGAGGAAATGTCTTTTCTAGACCATCTTGAGATTTTAAGATGGCACCTGATTAGGTCNGGAATTGCAATTCTACTNTTTTCTATTCTTGCATTTATTTTCAAAGAAATAATTTTTGATGTAGTTTTATTAGCACCAAAAGATCCAAATTTTCTTACATACAGATTTCTTTGTAATATTTCTCAAGCATTAGGTCTAGGTGATGCACTATGTATAAAAGAATCACCGTTTTCTTTAATGAATATAAATATGGCTGGTCAATTTTCTGCTCACTTATTAACTTCTTTTTATGCAGGCTTCATATTAGCCTTTCCATATGTTTTTTGGGAAATTTGGAGGTTTGTTTTGCCCGCTCTAAAAGAAAAAGAAGCAAAAGTTAGTAGAGGCATTGTTTTTTTTAGCTCTTTATTGTTTTTAACAGGAGTTATTTTTGGTTATTTTGTTATTGCTCCATTGTCAATAAACTTTTTAGGATCTTATCAAGTTAGTCAAACCGTTGCTAATCAGATAAGTCTGACATCATTTATAAGTACTGTGACTACAATAAGTTTAGCAAATGGTATAATTTTTGAATTACCCATTTTAGTTTATTTTTTAACTAAAATTGGTTTACTCACTCCTGAATTTATGCGAACTTACAGAAGGCATGCTATGGTAATTACTTTAATTTTATCTGCAATTATCACCCCTCCAGACATTACATCACAAATTCTTGTTTCATTTCCTTTGATAATTCTTTATGAAATAAGTATTCAAATTTCAAAAGCGATAGTAAAAAAAAATAATCAGTGATACTAAGAACAGAAAACATATCCAAATTATACAATAAAAAGCCAGTTGTGAATGGAGTTTCTATAAATCTAAAACAAGGAGAAATTGTTGGACTTTTAGGACCTAATGGGGCAGGAAAAACAACAACTTTTTATTCTATTGTTGGTTTAATAAAAGTAAATTCCGGAAAAGTCTATATTGATGATTTTGATATTACATCTATGCCAATGTATAAACGAGCACAAATGGGCTTAGGTTATCTTGCTCAAGAAGCCTCTGTTTTTAGAAAAATGTCGGTCGAAGATAATATTAAATCTGTTCTTGAAATGACTAAATTGTCAAAAAAAGAACAAAATATAAAGTGTGAGCAATTATTGGATGAGTTTGGATTATTAAAAGTTAGAAAAAATATTGGTAATTTATTATCAGGGGGTGAGAGAAGAAGAACTGAAATTGCAAGAGCTTTAGCAACCGAGCCAAAATTTATTTTACTTGATGAACCGTTTGCAGGAGTTGATCCAATTGCAGTTGAGGATATTCAAAAAATTGTAAAGCAATTAGTTGATAAAAACATAGGTGTATTGATTACAGATCATAATGTGCATGAAACTTTATCAATCACTGATAGAGCATATTTACTTTTCGAAGGTTCAGTTTTAAGGCAAGGTTCTTCTGAAGAATTAGCTTCTGATGAAAAAGTGAGGAAGCTTTATTTAGGTAAAAATTTTGAGCTCAGAAAGTAAAATTTAGCATTCAACAAGGTTAAACGTGTATGACTCCATTATTTGGTTACATAACATTTTTTGGCAAGCAGTATCAACTTTCTTTTTTGCTGTTTCTAAGTTCTCCGCTTCAATATCAAGAGTAATATGTTTGCCAATTCTAACGTTTTCTATTTCAGATAAATCAATATTTTTCATACTTGCAGTTACTGCTTTTCCTTGTGGATCTAATAGAGACTTTAATGGCATTATGTCTATTTCGGCTTTGAATTTCATAGAATATTTTTTATGATTGAAAGTAATATATACAAAACTACAATAAATGGTATTGCAGCCAAATTAAAAAACAATATTAATAATAAAGAAAATATTAACATACTTAATTGTGTTGCATCTATTTGACTTGAAATGTTTTCTTTAAAGTTTAATTTCATTGAAAATAATTTTATTTTACTAACCATTAATATTGAAAGTCCAACTGCTATAATACATAGTGAAACCGTAGAGCTATAAATCGAGTAAAATTCACTAGATTTAATTAATGGTAATGATGCAATAAAAATTGCAGACATTGGCGCTGGAAGTCCAATAAAAAAATTCTTTTGTTTTTTATCAATATTAAAATTGGCCAGTCTTATTGCTGCAAAAATCACAACTAAAAAAGAAANTAATGAAATGCCAGAAAATGGAACTTCGAATATGCCAATCAAAAGGTTTTTTTCATTTGCATTTATCAAATTGAACAAGATAAGAGTCGGAGCAAGGCCTGATGTAATTAAATCNGCCATACTATCTAATTGTATNCCAAATTCATTCTCAACCTTTANGTATCTTGCAAAAAAACCATCAAAAAAATCTAAGAAAACACCCAAAAAAATAAAAATAGCGGCTAGATGTATTAAATTATTTAATGTAAAAATAATTGAGATTACTCCGCAACATAAATTTGATAAGGTAAAGTAATTTGGGATATTTCTCTTTATGGTGTGCATAAAAGCAAAAATATGATAATATTTGTAATTGATATGAGGAACTATTTACTTGCTATATTATCGGGAATTTTGTTCAGTATTTCGTGGCCAGTTAATGGAATAGTGTATTTTGTCTTTTTTGCATTTGTACCGCTATTCATAATTGTTGAAAATTTTGATTTTAATCAAAAAAGAGCTGCTTGGAAGTTTATGTTTTTTTCATTTTTATCTTTTTTAGTTTTTAATTTATTTACAACATATTGGGTTTTTTATGCCAGCCCATTTGGAGCCGCTGCTGCATTTATTTTAAATTCTCTGTTTATGTCTTTAGTAATGTTGATTTATTTTTATTCAACAAAAATTCTTTCCAAAAGACTAGCTTATTTTTCATTTGTTATTTTTTGGTTGTCATTTGAATACTTACATCTAAACTGGGATTTGTCATGGCCATGGTTAACTCTTGGAAATGTTTTTTCTGAATCGCTTTTTTTAATAAATTGGTATAAATANACNGGTATTTTAGGAGGATCTTTATGGGTAATAATAATTAATATTTTAGTATTTGAGTTATTAAAAAGTAGAAATGGTAGTAAAATATTTTCTTTTGTAATTGCTTTATCACTTCCTATAATAATTTCATTTTTTTTACAAAAAAATCAAAGTGAATCTGTTTCGGGTAAAATTGATGTTGTTGTAGTTCAACCAAATGTTGATCCATATTATGAGAAATTTTCAATCGATTATCAAAAGCAATTAAATGATTTTATTTCCTTAGCCAAAACAAAAATTGATTCAAATACAATTTTATTAATTGGGCCTGAAACAGCATTACAAGAATCTATTTGGGAGTCAAAGATAGAGTATGCAGAGAGTATAATAGAATTAAAAAAATTACAGGATGAGTTTCCAAAATTAAATATTCTACTAGGTGCAACAACTTATAAGCTATTTGAAAAAAACGAACAAAAAAGTTCTACTGCACGCCAATTTAGAACAGAGGATTTATGGTACGATATATTTAATTCTGCTATTTATATTTCAGATGCAGGTAATATATCTGTATACCACAAAACTAAACTTGTTCCAGGAGCTGAAAAGATTCCATTCCCCATATTATTTAATAATTTTTCTGCACTTTCTGTTGATTTAGGTGGTGTTAGTGGATCTCTTGGAAGTGAAAATTCAATCGAAACTTTTGATGTTGCTGACTTTGATCTTCTTCCTCTTATTTGTTATGAGTCTATTTATGGTGACTTAAATTCTCAAAAGATTTTTGATGTTATTTGTATTATAACAAATGATGGTTGGTGGAAAAATACATCAGGTTATAAACAACACTTCAGTTATGCAAAACTAAGAGCAATTGAACAGAATAGATCTATAATAAGATGCGCAAATACAGGCATATCATCTTTTATCACTTCAAATGGAGATGTAACTCATGTTGCAAATTGGGATGAACAAAAAGTGATTAAATCTCAAATAGAAACATTTGACAACATTACTTTTTATAATACATACGGCGATTATTTAGGAAGAATATGTTCTTTTATCAGCCTGATTTTTGTACTTATGCTCTTTGTTAAATCAAAAATTCAATAATTATTCTTCTGAGTCTTCCTCCTCTGAATTGATAATAATTTCCTGATCCTCTTCCTCTTCTTTTTCATCTACGATTTCTTCATCAGAAATCATATTGTTAGTTTGATAAATATTATATGAAGATGGTTCTTGAATTTTATGATCGTGATTTAAGTTAAAACCGTTATTAGCATCAGATTTTACATCACTGATATTAAAATTTATAGATGTCGAATTTAGTGAGCTAAGTATAATAAGTACAATAGCAACAGTTCCTAATGCCCACGTTAAAGGAGTTTCAATATTTTTCATAATTTGTTATTTGTTGTTTATCGCTAAAATAAAAAAATATTCAACTAACGAAAAATGCTCTAGTATTTCTTGCTTTACTTTAGATTTTCTGGAATAATACATACAGGAATTGGAATCATTTTGTGCTTGTTAGCAGCGTGAAATCTATTATATATTTTAATTACCTCTTCTTGTCTATTTGTTAGGTTTTTGGTTTTTTTATTTATCATAGCCCATTCAAGTTCATCATATGTAGCTCCAATTTGTTGCTCATCAGTTTTTCCATCATCCCAAAGTCCATCAGTTGGTGGAGCATCTAATATTTCTTTGTTAATATTAAGAGCACGGGCAATTTCATAAACTTCCGATTTCATTAAATCCGCAATTGGACTTATATCAACACCTCCATCTCCGTACTTGGTATAAAAACCAACTCCAAAATCTTCAACTTTATTACCCGTTCCAACTACTAATAAATTTTTTAGTTGTGCATAATAATAAAGAGTTGTCATTCTTAATCTTGATCTTGTATTTGCCAATGCAAGCAATGTATTATGATCTTTATTTNTACTTAATTGTTGAAATTTATCAAAAACATTTGTTAAATCACATTCAATAGAATTAACATTTTTATAATTCTTTTTTAACCATGCAATATGATTTTTTCCTCTCTCAATTTGATTGTTTTTTTGATGAATAGGCATTTCAAGACAAAGTAAGGGAAGCTTAGTTTCAGCAACTAAAGTTGAAGTAAGTGCCGAATCAATACCACCTGAAATGCCAACAACAAATCCTTTCAATGAGGATTTGTTATGATAATTAATTATCCATTTTTTTATGTATTTAACTACTTCTTTTGTATTCATAATTCTTTTGCAAAGTTACGAGATTATTATCTTTGTTAATATGAAATTTATTTATCCTTTTCTCTTTTTACTAATTTTTTCATGCAGCTCAAATATTCAAAATAGTAAAAATGTAAAAATTTATCGTTTTGAAAATGAGCTTTTTAGTGCACATAATGAGAATATAAGTGAAAAGAGAGCACTTTGGGAAAAAGAAATTGGTCAGTTCTCCGATGCTTATTACTCTTTTATTAATGGTAAAAATAGTTTTGTCTCAATTGATGATGAATTGCTTGCATTTATTAATAATTCAGATATGAAAGAAGTTTATGATAGCATACACATAAAATTTAAAAACATGCATGTTTTCGAAAATGAACTTTCTGAATCATTTAATAACTTAGAAAAATTCTTTCCTGAATTCAAGCATCCTAAAATAATTTCCATGTTTAGTGGTTTTAATTATGGTGTAATAGTTCAAGATAGTATTCTTGCTATTGGATTAGATTTTTACTTAGGTCGGGAATCTATTTTTTACAAAAGACTTAATGATCCAGACTACTTGCGCTTTCAAAAACAGTCTAAATTTTTAGTTCCCAACGTAATGGAAGCTTGGTATGATAGTTTTTTTAATCATTACAACAATAAAATTGATTTTCTTTCTGAATTAATTTATAAGGGGAAAATNATGTATTTGCTAGAAAAAACAAATCCTAGAATTGATTTTGCCAGATTATTACGCTACAGTGAAAAAGACTTAGTTTGGTGTCAAAAAAGCGAGGCATCAATTTGGGCTTTTTTGATTGAAAATGATATACTTTTTTCAACAAGATATAAAGATTTCAGAACTTATTTAAATCATGCTCCCTTCTCAAAGGGAATGTCAAATAATTCTCCATCNAGGATAGCTTATTTTATTGGGTATAACATAGTCAAAAATTATGTAAAAAATAATAAAGTCACCCTTAGAGAGTTAATGAATAATCAAGATTCAAAATCAATATTGAAAAAATCAAAATACAAACCTTAAACATGAAAAAAACACTAAAATTTGAAGTCGAAATAGATGAAAATAATCTGCCTAATAACATAAAAATGATTGGTGAGGAAACAAATAATACTGCCATCATGTTAAAGGCACTTATGGTAGCTGCATGGGATGCATCTAAAAAGGAAACATTGCGAGTTGATATATGGACAAAAGACATGCCTGTAAATGATATGTTTATACTTTATCATCAAAATTTGATGGGTATGGCTACATCATTAGAAAAATCAACTGGAGAAGAAAAACTTGCTCAGGCTTTAAGAGACTATTGTAGTTTTTTTGCTGAAAAAACTAAAATTTTNGGTTAATTTATTTATTGTTTATTTNTTCAATATAATTTAAAATTTCTTCGGTGCCCTCTTTTTTGATAGCNGAGCATGAAAACATTTTTGGCAACTCACTCCAACTTTCTAGCATTTCATTTTTAAATGATTTGATATTATTTGATAAATTACTTTTACTTAGCTTATCGGCTTTGGTGAAGATGACAGAAAATGGTATCAACTTTTCACCCAGCCAATGGATAAAATCTTTATCAATACTTTGAAATTTATGTCTACAGTCAATTAGCACAAACAAGCAGTTCATATTTTCTCTATTTATTAAATAATCACTTATCATTTTATGAAAAATAGCTCTATTTTTTTTTGATGTTTTGGCGTACCCATATCCTGGTAGATCTACCATATACCATTCATTGTTTATCAGAAAATGATTTATTAATTGTGTTTTTCCAGGTTTACTTGATGTTTTTGCTAGTGACTTATTATTTGTTAGTGCATTTATTAAGCTAGACTTTCCAACATTGGATCTGCCAATAAAAGCATATTCATTTTTACTGTCATCAGGGCATTTTTTGTAATCAGTATTACTAATAACAAAAGATGCTTGTTTGATTTTCATTTTAAATATTAGTGTTTAGCCACTTAAGAACGATTTCACTAAATTCTTTTGGGTGCTCCCACATTGGTGCATGACCGCATTTATCTACCCAAAAAAGGCTAGAGTTAGGTAATAGTGAGTTAAACTCTTCAGCTACATGTGGTGGTGTTACTTTATCAAATTTTCCCCATATCAAGCAGGCCGGTAGTTTCATTTTTGGTAAATCTTCGGCCATGTTATGTCTTATTGCAGATTTGGCAAAAGCTAGAAGTCTGATAATTGTGTCTCTTTTATTAGTGATTTTAAATACCCTGTCAACTAAGTCTTTTGTTGCAACTTTTGGATCATAGAAAACTTCTTCAGTTTTTGTTTTAATGTAATCATAATCACCTCGTCTTGGAAAAGAACTACCAAATGCACTTTCATATAGACCAGAACTTCCAGTTAATATTAATGAGTCTACTTTTTTTGGGTAAAGTTTTGTAAAAACTAATCCTATGTGACCGCCCATAGAATTACCTAGAAGTGATGCTTTTTCAATTTTAAGATGGTCCATAAACTTTAAAAGATACTCCGCTTTATTTTTTACTGAACATTTTAAATATGGTGTTTCGAATAATTTTAAATCTAATCCATATACTTTGTATTCATGAGAGATGAAATCAACCATTTCCCCAAAATTTTCAATACCTCCCATTAATCCATGCAATAGGATTATTGGCTTACCCTCTCCAACTTCCAGATATGAAAATTCTCCAGACGATTTAATCATAATTGATTTTTTCAGATATACAAATTAACGAAAATTAAAATTAAGACTATATGTCACCAATTTCCTTCTCTAAAATGATGAAAGTAAACATATGTGTCAAAAGTTTTCAACAAAGTGGTATATTGTGGTAAATTGTGGGGTAATTTCTTATATTTACACTTATGATAAATATTCTAGGCACATATGAATGTAAAGCTGATTCAAAAGGAAGGATTATGTTGCCATCTCCTCTAAAGAAGCAGATTAAAACTGTTTTAAAAGATGGATTTGTAGTAAAAAGAAGTGTTTTTAATAAATGTTTGGAAATACATCCCATGTCGGAATGGAGAAAAATAATTGATCAGGTCAATCANTTAAATCGATTTGTGAAAAAAAATAATGATTTTATANGGTCNTATATGTCAGGCTTAAAAATAGTTCACCCCGACTCATCNTCGAGAATACTTATTCCAAAAGATCTAATTCATTTTGCTGGTTTGGAAAAGCAAATTGTGCTTTCCTCATCTGTAAATATAGTTGAGGTGTGGGATAAAAAAGAGTATGAAAAATCTGTTTCTAAGTCTTTGAAAAAATTTGGTGACTTGGCTGAAGAAGTAATGGGAAATAAAAATTTTAATGATATACCATAAACCAGTACTATTAAATGAAAGTATCGAGGGTTTAAAAATTAAGCCAAATGGAATATATGTTGATGTNACTTTTGGTGGCGGGGGACATTCAAAAGAAATTNTNAAAAGATTAAAACAGGGATTTCTATATGCGTTTGATCAAGACGCTGATGCTATTCAAAATAAAATTATCNANAAAAATTTTAAGTTAATAAGGGGAAACTTNAGATTCATNAAAAACTTTTTAAGGNTAGAGGGAGTAGAGAAAATAGATGGGTTAATTGCTGACTTGGGNATTTCTTCTTTTCAGATNGATGTTGCTGAANGAGGTTTTGCTCATAGNCTTGAAAGCAAGATNGANATGAGGATGAATAAAGATGCAGATCTTGATGCTGTGAAAATTCTTAATACTTATTCAGAAAANGAAATTNCTCGAGTTCTNTATNAATACGGAGATTTAAATAATNCTAAAAANATAGCNCANAAAATTATAAAAGCAAGAAGNGACGAAAANATATCTANNACNAAACAGCTTAAAAAAATCTTACAAAATTTTTANCCAAAAAAAATTGAGAATAAGTTTTTATCAAAATTTTTTCAAGCAATTAGGATTGAAGTTAATGATGAAATAAATGCTCTCAAAGATTTACTAAAAGATGTAATTGATTTACTTAATAGAAAGGGAAGGTTAGTAGTTATTTCTTATCATTCTTTAGAAGANAANCTAGTAAAAAATTTAATNACAAAAGGNAATNTAGANGGNNAAAGTGAAAATGATTTTTTTGGTAATAANAAACTAGTNTTTAACCCAGTNAATAAAAAAGTTATTNNTCCTGACGGTTNAGAAAANATNGNAAATTCTAGAGCAAGAAGTGCAAAATTAAGAATAGCAGAAAAAATATAAAATGAAAAAGAAAAATCACAAGATATCTTTTCTTTCAATTTTAAAAGGTGATTTTTTTTCAAAAAAACATAATACAAAATATCTCCCACTTTTACTTCTCACAGTAGTCCTATTGATGATNAATATAAGAGTATCATTTAATGCAGAAANGNTNCAGAAAAGAGCAATAAGTCTAGAAAAAGAGGTTGCTGATTTGCGCTTAACTTACATAACNACTAAATCTCAATTAATGAGTNTGNACAAAAGATCGAAAATTGAAGAAATGGTAAAAGATGAAGGCTTAAANACCTCAATGAAACCAGCATACATAATTGAAACANATGAAAAATAGCATAAATACTAGAATAGTATCATTNTATGTTTTTATATGTTTTATTGCAATTGTTGTTGTTTCTAAAATATTGATTATTCAAAAAATNGATCAAGAAATCACNTCTGTTAATCTTCCTAAGTTATTTAAAATAAAAGCGTCAAGAGGAAATATTTTTTCTGATGATGGTTCTTTACTTGCTATTTCAATGCCACTATACAATGTTCACATGGACCTAAGTGTTGTGGACGATAAAATTTTTAGTTCGCAAATAAATAATCTATCTATTTCATTAGCGCAACTATTTGGAGATAGATCAGCATCAGATTATGAAAAATATTTGAGATCATCAAGATTAAAAGAAAAAAACAAATANGTAAAGCTTCAAAGTAAAGTTACTCATAANGAGCTCAACGCAATGAAGGGTTTCCCTATTTTGAAGCTTGGAAAATATAAAGGAGGTTTAATTATTGAGGANAGANTAAACAGAGAAAATCCTTTCGGCTTATTAGCTAAAAGAACAATTGGTTTGCTTAGGGAGGCNAATCCAATTGGGCTCGAAAGAGCATATAATCAAACACTNACAGGNACTGATGGTCAACAATTAAAGCAAAGAGTNGCNAAAAANTTTTGGAGAAATGAGGATTCAGATTTAAATTCTATGCCNAAAGCAGGNAGTGATATTGTTTCAACTATTAATATTGATATACAAGATGTTGCTCAGAAAGCTTTAAAAAAATCNTTNAAGTTTCANGATGCNGANTGGGGNACNGTTGTTTTAATGGAGGTTGAATCAGGNCATATAAAAGCTATTGCAAATTTAAAANATGAAAACGGTGATTTTGATGAATATTATAANCATGCNATAGCTGAACATTCAGAGCCNGGATCAACTTTCAAGCTTGCATCAGTTTTAGCTGGTTTAGAGGATGGTTTTTACTCACTTTCAGATTCTGTTGACACAGAAAATGGCACTTATCAGTTTTATGATAAAGTCATGAAAGATTCCAGAAAAGGTGGCTATGGGAAAATTACTATTGGAGAAGCTCTTGTAAATTCATCAAATGTTGGAATTTCAAAAACAATAAACAGTTCTTATAAGGATAAGCCCCAATCTTTCATAGACAGAATTTATAAAATGGGTTTATGTACTCCTATCGATCTGGAGTTACCATATCCAAATAATTTATTAATCAAACAACCAGGAAAAGATGGGTGGTCTGGAGTTACATTGCCATGGATGTCAATAGGTTATTCATTACGAATTTCACCTATACATATGCTAACTTTTTATAATGCTATTGCAAATGAAGGAGTAATGGTTAAACCTCTTTTTACATCTCAAATTTTAAAAGATGGTAAAATAGTTACAAAACAGTCAAAAGAAATAATTAATCCTGCAATATGTTCAAAATCCTCAATTAATGAAATAGTTCCATATTTAATAGATGTCGTTGAAAAGGGTACTGCAAAAAACATAAAAAGCAGCGAATATAAAATTGCAGGAAAAACTGGCACATCACTTATTGCCTATGGAAAAAGTACTGAATTAGAAACTAAAAGATATCGAGCATCTTTTGTTGGTTTTTTTCCAGCTAATAAACCTAAATATTCTTGTATTGTAGTAGTTCATAACCCCAAAGAAAATGGATTTTATGGCTCTGACGTTGCAGCACCAGTTTTCAAAGAAATATCAGATAAGATTTACGCTTCAGATATTTCAATTCATGAACAAATTTCAATTGATGATTATGTAAAAGACTTCCCATATATCTCACAAGGAAAAACTGAAGAGACAGAAACAATTTTGGATTATCTCAATCTCACGTACAGTTCCACATCATCAGAGTGGATGACTCAGGAATATTCAAGAAATAAATTAAAACTTAATACAAGAAATATTGATAAAGATTTTGAAAATGGAATTATGCCAAATCTATATGGTATGAATTTAATGGATGCTATTTATCTTCTAGAAAATGCAGGACTAAAAGTGAGTTTTTCAGGCTTTGGTCATATAACTAATCAATCAATAAAAAAGGGTAAGAAAATTGAAACTGATGAGGAAATAAAATTGCACGCATCACTATGAAATTAGAGAATTTATTAAAAGGAGTAAAAATAAATGAGCTAATTGGTTCAATCGAACGCAATATTAATGACTTTCAATTTGATTCAAGAGAAATTAAAAATAACGACTTATTTCTCGCAATTTCTGGNACAAATTTGGATGGAAATAAATATATAGGTAATGCCATTGACAANGGAGCTTCAGTAATAGTTTGTAATAAAATTCCAAAACTTATTGACGATAATGTTACCTATGTAAGGACATCCAATCTGAGAGCTGCATTGGCAATAGTATCAAGAAACTTTTTCCATAATCCATCAACAAAGCTTAAGTTAATTGGAGTTACTGGAACAAATGGTAAAACATCTGTTGTTAGCTTATTGTATCAGTTATTTTCAAATTTAGGTTACAAATGTGGTTTAATATCAACTGTAGAAAATATAATTGTTGACCAAAAAATAAAAAGTACACATACAACCCCAAATCCTAAACAGTTGAATTTTCTATTAAGAGAAATGGTAAATAAAGGTTGCTCTTACTGTTTTATGGAAGTAAGTTCACATGCTGTTGATCAGAAAAGGGTTTTTGGTTTAGATTTTGATGTTGCTGTTTTTACAAATATTACACATGATCATTTAGATTATCACGAAAATTTTGCAAATTATTTAAATGCTAAAAAAACATTTTTTGATGATTTAAATAACAAATCAATTGCGCTTGTCAATAAAGATGACAAAAGATCAAATTTTGTTTTACAAAATACTGAAGCATTAAAGAAAACATTTTCATTAAAATCTTTTTCTGACTTTAAATGTAAAATTATTGAAAGTGANTTAGAGGGCATGTTGCTTGATATTGACGGTCAGAGTCTTTGGGTTAAATTGATCGGAAAGTTTAATGCATACAATTTATTGGCAACTTATTCTGTTGCCAATTTATTAGAACAAGATGTCAATGCTGTTTTAAGAAATATGAGCTTACTTTCTCCAGCAGAAGGTCGTTTCGAAACTTTTAGAAATGATAAAAATATTTCGTTCATCCTGGATTATGCTCATACTGAAGANGCCTTACTTAATGTACTNTCNACGATTAATTCGATTAAGAAAAAAAATCANCGATTAATTACTGTATTTGGATGTGGTGGAGAAAGAGATAAGCTTAAAAGACCATTAATGACAAAAGTTGCATGTGATCATAGCTCACAAGTGATTTTAACATCNGATAATCCAAGAGGAGAAAAAATTGATGATATCATNTCTGATATGNTATTTAATCTTAGTAAACAGAATCATTCTAAAACGATTGTGATTAACGACAGAGAGCAAGCAATAAAAACTGCTTTTTCAATTGCACAGAGCTTTGATATAATTCTGGTAGCAGGAAAAGGGCATGAAAAGTTTCAAGAAATTAATGGANAGAAAAAACCCTTTGATGATAAAGAGAAAATTTTAGAACTAATTAACCAAATATAAAGTAATGCTATATTACATTTTTGAATTTTTAGAAAACAATTATAATGTTCCGGGAGCAGGAGTATTCTATTATATTTCCTTCAGAGCAGCTCTTGCCATAATCACATCTTTAATTGTATCACTTGTCTTTGGAGGACGTATTATAAAGATTATTAAAGGCTATCAAATAGGAGAGGAGGTAAGAAAACTAGGCTTAAAAGGTGAAGATAAAAAATCTGGAACTCCTACAATGGGTGGTTTAATAATACTCTCTGCTATAATCATTCCTACTGTTCTATTTGCTAAGCTTGAAAATATATATATACAGGTAATGTTAATCTCAACTGTTTGGCTAGGTATGATCGGTTTTATTGATGATTATATAAAAGTCTTCAAAAAAGATAAAAAAGGATTGGCTGGCAAATTTAAAATATTAGGTCAGGTAGGCTTAGGATTAATAGTTGGACTTATAATGGTTTTTCATTCAGATATTGTCATTAAAGAAAAAAATGTTCCAACTGAAGTTGAGGGAGTTTATGAATTTTCATCTACTGCAGAAAAATCATCTAAAACAACTATCCCATTTTTAAAAAATAATGAATTTAATTATCACAATTTAACTTCTTGGATGGGAGAAGGAATGGCAAAATATTCCTGGCTCATTTTTATAGTNATCGTAATTTTTGTCATTACAGCTGTATCAAATGGAGCAAATATGACAGATGGACTGGATGGCCTAGCCACAGGTACATCTGCAATAAACGGAGCTGCCTTAGTTCTATTTTGCTATGTATCAGGAAATATTATAGCTGCTGATTATTTAAATATTATGTATATCCCAGATAGTGGAGAATTAGTTATATACATGTCTGCTTTTGTTGGTGCTTGTGTTGGATTTATGTGGTATAATTCTTTTCCTGCTCAAGTTTTTATGGGAGACACTGGAAGTCTTTCACTTGGGGGAATTATTGCTGTTGTTGCAATTTTAATAAGAAAGGAACTTTTAATTCCTATTCTTTGTGGGGTTTTCTTGATTGAGAATTTATCTGTTCTTATTCAAGTAAGTTATTTTAAATATACAAGAAAAAAGTTTGGTGAAGGAAAACGAATTTTCAGNATGGCACCTATCCACCACCATTTTCAAAAAAAGGGAATTCATGAAAGTAAAATAGTAACAAGATTTTGGATAGTTGCAGTAATGCTAGCGATATTAACAGTAGTAACATTAAAATTGAGATAATTGAATAAATCTATTTCTATCATTGGGGCAGGAGAGAGCGGAATAGGAGCTGCTATTTTAGCTAAGAAAAATTCATATAANGTTTTTGTTTCNGATAATAATATAATTAAAACCAATTACAGAAAAGTTTTAATTGAAAATAGAATTGATTTTGAGGAGGGGGGGCATTCCTTTGAAAAAATATTAAACTCNAATTTAATTATTAAAAGCCCAGGAATTCCAAATGAAAGTGAATTAATTAAAAAAATAAATAAGNTTGATTTAAATCTTATTTCTGAGATAGATTTTGCATACAGATTTACTAAGGCAAAAATTATAGCAATTACTGGAACTAATGGAAAAACAACTACATCATTAATTACTTATAAAATTTTAAAAGATGCAGGTTTGAATGTTTGTGTTGCTGGTAATATTGGTAATAGCTTTTCACATGCAATTTCGAAAAAAGATTATGACGTAGTGGTACTTGAAGTAAGTAGTTTTCAACTAGATAATATAGTTGAATTCTCNCCTTACATTTCTATACTCTTAAACATTACACCTGATCATCTGGATAGATATAATAATGATTTTGAAAATTATTTGAAATCCAAATTAAATATAACATTAAATCAAACTACAAATGATTTTTTGATCTACAATAATGATGATACAAGTTTTAGTGATTTACAAACTCAAGCTAAAAAAATCCCAATATCAATAGCAAACAAAACTTTTGACGAGGGAGGGTATTACAAAAACAATAAAATAAATATTAACTTAAACAATAAAGCAATGACAATAGAAAAATTAGCATTAAATGGGACACATAATATTTTCAATTCTATGGCAGCAGCAATGGCGGCAAGAGTATTTGAAGTTTCAGATGATGTAATTAGAAAATCTTTAATAGATTTTGAAAATATTGAACATAGACTTGAATATGTTATAACTGTTCATGGNATAGATTTTATAAATGATTCAAAAGCAACAAATGTTAATGCAGCATGGTATGCTATAGAAAGTATGAACAAATCATTTGTTTGGATNTTAGGAGGTGTTGATAAGGGCAATGATTATACAGAGCTTATTAAGGTTGCAAAGGAGAAAAAAATTAAAGCAATAATTTGTCTCGGACCAAATAACAAAAAAATTAAAGCATCATTTAAAAATGTAGTTGATTTAATTGAAGATGCAAAAGACATGAGCGAGGCAGTAAAAAAATCATACAATATTGCCAGCTCAGGTGATGCTGTCTTACTTTCTCCAGCTTGTGCAAGCTTTGATTTATTTGAAAATTATGAGCATAGAGGAAGCGAATTTAAAAAAATGGTTAGATCATTATAGATGACAAAATTTTTAAAAAATATTCATCTTCGAGGTGATAAGGTAATATGGGCAGTTGTTTTTGCTTTATCTATCTTCTCTGTATTGCTAGTTTATAGTACTGCGGGATGGAATTTTTTATTTAATCACTTAATTAAATTATTTATTGGTTTGTTTTTTTTGTACCAAGTACACAAGATAAAATTTAAATATTTTGCAAAAATAGGAGTNCTTGGTTTTTTTATAAGTATTGTTTTATTAATATTAGTTTTTATTATGGGAGTTACCGTAAATGGTGCTTCAAGATGGTTATCTATTGCTGGATTTCAGTTTCAACCCTCAGACATTGCTAAATTATCTATTTTGCTATTTATGGCAAGACAGTTAAGTAAATACAGATTTGAGATCAAAAATTTCAAATATCTTTTATTCTATGTAATATTTCCATTGTTTGTTATTTGTGCTTTGATTCTGCCAAACAATTTTTCTACTTCTGCTTTAATTTTTTTAAATGGATTAGTCTTAATGTATGTNGCAAAAGTTAAAATNAAGTATTTGAGTACAATTGTTGGAGTTGGTGTATTNGNAGCATCCTTGATTTATATTGTTGCTAAAACAAATCCTGAATTTGTTAATCAATTTATGCCTAGATCATCAACATGGGTAAGCAGGATTGATAGTTATTTTAATGATGAAAAAAAACAAGAATTAAATCAAGATTATCAACAGCAGCAAGCTTTAGTTGCTATTTATAATGGAGGCTTTTCAGGTAAGGGGCCAGGAAAAAGCACACAAAGAAACCTTCTGCCTTATTCATCATCTGATTTTATTTTTGCTATTATGGTTGAAGAATATGGTCTTGTTGTAGGTGCTTTATTACCAATTTTATTGTATTTGATTTTATTCTATAGATCATTAAGGATTGCATCAAAAATTACGAGTGTTTTTGGAGGACTTCTATGTGTGGGTTTAATGTTTAGTTTAGTTTTTCAAGCATTTATAAATATGCTTGTTTCAGTNGGAGTTTTGCCAGTAACTGGACAAACATTACCCTTGATTAGTATGGGTGGTACATCAATTTTATTTACATGTATTACAGTTGGTATAATTTTAAGTGTAAGTAATGATACAACNGATAGAGAATATGAGACAGCTTAAAATAATAATATCAGGTGGAGGTTCGGGAGGTCATATCTTTCCTGCGATTGCAATTGCAAAATCAATTGCGCAAAAAAGTAAAAATGTTGACTTTCTATTTGTAGGTGCTAGTGATAAAATGGAAATGGAAAAAGTTCCAAATGAAGGATTTAAAATTGTTGGTCTTTGGATAAGTGGTTTTCATAGAGGAGAAATTATTAGAAATTTATTTTTTCCGNTTAAATTANTTTTTAGTTTGATAAAATCNATCTTTTTAATAATTAGTTATAAGCCAGATTTAGTTATAGGAACTGGAGGATTTGCAAGTGGACCAATTTTGTATGTTGCAGCTAAATTTGGAGTTCCAACTCTGATACAAGAACAGAATTCATATGCTGGAATTACAAATAAAATTCTTTCAAAATATGTTGATTTAATTTGTGTTGCATATGAAAATATGCAACGTTTTTTTACAAAAGAAAAAATCATTTTAGCAGGAAACCCAATTAGAAAAAATATAATTGATATAAATAGAGATGAAAAAGAAATTAAGAGCTTATTTAATTTAAAGTCTGAGAATAAAACAGTTCTTATTATCGGCGGAAGTTTAGGAGCTCTATCTATTAATGAGACTATTGAAATCGGTTTGAAAAAATTAAAGGAAAACAATTTAAATGTGATATGGCAAACAGGAACTGGATTTTCTCAGAGAGCAAATAAAAAAATTAACGAAATAAATACTCAAGGAATTACATCTCATCAGTTCATTAAAAAAATAGAATTAGCATATGAAGCGGCAGATATTATTGTTTCAAGAGCAGGCGCAATTGCAATCTCTGAACTATGCGTTATAGGAAAGCCTACAATACTAATTCCCTCTCCAAACGTTGCTGAAAATCATCAATACAAAAATGCACAATCGCTAGTTAATAAAAATGCAGCGCTACTTGTTCAAGACTCAGATGCAAATAATAAACTTGTAGATGAGATTATTGATCTAAAGAACAATTCATTTTTAATGAATGAACTAGGTCAAAATATAAAGAAATTGGAATACAAAAATGCTTCTGACATAATCGCTGACCATGCATTAAATTTAATAACAAATGAATATTAAATCTTTGGAACATATTTATCTAATTGGCATTGGTGGCATTGGGATGAGTGCACTTGCGTGTTTTTTTCTATCTCAAAACAAAAAAGTATATGGATATGATAAAGTAAAATCATCAATTACTTCTGAGCTTGAAGAAAAAGGAATTAAAATTAGTTATGTTGACAGTATAGACACCATCCCATCAGATTTCAATATAAATCAAGACAATAAGTTAATTATTTACAGCTCAGCAATTTCTAACAATAAGATTTTTTCTTTTTTTAAAAAGAATAATTTTAATATTAGAAAAAGAGCTTTTGTTTTAGGAGCTATAAGTAGTTTTTATTATACAATAGCTNTTGCTGGAACGCACGGAAAAACAACAACTTCTGCTTTGCTTTCACATATATTAAAAAGTTCCAAAATTGATTGTACCGCTTTTATTGGAGGTATAAGTAAAAATTATGATTCTAACTTTTTGTTATCACANACNAGTAATTACATGATAGTTGAGGCTGATGAGTATGATAAATCATTTTTAACTCTTAAGCCTGATATTGCAGTAATCACATCTATTGATGCAGATCATTTGGATATTTATAAAAACCACAAAGATTTTGTGGAAGCTTTTCAGCAATTTATATTTCAAATAAAAGACAATGGATATTTAATTATTGAAGAAAGTATCTCTGAGTATTTTGAAAAACCTAAAAATATAAAATGCTTAACGTATTCTTCGTCGACTTCATCAGATTATTATTTTTCTGGCTTAAATATAGAAAATAACTCATATCATTTTAATTATACATTAAAAAAGGAAAGCCATATTGCAAATTCGATTGTTTTACCAATGCTTGGCGAACATAATGTAAGTAATGCATTAGCAGCTATCTCAGTTAGTACTTTGTTAGAAATTAGTCATGAAAGAATATTTATTTCACTTGCAAGTTTTAAAGGAATTAAACGTCGATTTGATATTCATATATCAAATAAAAATATTGTGTACGTTGATGACTATGCTCATCACCCAGAAGAAATAAAATCAACAATTGCTGGGGTTTTAAAATCATTTCCAAATAGAAAATTAAAAGTAATTTTTCAACCTCATTTATATTCAAGAACAAAAGATTTTGCAAATGAATTTGCCGAATCTTTATCAATTTCGGACGAATTAATTCTACTAGATATTTTTCCCGCTAGAGAAGAGCCAATTAATGGTGTGGATTCAAAAATGTTGCTTGATTTATGCTCTAACAGATCAAAATCGATTTTAAAAAAAGAAGAAGTGATTAGTTACTTAAGAGAAAACAAAAATGATCTTGTTTTAACTTTAGGAGCGGGTGATATAAGCGATTTAGTAAAGCCAATAATTAATACTTTAAGTTCATGAAGATTTTTTTAAATATTTTGAAATTAATTTTTTCGTGTAGTTTATTGTGCTTGCTTTTATCTTTTACTTTTAATAATAAGATTAAAATTGAAAGAAAAGTAAACTTAATAGAGCTTGAAAAATCATCTGAAAAATTTGTTTCAAAAAAGCAGATAATTCAAATTACAGAAAATTTTGAAAATGATCTAAATATTTCATCGATAGAAAAAAATATTAAAGAAATTCCACAAATTAAAGATGCTATAGTTTATTTAAATCATAATGGAGATATTGATATTAAATTAGAGGAAAAATCTCCAATCTTGAGAATTTTTAATAAAAATTCATCATTTTATTTAGATTCAGAATGTAATATTTTACCAACTTCTAAATCATACACAGCAAGAAAATTAATTATTACAGGTGATTTAGATTATTATTCAAAAGATAAAAT
>PBAG01000011.1 GCA_002715885.1 Flavobacteriales bacterium | reverse complement strand
CTCTAACTACTAATATTTGATCGCCAGCATCAACAGAAATAACTGGGAAAACATACTCCACACTGTCTGTTCCTCCTCCATTATTTGCAACACCAAGTGCATAAGTACTTAAATCAGAAATATTGCCAGTGGCAGTCAAATGAATTGCCTTGCCTGATACGCCACCAGATGGGACCGTGAAGTCTATTATACCTTGCAGAGATAAATCAACTGTAAAGTAAAAACACGAACCATCATCTACATTTGCAGAAAAATTGTAGTT
Source organism: Flavobacteriales bacterium (assembly GCA_002715885.1). Classification (GTDB taxonomy): domain Bacteria; phylum Bacteroidota; class Bacteroidia; order Flavobacteriales; family BACL11. The sequence goes on along the minus strand of PBAG01000011.1, from coordinate 20,226 downwards.
GGTTGCAGTTGAATCTGTACACCCATAAACTGGATAAATACACGACCCATCATCCACAGTTGCAAGTGGATCATAGTTCAAAGCAGTAGAATCTATGCAACCAGGGCTTGATGGTGGTGGACACAGTGGATACGGACAAGATGAATTGAATGTTGTGGTCGATCCATCTGTACAATTCACTCCTCCAAAACTCCAATTAGTTATATCAAAAGAGCCGAGTGTTCCAGAGTTAATCTTATATGCCCAAGAATCTAAATACTCCCAAGGCTCCCCTGTTCCATCCACGTTAATATCTCCAAAAGTTTCTACAACAGAGCCTGACATAAATAGTTCAATAGCATCATCACCATTTTGAGATATAGAGCTAGTGGCTGTTAAGACATGATCAAACTCAACATAACATACATCAAAATAAGTGGACATGTCTGATGGTGATCTGGCTAGTAGGATGTGATCACCTGCGGCAACTGCAACAGATGGGAAAGTATATTCCTCTCCATCTGTTCCTCCTCCATTATTTGCTACACCAATTCCATAAATACTTAAATCAGAAATAGAATCTGTTGCATACAAATGAATGGCTTTTCCATTACTACCGCCTGATGGAACCGTGAAGTCAATTATACCCTGAAGAGAAAGAGCAGGGGGATAAACACATGAACTATCATCAATAGTTGCAAGTGAATCATAATTGAGTGCTAATGAATCTAGACATCCAGCATAAACGCATGACCTATCATCAGTGTTGGCATTTGGATTAAAGTTATACGCTAGCGGGTCTGTACAACCTGATACTACACCAATGTATACAAATCCGTTCCAAGAGTAAACACATCCATTACAATCAGTGATGACACAACTTACAGGTCCTGTCATTAGTCCTGAAACATCTTCTGTTGTATCTCCAGTTGACCATAAAAANGAATANGAACTATCTGGNAAACAAGGTGTTCCCCCAGAAACTGACAAATCAACTGAACCATCAGTACTAGTAATACTTGATGCATCAACAATTACGCTAGAAACAGANATTGGAGCTGGATCAACTACTAAAACATCTATTGAATCCACACACCCAAAAGTATTTCCACTGACCACACAAGTATATGTTCCAGCAGATAAATTAATAGCTGTATCACCAATTTGACCATTTGACCAAAGGAAATTATATGTGTCAGAGTAAAGAGTATCATTACTTGCAGAAATTACTGCAGAACCATCACTACTCTGAAAACATGATGGGTTTAATATTGTAGAATTTAAAGTAAAATAAGAACAAGGGTTAACATTAAATACATTAAAATCATCGATCAGAACAATATCGTCAGACCATTTACAAGAACTTTCGACGCTGATACTAACACTCGAATCTCCTGAATATGATGACAAATCATAAATTAAGGTGGTTGGTGAAGATATAATTCCTGCATTTCCAGATAAATTTGTTGAACTAGAGTACTGTCTGGTATATGCAGTGTTACCATAAACATCTGAAATAACAGTATCATTAACTTTTAACCTGTACCAACTAAATGGATAAGTTGTACTATTTCCAGAAGGATAAACTAAAACATTTAAGTTTACGGCTGTGCCTGCACTTGAAAGATCTAAACAAACAATAGAGGAAGAAACATGAGTAGAGTTTGAAAAAGCACCGTTTTCAGAATATGGATCAGACCAATTACTCCAATTCGCTGTTCCTCCTGAAAATTGCAGACTAACACTTCCTGAAATTGCATTAGCTGTATTTAAAACGGCATTAGCTTCACTACCAGCATATGTTATCCAACCATTGGTATTTAAATTATTGGACTCAAAGTCTTCCATCAGTCCAACAAGATTACAAGCAGGATAAATACAAGAAAGACTGTCACTAACATTACATGATGAACAATAGTTTAATGCAGTTGGATCTAAACAGCCAGAATATAAACATGACCCATCATTAAAAGTTGCTGTGGGATCATAGTTTAGTGCAAATGGATCAGTACATCCTGAAGTTGGAGGTAAAGGGCATAATGGATAAGGACAATTGGATGAATATGATGTTGTTGAACCATCAGTACAATCAACACCTCCAAAAATCCAATTGCCACCTAAACAGTTAGTATCTCCTGAAGATTTGTACGCCCATGAGTCCGTATACTCCCAACATTCTCCAGTACCGTCCACGCTGGGATCTCCAAAAGTTTCAATTACATTACCATTAAAAAAAAGTTCTATTGCATCGTCACCATTTTGAGAAATTGAGCTAGTCGCTTGTAAGACGTGATCAAATTCAGAAATACACGTATCAAAGTAAGAGGTCATTGAAGGTATGGACCTAGCAACTAAAATATGTTCCCCTGGAAGAACAGAAATTGGATCAAATGTATATTCTTGACCATCGGTACCACCTCCATTGTTGGCAACTCCTATTCCGTATAGACTCAAATCTGATATTGTATCAGATGCTGTAACATGAATTGCTTTTCCATTACTACCACCTGATGGAACAGTAAAGTCCATTATACCAGTTAGCACTAAACTATTGGATTGTGCTAGTAATAAAAATGTAGATAATAAAAATAAAAGTGATGTAAAAATTATTTTTTTTAATGTCATAATTATGTTGTTTTATAAAACACCTAATTTAAAATAAAATCTCATATTTTTTTAAAGTTTTACATAAAAAATTATCGCTTCTTATTCACACTAACTTTATGTATAAATTATATATTTTAGCAAGAAAAAATTTGAAAAAAATATTTCTAATATTTTTTGCATTCTCAATAATGTTAGCATGTGATAACAATGAAGAATTAGTTAAACCCAATAATTTATCACTTCAAGTTGGGGCGAACTCCTTCACATTTACGGAATATTTGCCATTTGAAAATAAACCAATCGAAGTCTTCTACTTTATCCCTGAAGATGCAAACCCCAACTCACCCATTCTTTTTTCCTTACATGGCATGAACAGAAACGGATTTAATCACCGAAATTCTTTAATTTCTAAAGCTAATCAACATAAGTTCATTGTCATCGTGCCAGAATTCAATGATAATTACTTTACGGGTGGAGACGGATATAACCTTGCAAATATTTTTGTTGATGGGGATAATCCTTCAACCTCAACACTTAATCCCAANGATGAGTGGACATTTGCAGTTCTTGACCCACTTTTTGTTTATATTAAAAGTTTAATTACAAATTACTCCAACAGTTACCATCTAATTGGATTTTCAGCCGGTGGCCAACTAGCTCATAGAACATTTATTTTTAACAACTCTACTTACTGTAANAAAACTGTAGCAATGTCATCGGGCTGGTATACTACAATTGATTTAAGTTTAGATTTTCCTTACGGNTTAAAAGAAAGTCCATTTGACAGCATAAATCTTGCCACTATATTTGCTAAGGAATTAATAATTTTAGTTGGTGAAAATGATAATGATCCTGATGATCCAAACCTTAGAAGAAATTCAATTGTTGATGATCAAGGGGATAATCGTTTGGACAGAGCGGATTACTTTTTTGCAAATGCAAACAATTTAGCAATAGAAGAAAATTTAAATTTTAATTGGCAAAAATTTATTGTTCCNAANGCCGCTCATAGTCTAACACCTGTTTCTAACTTTGCTATTGACCTTCTTTATCAATGATTACAAAAAAAAATATAGGATTATTTTTAGGGCCAATTGTTTTTGTTCTTATTAATTTTTTTTATGAGCCTAAAAACCTTTCAAGCGAGGGAATAGCAATTTTAGCCTCAACTCTTTGGATTGCAATTTGGTGGATGACAGAAGCTATACCTATCTATGTAACTTCCCTTTTACCTATCATTTTATTTCCACTTTCTGGAGGTTTAGAATTGAAGCTAACAACAGCATCATACGGTCACAAATTTGTGTTTTTATTTATTGGAGGATTTATTTTGGCAATTGCCATAGAAAAATGGAAGTTACATAAAAGAATTGCCTTAAACATCATCAAAATTGTTGGGACAAAAAAATCAAACATAATATTGGGCTTTATGATTGCAACCGCATTTCTTTCAATGTGGATTTCGAATACAGCTACAGCTGTTATGATTTTACCTGTTGGTTTAGCAATTATTTCACAGCTTAAAGACAATCCAAAAACTATTGAGAATGAAAATATAGTTTTTGGTAAAACTCTAATGCTTGCAATTGCATACAGTGCTTCAATTGGTGGAATGGCAACTCTAATTGGAACGCCTCCAAATTTAGTATTAGCTGGTGTGGTCAAAACAAGTTTTAATGTGGAAATTAATTTTTTACAGTGGATGTCTTTTGGTCTTCCAATTAGTATTTTTCTATTATTTATTTGTTGGAAATACCTTACAACAATAGCCTATAATTTCAGTGATCAAAATTTTGAAAGCGGTTTAAATGAGATTGATAAACAGTTAAAAGAGTTAGGCAAAGTTTCATATGAAGAAAAGTCTGTTTTAATAGTTTTTATTTTGACCGCATTAGCCTGGGTCACACAATCATTTTTAATAAAACAATTTATACCTGCAATTGACGATACAATTATTGCAATTTTTGCTGCAATAATCTTATTCATTTTGCCTAACAAAGAAGGTAGTAAAAAGCTACTAAGCTGGGCTGATGCAGTAAAGTTACCATGGGGAATCTTATTACTATTTGGAGGAGGCATGGCACTCGCAAAAGGGTTTGACTCTAGTGGACTTGCAATATGGATAGGTAGCCAAATGAACTTTTTTAATGCAATCCCACTTTTATTTTTATTATTAATNCTTATAGCTATAGTTAACTTTTTAACCGAAATTACATCTAACTTAGCTACAACCGCTATGCTATTACCGGTACTTGTTGCTCTTTCAGAGACAATTGAGGTAAATGCATTTTTCTTACTTGTGGGCGCTACAGTTGCTGCTTCCTGTGCGTTCATGCTACCGGTAGCAACTCCACCAAATGCTGTTGTTTTTGGGTCAAAAATTCTAAAAATTGATGATATGATTAAAAAAGGATTTTGGATGAATTTAATATCTATCTTNATACTTACCGCAGCTGTATATTGGATTTTACCTATAATATGGNGATTTTAGTATAACTTTTTATAATTAAAAGTTATGCAAAAATATATTCTTCTCATATGAAATAACAAAAAAAAATATAACTCTTAGTAAAAATTTTAACATAAAGTAGTAGTTTTGNTTGCTCATGAAAAAAGCATTAGTTATTGGTAGCGGTTTCTCTGGACTAAGTTCAGCAGCATTTTTNTCNAAAAATGGTTTTGAGGTAACACTAGTGGAAAAAAATAAAACTGTTGGTGGAAGAGCTAGAATTTTTCATGAAAAGGGTTATTCTTTTGACATGGGGCCAAGCTGGTACTGGATGCCTGAAATATTTGAAAATTTCTTTAATGAATTTAATTTAAAAATTGAAGATCTCTACGATTTAAAACAATTGGATCCGGGTTTTAAAATAGTTTTCAAAGATCAAGAAATAAATCTCCCCTCGTCATGGAACGAGATATGTCACCTTTTTGACAAATACGAAGAAAATGGGGCAGATAAGTTAAATAAATTTATGGAGGATGCTCAGCAAAAATATTCTATTGGGCTAGATTTTTTGTATAATTCCCCAGGAGTTTCTATAAGAGAATTATTTAATCCTCAAATACTCAAAAATATTAATAAACTTCAGTTATTAACCTCATATAGAAATCACATAAAAAAATATTTCAGCAATGAATATTTAATCAATATTCTAGAGTTTCCTGTTCTNTTTTTAGGTACTTCTGCAAAACATACCCCGGCACTGTATAGTTTAATGGCATACTCTGGAATTAAGCAAGGTACATTTTATCCAATTGGGGGATTTAATGCTGTAATAAAAAGCATGGAAAAACTTTGTATAGATCTTGGGGTAAATATAGTTACAGGAAGCGAAGTCAAAAAAATAAACATAAAAAACAAAAAAGTAGTATCGGTTTCCACACAAAATGATGAAATAGAAACAGACTATTTAATTGCAAGTGCAGACTATGCACACGTTGAAAATCAATTACTTGAAAAAAAATACAGAAATTATTCAACTGAATATTGGAACAAAAAAAACTTTTCCCCCTCATCACTTCTTTTTTATTTAGGAGTCTCAAAAAAATTAAATAAACTTGATCATCATACTTTGTTTTTTGATGAAGACATTGAACAACACAGCAACGATATTTATGAAAAGCCAATATGGCCAAAAAAACCTCTTTTTTATGCATGCTGTCCGGCAAAAACAGATCCAAAAGTTGCTCCAAAAGACAAAGAAAATCTTTTTATTTTAGTGCCAATTGCAGCCGGCTTAAATGATACTGAAGAAATTCGAGAGGAATATTTTAAGATAGTAATGAAACGATTAGAAAAGTTTTGCGGTGAAAAAATAACAGAGCATATTGAATATAAAAAAAGCTACTGTGTGAATGATTTTATCACTGATTATAATGCCTTCAAAGGAAATGCTTATGGCCTTGCAAATACTTTGATGCAAACCGCAAATCTTAAACCCAAAATTGTAAATAAACAGCTTGAAAACATGTATTATACTGGCCAATTAACAGTTCCTGGACCTGGTGTCCCACCATCAATAATCTCGGGTCAATTAGTTGCTGAACAAATTATCACAAAAAGTAAATGAAAAAAATTTTTGACGAAGTTTCCGAAAAATGTAGTGAAATCACAACCAAAAGATATAGCACAAGCTTTTCTCTTGGCATCAAACTTTTGGACAAAAATATTCATAAACCAATATACTCTATTTACGGTTTTGTTAGAGTAGCAGATGAGATAGTTGATAGTTTTCATGACTACAATAAGAAAGAGCTTCTGCAGCAGTTCAAAAACGAAACCCAAGAAGCAATAAAAAATAAAATTAGTTTAAATCCTATACTTAATAGCTTCCAAAATGTGGTTAATCAATTTAACATTGAATGGGAACACATAGAGCATTTTTTAAATAGCATGGAAAATGATCTTGATAAAAAAGAACACGATGAAAAAAGTTATAAATTATACATAAAAGGATCAGCTGAAGCAGTTGGCCTAATGTGTTTGAGAGTTTTTTGTAATAATGATTTTAAATTATANGATGAACTTAAAGAATATGCNATTANTTTAGGNTCCGTTTTTCAAAAAGTGAATTTTATTAGAGANATAAGTGCCGATTATCACCATTTAAAAAGAGTGTATTTTCCAAATTTAGAAATTGAAAACTTTAATGAAGATGAAAAATTAAAAATTGAAAATGATATTCAAAAAGAATTTGAAGCTGCTCTTATTGGAATAAAAAAACTACCTAAATCTTCAAAAAAAGGTGTCTTTTTAGCATACTCATACTACTACTCACTTTTTAAAAAAATAAAAAAAACACCAGCAAATAAAGTTATGACCGANAGATTANGAGTTCCAGATTTTATTAAACTTTTAATTTTNCTTAAAGTAGAACTAAAGAGCTTATTAAATATAATATGAAAAAACTGATTTCTTTTTTCCTATTATTATGTTCTTACCTAAGCTATGGAAATGACATTGAAAAGATAAGAGAAATTTACTTTTTTTCTGATAAAGATGAAAATATTTGTGATTCTATAAGTTTGTTGCTTAAAAACATGAACTCTGAAAATAACTTNGTGTTAGCNTANANNGGCGCAAATACATTNCTTTANTGCACNAAAACAAATAATGTTTTTAAAAAATTCAGTTACTTTGAAAAAGGAAAATATATGATTGAGCAAGCAATAAAAAATGAGCCTAAAAATGTTGAAATTAAGTTCCTCAGATACATAAATCAAAAAAATACTCCTTGGTATTTAAATTATAAAAAAAACATCAAAGAGGATTATAAATTTATAATGCAAAANATCAATATAATTAATGATCAAAAATTTAGAAATAAAGTTATTGAAACACTAAAAACTTTTAAATGGTAATATTAATAAATACATTAATTGTAATAGCAACCTTCTTTTTTATGGANTTTGTAGCNTGGTTTGCNCACAAATATATTATGCATGGATTTTTATGGTCTCTACACAGAGATCATCATCAAATTGATAAAGATAAAACCTTTCAAAAAAATGATTACTTTTTTTTGATTTTTGCTATCCCATCAATCCTTTGTTTTATTTATGGAGCAGAAAACTTTAATTATCTCTTTTTTATTGCAATTGGAATTGCTTTATATGGTCTTGCATATTTTATCGTGCATGAAATAATAATACACAGAAGACTTCCCCCTCCTGGCAAAACAAAGAATAAATATATAATCGCTATTAGAAAAGCGCATCACATTCATCACAAAAACAGAAATAAAGAACACTGTATTAACTTTGGCATGCTATTTGTTCCAAAAAAATATTTTAAATAGTTTTTGGAAAATTAATGTGTCTGAATCTTTATTGATTTGTACTTAATAGTATCTTCCACTGTGTCATTTGTTTTCTTATAATCTTCAATCTTTTTTTCATTACTCATACATGAAATTAAAAAACTTGAAAATAAAACAAATAGGCTAAGTCCTATGCTGCATGACTTTTTCATATGCTTGCTGAATTGAGAGAAATTTTTCATTAGCTAACTTTACTATGTCTTCACTAACTCCTTGTAATTTATCTGGATGATACTTCATAACTAATTTTCTGTATGATTTTTTAATTTCATCAGTACTTGAATTTTTATCAACTTCAAGAATCTTATAATATGTATCAATAGTTGAACCTCCCTTGACAAACATAGCTGAGATAGATTGAAAATCTTGAGAGCTAACATTTAAATATGTAGCAATCTTATTTATTACATTTATTTCTGTCTGATGAATCTCATTGTCACTTGATGCAACTCCAAACAAAAAGTGAATTATTTGCAGTCTTGAAGCATGATTAATAGATTGTGTCAATTGCAAACAAATAGCTCTTAGCTTTGAGGATAAAGATTGCTTATTTAATGTATTGAATATTTCATAATATTTCTTTGATTTAACTTGTCCAAAAGTTCTCGTAAAGAAATCTTTAACGTAATTTAATTCTTCTTTTCTTACTTTTCCATCAGCCTTTATAACTAAAGAGGCAAGAATTAAAAGCGATACTTCATAGGCTTTTTCATTATCATTTTTTCCAGTAAAAAAATTTTTACCAATATAGTAACCAATAATTGCACCAATTGGCCCACCAAAAAACCAACCTGCTCCGATTCCAACCCATTTTCCTATTGACATTTCAATTATTTTTTAACAAAATTAAATTTTATTTTTCACTCAATATTATTTTTCTCGTAAGACAAAATTAAAAGATAATAACTAAATACCCCGATGGTGTATAATCCTGCTGTTAAATAAAATATTGCTGAATATGCAAAGCCTAAATCTATTAAGTATCTAAATATTTGAGAGCTGAAATACCAACTACCACTCCAAATTGCTGCCATAATTGCACTTAACATTTCTTGATTATTTTTTCCAACATAATTCATAGTTAATTCAGAGGTCATTGGGGCTGCAAGATTCATTAAAGGTGCTCTAAGTAAATAGCACATTAAAGCTATGGGTAGTGCAAACCAAAATTCTTTAAAAAATTCAGTAGTTGCTAAAACAATCAAAGCAAATACGGCTATCATTTGACTAATAGTGATTCCTTTTTTGAAACCAAATTTGCTTTTCACTTTTGGAACAAACAGCGAGCTAATCGCAACAAGCAAACTTGTACATGCACCAATTAAAGCAAACTCTGAAGCTTCAATTAGAAAATTATGAAAGAAAAANAAGTTAATAAATGGAATAGTNANTCCNGCACCTATTGCAATAATTANTGTAGGAATTATTGCTTTAAGAATTAAAAACCAATCCAATTCTTGGATAGCATATTTCTTATTGCTTGGCTTTGATAAAATTGGATTATCTGTATCTAATTTGAATAAATATTTAAGTCCAAAAAATCCAAAAAGTGAAATTAAAATTAAAACTTGACCATCATCAATATTAGTTAAATTACCAAACAAAAAAATCAAACAACCGCTAAAAATCATTCCAAAACTATTAGTAGCAAAACTTAATGAAATAGCGTGAGATTGATTTTCTCTTAAAGTATTTCTCATAATGTATGGCAGCACACTTACTTGAAAACTACTGAATAAAATTCCCCACAATATAAATAAAGCTGGAAGAAAATTACTGAGTTGTGTCTTAATAGCNAGAACAACTAAAATTGCAATTATTGGCACTCCGATACTTCCAATAATTAAAAAAGGTTTTAAAATTTTTCCTTTTATAAAAAATCCCAAAGGGAAAGCTAAAAGCATAACAGCTAAGAATCTAAAAGAAATGAAATTGGCTATTTCAGAATCAGAAAATGAATTTTTAGCAAGATATATATTTAGAATCAAAAAAAAGGCTCCGCCAACTATCTGAACAAAAAACTGTGCTTTTATAACATTAAGAATATGCAGTTCTAAATTTTTATAATTGATCAATAAGTTTTTAAAAATTTTAAACATTATGATATAAGGGCAAACGTGGATTTGTTAAAATTAGAATTGCAAAAATACCAAAGAAAAGGTAGTATATTTACAGAATAATTAAACATTTATAAAAAAATGTATAACAAAAATTTAGCAAATAATATTAAATCCGTTTTGAAAGAAATTGGAGAAGACCCAGGCAGAGAAGGGCTGTTAAAGACACCTGAAAGAGTTGCAAAATCACTCGACTTTTTAACAAATGGATACGACTTTAATCCTTCAGATATTTTAAAAAAAGCGATGTTTAAAGAACAATATAGTCAAATGGTTTTGGTAAAAGATATTGAATTGTATTCTTTGTGCGAACATCATATGCTCCCATTTTTTGGCAAAGCTCATGTAGCNTANATACCAAACGGGCANATAGTCGGATTAAGTAAAATNCCAAGAGTTGTTGATATTTTTGCTAGAAGATTACAAGTTCAAGAAAGATTGACTGATCAAATAAAAGACAGTATTCAGGAAACTCTCAACCCAAAAGGTGTTGCTGTTGTAATTGAAGCACAACACTTATGCATGCAAATGAGAGGNGTTGAAAANCAACATTCATCAACTACATCCTCAGCATTTTCTGGACTATTTTTAAGAGATGAAAAAACAAGATCAGAATTTATGAATCTAATTAATAAATAAATGAAAGCATTTGTATTTCCAGGACAAGGAGCTCAATTTGCAGGAATGGGTAAAGATCTTTACGAGTCTTCAAAACTTGCAAAAGACATGTTTCAACGCGCTAACAAAATTCTAAATTTTGATATTACAGATATAATGTTTGGCACTGATAGTGAAGCGTTAAAAGAAACAAAAATAACGCAACCAGCAATTTTTCTTCACTCTGTTATTCTTGCTAAATCCATTAAAGAAAAATTTAATCCTAATTTTGTAGGAGGCCATTCTTTAGGTGAATTTTCAGCATTAGTTGCTGCTGACTTTCTGACTTTTGAAGATGGGTTAATTTTAGTTCAAAGAAGAGCAAATGCCATGCAAAAAGCTTGTGAGGAAAATCCCTCAACAATGGCAGCAATCTTAGGACTTGAAAATATTATAGTTGAAAATATCTGTAAAGAAATTGATGAAGTAGTTGTTCCAGCAAATTATAATTGCCCAGGACAACTAGTAATTTCTGGTAGTTTTAAAGGAATTGAATTAGCGTGCGATAAACTAACTGAAGCTGGCGCAAGAAGAGCNTTAAAACTTGCTGTCGGGGGGGCTTTTCATTCTCCTCTCATGCAAACAGCAAAGAAAGAATTAGAAAATGCAATTAAAGAAACAAATTTTAGTAAGGGAATATGTCCTATTTTTCAAAACTTTTCTGGTCTTTCTTTTTCAGATACTTCATTAATTAAACAAAACTTAATTGATCAGCTGACGGGAGCAGTAAAATGGACACAGTCAATGGAAAACATGCTAAAAGTTGGGGTTACTGAAGTTGTTGAAGTAGGTCCAGGGAAAGTTTTGCAGGGACTTTTTAAAAAAATCAATAGAGAAATTGTCACCTCAAGTGCTTCTTTATAAATTTTTGTTTTTTAAAGAATCACTTTTTAATAATCTATGCCACAATTCTAAAGTTTGACACTTATGATATAGCTTTGCATGGTGCATATTGTGACAATCTGTTCCAACAAACGAAATAAAATTATTATTAATAAGAAGTTCTGCATTTTGTTGAACTTGTTTGGAATAATAACCTGTCAAAGAAAGTAGATTAAGCTGAAATAATACGCCTCTGTTATTTAAAGATGAATAATCCTCCAATGAAAAGTACTGATATCTTGCCGGATGAGCTAAAACAACTGTATAGCCCTCTAATTGCAGCTTAAATATTATATCGTTCATATTTCTTGGAGATTCTAAAAATGAAAACTCAATTAATAAATGCTTATCATCNANNGTCATAAAGCGTTCTTTTCCAATTCGTTGTTCAAAATCATAGTCAACATAGTATTCGGCAGCTGCACTTATTTCTATTTCAATCTTTTCCTTAGCCAATCTTTCTTTTAGNATACTCAATCCAGAATTTATTATTTCTGGACTATTTTTATACAAATCACTCATTATATGAGGGGTTGTAATAATTTTAGAAAAACCTAAATTTTTAAGCTCTTTAATCATTGATATACTATCCTCCAAACTCTTTGCGCCATCATCAATACCTGGAATTAAGTGCGAATGTATGTCCACCCCTACTTCTGAAAAATTTATTGGGTGTAGATTTTTAGAACTTTTTTTAAACCATTTAAACATACAGCGATTTGANTTTGAACAAATATATGCAATTAATAAGTCATCTTTCGCGTTATTTTCTTCGTGAAAATGTATTTTAGCAATTGATCAAAAAATATGATTAGAGTTTTTATACTATTTTTTATTCTAGCATATAATTATTCGTATGCACAGCAAAGAGAATTTAAGGGTTTTCTAATAGACTACTCATACCAATTTCCCATAGCTAAATTATCAGAAAAATTTGGCAACAATTCNTCTATCGGCATTAATCTAATTAACAAAACAAAAACAAAAATCTTTTATGGTATAAAAGGTCACTATTTTTTTGGAGGTAAAATAAAAGATTCTACAATTTTTGATAATATAAGTACAGATAACGGATTTGTCATTGATGGGAATGGAACTTTTGCAAATATATTACTCCTTCAGGAAGGATTAAATGTAACAACATATGCTGGATATGCTATTCACCTNAATGAAAAAAATCCAACCGGAGTTTATATTTCAGCGGGTCTAGGCTTTTTACAGCACCGAATACGAATAGATACAAAAAATCAATATATCCCTCAGCTAAGTAATGACTACAAGCAAGGCTATGATCAACTTACAAATGGAATTAGCACTAATTTTGTTATTGACTATGTCTATTTTGAGAAAAATAATAGACTAAAAGTTTTTGCTGGAATTGATTATACATATGCTTTAACAAAAGAACGCAGATCATATTACTTCCCGGATCTTAGTCCCCCAAATAATGAATTTAGAAATGACCAGTTATTTGGCATTCATATTGGAATTATAGTACCAGTAAATCGCAAAAATGAGGAAGAATTTCATTATTTCTAAATGTTAAAATTATATAACATAACAATCTATCTTTTTTTATTTGCTTTAAAAATTTATGCGCTTTTTAACAAAAAAACAAAACAATTTTTTGATGTAAGAAAAAATATCTTCNCTGAAATTAAAGAGAATAATTATTCAAATAAAAACATTGCTTGGTTTCATTGCGCTTCACTTGGTGAATACGAACAAGCTAAAGAATTGATAAAAAAATTCAAAGAAGCTTTTAAGGAATATGAAATTATACTAACGTTTTTCTCAGCATCTGGATTTAAAAATTACAAAAAAAACAAAAACATTAATTATGTTTTTTATCTGCCTGTTGACACAAAAGCTAATGCAGAAAATTTTATAGATATCGTTAAACCAAAAATTGCATTTTTTACAAAATCAGAANTCTGGCTTAATTATATGAACGAATTAANTAAACAAAAAATACCACTTTATCATGTCTCTTCCACTTTCGAAAANAATNANATGNTAATTAAANATTCTTGGTGCAGAAAAATNCTCATGAAATCTGCATGGTTCTTCGTTCAAGAAATTAATTCAAAAAAAATATTAAATGCAAATGGAATTACAAATGTTTCTGTAGTTGGTAACACAAGAATTGATACAATTATTGCAAATAATAAAATGGATNTTGATGATGAAAAAGTAATTAGTTTCACAAAAAATAAGCCAACAATAATTTTTGCAAGTGTCTGGCCAGAGGACGAAAAAATATATTTAAAATATATTAAAGAAAACAATAAAAACAATTATATAATTGCTCCACATGAGCTTGATTATACAAGTGAAATTTCCTCAAAATTAGATGTACAACTTTATTCAAAATATTATAAGGAAACAAATAAGAAAATACTTTTAATTGATAAGATTGGAATTTTGAAAAATATATATAAATATTCTAAAGCTACTTATATTGGAGGTGGCTTTGGTAAGGGCATTCACAATATATTAGAAGTATCATCACATGGGATACCAGTATTATTTGGTCCAAAATATCACAAATTCAATGAGGCTCATGAACTAATTAGATTAAACGGTGCTAGATCAATAAGCCAATATAGCTCATTTAATAATCATATTAAAAATTTAAACAAGTGGTTTGAAAAAGAATCAACGGACATATATTTCTCAAAAAATTTAGGCGCGACAAAAAAAATAATTGATTATATCAAAAACAAAAATTTATAATTTTCTTGCTCTTAATTTTTCTTGTATTTTTTTAATTCGATTAAGCCTAATTTGTGTTTTAAGAGATATTTTTTCACCCTCATTTTTTAAGGCGCGTGTAACTCTCTTCTGTAATTGATGCATTTTATGAATTAAGGTTCCTCTATCTGACATTTGTTGTTGTTTAGTTGAAAATAATTTTAAATATTTTATACATAAAAATATAAAATATAGTGATTGAAAAAATAAACATATATGAATCAAAAAACATCAAAACAATCATGAATAGTGGCAATAATATAACTTCCTGATTGTGTTTATTTTTGTGTAATAATTCTTTGATTTGAAAATAAAAAATAGACAAAAANACNAATAGTCCTAAAAGTCCAAGTTCAAATAAAATATATAAATAATTGTTATGAGGAGTTTTGTGTTTTTTCAAATCATATGATGTATTTGAACTTTTTCTAAAAACATCGCTAAAAGAACCTGTTCCATATCCAAATATCGGCTTTTCTAAAATTAATTCTTTTGCTGATCCAGCAAATACATAGCGAATATCTTTTTCCTGATTTTTTTTATTTTTCTTTTTACCATCATTTTGTACTATATGTGTTAAATGATCTACCCTATGCTTAAAAATTGGAGAATTTGAATAAGAAAAAAAGTTTACAAACACTAAGAAGATCAATAAAAAAATAGATTCTTTCGTATGCTTTTTAATATAGTAAGCAGCNAAGAGTAAAAAGAATAAGTTGAAAGTCAATTGTCCAGCTCGACCTGCTTCTGTGAAAATACTAAATGAGAAGATTAAAATTAAAATAAGATATAAAAAGGAATATTTATGATTTGATTTTATATACAAAAGAAAAGACAGCAAAGATGAAAAAGAGAGTAAAATGTTGTGATAATTATATTTTAAAAAAGCTGAAATTGAAGCTGTTTCAAAAAAAGATGGAATNACATTAAAATTAATCAATAATGCAACAGAAGCAGCTAAAAGATTAGCAAAAAGAAAAAAATTAATTGACTTATTTATAGTTTCTTTTGATAAACGAGAGGTTAAAACTGGAATAAAAAAAAATAAAAGAAGAATTCGCTTTAAAACATAGAAATAATCTGAATGATAGTCTCCATATGTCAAGCCAAGCAAATACAAAAATGAAAGTAAGAGAATGGAAACAAACCAATTTGTTGATGAAGTTCTAAATATTTTTTTCATGAAATCTCCTTCAATTATCCATAGTAATGAGAAAAGAATTATTAGAATGTTCGTAAGTGCTACAGATAATGGAATTGCAAAAGCAAGTAAAATAAAAGCAAAGTCCTTCAGCTTTAAAACAATATTCATCTAAATAGTTTGTAGTACAACGGCTTTTAGCCAAATTTATTTAGACAAATTTAAACTTATTTATAAATTCAGATTATTTTAAAGAATCAAGAAATTTTTGAGCATTTGTCAGATGAGAGTGTTTTTTATCATCGCTCATTTTGTCATATAGNTTTATCATAAATCTCATCCTAATATTTTTTCCAATTTTGTCACGATGAGTATTAATGAATCTCCAATATAATCCGTCCCAAATATCGTTCCAATGTCCGTTTTTGTAATTACTCATTTTTTTTATGTAGTTACTACTGCTAATATATGGCTTGCTAGACATAAGNCCACCATCAGAAAACTGACTCATCCCATAAATGTTTGGAACCATAACCCAATCATAGGCATCAATATATAACTCCATAAACCATTTATAAATNTCATTCGGTTTAATCTCACATAGTAGCATAAAATTACCAATTACCATCAGTCTCTCAATATGATGAGAATATGCATTTTTTAATNCCTTTTCTATACAATTATCTAATGGCTCAATTCCAGTTGATGCATCGTAAAATGATTTTGGCATTGGTCTGGAAAAATTGAAAAAATTACTATTTCTCTGCTCACTTCCTTTAAATAAATAAACTCCTCTTATAAACTCTCTCCAACCAATTATTTGTCTTATAAACCCCTCTAANGAATTAAGTGGTATTTTGTTTTTATATTTNAAAACTTCATCTATTATTTCTTTGGGTGTTAATAGGCCACTGTTTAACATTGGTGATAAAACACTATGATTTAAAAAGTCTTCGTTATCAAGAATTGCATCCTCATAATCTCCAAACTCATTAAACCTCGTCTCAATAAAATTCTTTAGCCATACAAGGCTTTGATTATGAGTGTATGGGTAAATTTTATTTAATTGTATTGTTCCAATATTTGAACTGAATTCTTTTTTTACATATTCAATTGCTTCAGAAAAATAATTATCGGTTTTAGGCCACAAAATATTTGGAACTTGTTTGCCTTTGGGATACTTTTTTCTGTTATCAGTATCGAAACTCCACTTTCCTCCAACTGGCTTTTCTTCATCCTCTATTAAAATATCCCATTTTTTTCTTTGTTCAATATAAAATGAAGTTTGAAATAACTTACTTTTTTTATTTTTAAAAAAAGGGTAAAGTNCATCAGGAGTATTTAAAAAAGAGGGGTTTGGATGAATATTTAATTTTAATTCAAACTCTTTACATTTATTTTGTATTCTCCTATTTAAGTAATTATCATCACAATCGATTATATTAAGCTGTAATATTTTATTTGTAGAAAGTTGTGTAATTAGCTCTCTAATGTCAGACCTGCTTTCGCTACTTTCAATATAAGTTGTATCATATCCTATATCTTTTAAATAATCAAAATAAAATTTCATGGAACATCTATGATAAAGCAACTTCTTCTTGTGAAAATTATAATGCCTAAAAAAAAGAAACTCTTCTACAATAAAAACATGACAATCTTTTTCTATCCATTGTACGTCTCTAAAAAGTTGATTCGGGAAGATTAAAGCAATTTTTTTCATAATACATTAAAATTTTGGGAAATCATTTAGTCTAACATATGGGAAGTGATCCAAATTTTTTATTGTAAAATACTCGTTCAATCCTCCTATNGCAATAGATCCCGATTTTTCTAAATCAAACATAAAATCATTTTTTAGAAAACTTTTATCAATAATAATTTTCATTACCTGTCCAACAACAAGAGTTGAATCATTACTTTTAATTGGAATCATCTCTTTTAGTTNCATACCAATTTTTAAATTNCTTTTTTTTACAAACGGGGCGAAAAAATCATCAATGTTTTCCTCTTCAATTTTACACATTTCAAATTCAGAAATATTCTCATTAAATTTTGCTGAAGTGTAATGAGCATTTTTTACAAATTCTTTTTGAATTTGATTAATNGTGTAATATTTAGTTTCAAGTATATTGTTTAAGGTATTTCGATTNACATCTTTNGAAGTTCTAGTCACAAATGCTAATAATGGGGGNTTGGAGCCAAGATGAACAACAGAACTAAAAATTGCAAGATTTGAAATTCCACCTTTGTTTTTTGTACCAATTAAATTTGCGGGTTTTACTCCNGTAATTGAATTGATTAACTTGAGTCTTTTTGTTTTTTCTAGCTTTTTAATATCTTCAGAATCTAAAANCATTTCTAAAACTTTAGCTCTTTTTTAGCTTTTTTCCAATATGAGAAAAAAGAAGGAAAATGACCTTTAACTGATGTTAACCAATCTCTTGAATCTTCATGTCCTCTGTAATTAAAATTAAGCGGGTGTTGTTTGTAAAAAATATCGTTATTAAAATCTTTTACTAAATCATCAAATTCGCCACAATAAACTCTAATATTTTTGATATTTTTTGATAAGCTTAAAGCAAAATTTAAGGCCTTTTCTCCTACTGGAAATTTCTTAAATATTGAGGGTTCAAATAATAAAACTCTATTGCAGTCACTCTCTGATCTCCAATTTGAATCTATATTGTAGTAATTATAAATGCACAGTGGTTTGGTATTGTCTAAAGAAAAGGCTTCAGTTTTTGGAAGCTCTGTTTTTTCATTAAATTCAATAATTTTATCAAAATGATCAGGCACCCTTACCTTTTCAAGGTGCTCATATGAAATATCAATAAATGTATTCCTTTGGTTTGTTTTTGAATATTTGTTTAGATTTTCTTGATTAAACAAATACTTTTTGCTTCTGCTAGATCCTGAAATCCACTGCCAATTTAAACAGTTAGAAGCGATGTCACCATCCAAAAGATGATAATACATCCACTTAGATGGATTAAAAAAATGAGTATTTGAAAAATTACAGATTAATGATGCAACATACATTCTGACATGGTTATGCATATATCCGTCAGAGTAAAGCTTCTTTATTGAGCTATCAATAAAATCAATACCAGTTTTAGCATCAACAAAGACTTTTGGAAACCCACTAAAAGATGTGTAGGATTGATTTACTTCTTTTAGATTTTTGGTAACATCTTTTTCTTCAAAAATTAATTGAAAGTAATCTCGCCATGCTAACTCTTGAACATATTTCTCAATTTCTGAAAAGTTTGTATGCCTTTGCTTTAGTGAATCATAAATTTGTTTAGTAGAAATCACACCNCGTGAGATGTATGGGGAAAGTAAAGATATATTTCCATCAATATAGTTTCTAGTGTAAGAATACTTTTTAACATCAAATGATGTTATTTTCTTACTTATCTCATTAATTATAGTTTCCATAATGCATAATTTTTGTAATTAAAAGATATGCAATAATATTAATTTTTTAAGATTATAGTACTATATTTGTATAGATTTTATNAATATTTATTATACAATATGCTNCATGANGTAAACACTGATCCATCAGAAATTTACAANCTAGTTGATCAAACTTGTGGTAGGCCNTACAGCATANTTAAAAGATTTAAAACCCAAAATTTTGGATCNNGTAAATACTATNTAGAAAGCATTAGTAAAAATAACTTTAANATAGACCTTTCTAACNACAACAANAGTATAGGAGTAAATTTTGACTTAAGAGACAAGGGTCTTGTTTTCTATTTCAGATATAATAATAATGAATATGTTGAAGCATGTATATATCCNCAAATAACAATACAGTCAAATGATAATGTATTTGTTGTACAAACTGACAAAAATTTATATAAATTTGGCGTCTTAAATAACAAAAAACATTTGAAGTTTATTAAAGAATTTTTTAATTACAAAAACACAAATTAAAATGATGAAAAAAAGTACTATTACCTGTGATATGGAGGGCAGAATTGAAACAATGAATGCTGGTGCTGAAGAAGTCTTTGGATATCCAAAAGAAGAACTGATTGGAAAAAAAAGAGTTTCNCTTTTCTCACCTGGTGAAATTGTTCTCCAAAATGTAGAAGGATGGCTAAATNNAGCTNTAAAANANGGAGNNTANNTNGGANAAACNNACTTNNTAAGAAAANATGGAGAAAAATTTAATGCTAAAATTACTATTAGACCAACATTTGCCAATGGTAAACAAAATCCACAAACCGGCTACATTGGAGTAACTGAGGTAATTGAT
>PBAG01000010.1 GCA_002715885.1 Flavobacteriales bacterium | reverse complement strand
TCGATTCTTTTTTAAGTATTTGGGTATATGGTGAGCAACTATTCCTGAAAGTCTTCCAGTTGGAATGGCTCCTGTTAAGGTTAGATCTGGTGACCCTTGTATAAAAATCATTTTTCCATTATATATTGAAGCGTTTTTTGTTTCGTATATATATGTTAATATGGCATCTCTTGCTGTATTAATCTGGTTTTTTAAAGAATCTTTGGTTAAGGGAATATATTTTGTGCCAGATGTTGTTCCCGAGGTTTTGCAAAAATATATTGGAATGCCAGGCCAGAGAACATTCGTTTCGCCGTTTTTTATTAGCTCTATATAATTTGACAAGCCCTCATAGTCTCTTATTGGAATGTTTTTTTTAAAATCGCTGTAGCTTTTTATTTCATTAAAGCAATGATCAATGCCAAATTTGGTTTTTCGTGCCTTTCTTACAATGTTTTGCATTATTTTTTTTTGAAAATCTACTGGATTTTCTATCCAAGATTTATTCTTTTGGAAGATATATTTTGCAAAAATTAATGTTAAAATTGATTTTAATTTTCTCATATCTAAAAAGAAATATAGTCCGCAGGATTTAAAGGGGTTCCTCCTTTCCAAAGCTCAAGGTGAAGGTGTGGGCCGGTTGAAAGCTCCCCTGAGTTACCAATAATAGCAATATGCTCACCCATCTCAACAAAATCACCGACTCTTTTTAGTAGCCTTGAGCAATGTTTGTAAAAAGAAATAAAATTATTTTCATGTTGGACTGCAATAACATAGCCGCTTTCTGGGTTCCAGTCACTCACTATAACTGTCCCCTGACTGATTGACTTTATTTTTGTTCCTTTTTTTGCAACTAGATCAATAGCAAAATGGTTATTGTATAGATTAAATGAATCACTTATCATTCCATCAAAAGGAGGATAAAATAAGAAAAAGCTCCTTTCTTTTTTAATATTATTATTTAAAGATCCAAGATCTTCGCGCTCAACTCTTTGTCTTAATAGTGAATCTTCTTTTGAAACACTTAAAGATAATTCTGTTTCTGTAAAAACACCTGTAGTGTCTTCAGAATAGTATAGGACAGATGAATCGCCATTTAATATCGCCTCAAAATTTTTAAGGTACAAGGACTGTATAGACAGAACTCGTTCCAATGAATCACTTTTTATTGAAAGGCTTATAAGATTCTTTTGAACTAAATTGGAAGCTTTACCCGGTATATATTGCTTTACAGGAGAGTAAACTATTATACAAAAACATATTAAAAAGATTGAAAAAAAGGCAAGTAGAGACCGCCAAATTATGCCACCTGTGGAGAGCTTAAATACAGCCTTTTCCTCAAGACTTGTCTCATTTAGTATAACTAGACGAAATTTTTTTTTGAAATATGCAGATAAGTTGTTTTTCAAACCGTTCTATTAAATTTTGTGCAAATATCATAAAATTATAAGCATATTTGTAATCTTAACTATTTTGAGCAAAATAATATGCTTAAAAAACAGTTTATATGTGTATGAACAAAAGAGGTTTCATCAAGAATTTGTGCCTTTCTTTTTTAACAGTAATGCTTTTAGCGTCTTGTTCAACCAAAAAGAAAACATGGTTTTCAAGACAATATCACAATACAACAGCCAAGTACAACGGGTATTTTAATGGAAATGAGAGTGTAAAGTATGGTATAAAGAAAATTCACGATAATTTCCAAGATGATTATTCTGAAATTTTACCCGTTTTTAAGACAGGCAACCTAAAAGCTTCAAAGTCAACCCACACATATATGGATAAAGCCATACAAAAAGGCTCAATTGTCATACAAAAACATTCAATAAATATAAGAGGAAAAGAATATTGCAAATGGATTGATGATAATTATTTTATGATCGGTAAAGCTTATTTTTATAAAGGAGAATTTGATGAGGCAATCAAAACATTTAACTATATTTCTGAAGAATATAAAAAGTCAGAAATAAGTTATCGTGCGCTTCTTTGGTTATCAAAATGCTATATAGAAAAAGAAGATTACGCCTCGTCTGAAGCTGTTCTCATAGAATTAGATAACAATAGAAAGTTTCCCGAAGATTTAAAAAAGGACTACGAAATAATCAGCGCCGATCTAAACTTAAGACAAAAAAATCTGCCATTAGCGAAGGAGTCAATCATTAAGTGTATTAACAAATACAACTTTAAAAAACAAAAAGCTAGATTAAATTTTATTGTTGCACAAATTTACCAGACTGAAGAGCAGTATAAAAAGGCAAGTAAACATTATAATGAAGTGTTAAGAAGTAATGCCGATTATTCCATGGTTTTTAATACCAAAATGAATTTAGCATTGTGTTCAGATAGAAGTTCTAAAAACTCAGAAAAAATGAGAAGAGAGCTGGTGAAAATGACAAAAGATGATAAAAATAAAGAGTACTTAGATCAAATTTATTACACCTTGGCTGAGATGGACTTACTAAGAGAAGACACTGCTTCAGCAAAGGATAATTATTTAAATTCAACAATATATAGCGTATCTAATGATCCGCAAAAGGCCTTATCTTTTTTAGCTTTAGCGCAATTAGAGTTTAAAAAATCTAATTTTATTGAGTCGCAACTATATTACGACAGTACGATATATTTTATGGCCGAAGACTTTAGTCTTTACCCCTCTTCTTACAAACAGTATTTAATTCTGACAGATTTGGTGCGTAATTTAAACATAATAAGCTTTCAAGATAGCTTGGTTAAGCTTGCATTAATGCCAAGAGCTGAGGTAAATAAAATAATTCAAAGAATTATTGAAAAAGAGATTGAAAAAGAAAATGCCGAAAGAGAAAAAGAAAGCCTAAGAAGAAAGAATTTAAATCAAGGAAATATGTTTGGTAATCGGAATGAACAATTTGGGAGCAATACCTCCGGCGGCAAATGGTATTTTTATAATCCAGCAACATTAAGTTTTGGTCTTTCAGAGTTTAATAAAAAGTGGGGTAAAAGAAAGCTCGAAGATGATTGGAGGCGAAAAAACAAAAAATCAACAAAATTAGTTGAGGAAGATTCAGCTTTAAGTAAAAAAGAGGCCCCTAAAAACATTAAGGATCCGCAATATTACTTAAGCAAAATCCCATCGACACCAGAAGATTTTCGCTTGGCTAGAGAACAAATAGCCAATTCTTGCTATGAAGCTGCTATCATTTACAAGCATGATTTTAAAAAGCTAAATAAAAGCAATGAAATGCTTGAAAAGATTTTATTAATTGTTGATGTAGATTCATCATTTATTCCATTAACATACTACAACCTTTATTTAAACTACGAGAAATTGTCGTTAAAAGATAAATCTGAATTTATAAAAAACAAGTTATTGCTAGAATATACAAAAAATGTATACTCAAATCTTATAAACAACCCGAATTACTTAAGCGCACAAGACGACTCAAGCAATTCAGATTTACAGTCGTATGAAAACATTTACAATACCTATCTTGATAAGAGCTATATAAAAACTCTGGAGAGCATTGAAAACAGAAACGCATCAGATTTAANAGATAAGTATACATTTTTAAGCGCTATTAGCAAGCTNAATCTTGGAGANACAANTGCATCANTNGAACTGCTAAATGAAGTAAAAAGAGGGNAGGAAAAAGAATTGTCAAATTTTGCAAATAACATACTTAACACNCTAAAGGACCCTAGTAAACTAATTGANGCAAATAGAGTNGCAATTGAAAAGACCCCNTACAAATATGTTGAGGAAATTCANCATTTTGTAATGTTTGTTTTGCCAAGAAAAGATGTGGACATAAGTTTTTTAAAAACACTTATTTCNGACTATAANACATCCTCNTATTCAACAGAAATTTTTGAAATTAATGCNATGTTAATGGGAATNGATTTTCATGTNATAACAGTAAAGTTTTTTGAAAATGCAAATCGGGCCNTTAATTATTGCATNGATGTTCCATATTCTGCCAAAATTATAAAAGANTTGAAAAAATCCGAGCATTATATTTTTCCAATATCTGTTGAGAATTTTCAAGAATTTTATAGAAACAAGGACATTTCTGGATACAGTAGTTTTTACAAAGACAAATATTTGGCTGAAAAATAATTCTAGACAGATTTATTTAATAAATTTACGTTTTAAATTATAATCATGTTTACAAACAATAACGACACAATAAAAAAACCAACTACCTCATCTGCAATTAATATGATTGGTGAGGGGACTGTAATAACAGGAGATATTAAGTCTAAAGGAGATATTAGAGTTGATGGCTCTTTAAAGGGGTCTATTGACACAGAGGGAAAGGTAGTAGTAGGCCCAGGGGGAGTTGTAGAGGGAGATGTTATATGCAAAGATGCAGATATAGCAGGAGTTATCAAGGCAAAGATAAGCGTATCTCAACTGCTATCACTAAAATCATCAGCAAAGCTAAACGGGGATATTATTACAAATAAACTTTCTATAGAACCAGGAGCATCATTTACAGGCTCTTGCAGTATGGGCGCGGTGATAAAGGAAATAAAAGAACTTGGTAAAGAAGAAAAAAGAGAAAAAACAGCATAACAAGCGTTTTTTGTATTCTTCATTGTCATTTCAAATGATTCTCATTGTTTTATTTGGATACTTCTTAGGATTGTATATTGACTCGGCCCTTTACACTAAAAGTAATTTATTTAGTATTATTTTGACGTGTATATTTATTCCACTATCACTTTATTTTTTCTTTAAAAAAGTTAAATAAATCAAATGATCTTTAATGNGCCAAAGTGTAGTTTTATAAATGCAAAAATTAGTTGTAATTTTTTTTAAAAACAGATACCCTAAAAGTTAAATAATATTTACATTTGTCCACGATTAAATAATAAATCGTAATGAAAAAAAAGGCACTGCTTTTGTTCGCTTTNATCTCCTTTACATTAAGTTTAGTTGCAATGCCTGGCGGAGAGTCTTCAACCAAAGACGGAGTATATAATCCAGTTCCTACAATTATGCATCATATTGCCGATGCACATGAATGGCATCTTTGGGGAGAGGGAGACAATTCCTTTTCGATCCCATTACCTGTAATATTATATACAGATCAAGGCTTGGACATATTTATGTCAAGTGAGTTTAATCATGGNAAATCTAAAGTTGTTAAAGGCAATAGAGTTTATAGTATTGACAGTCATAGCCATATTGTTGAGGAAGGTGGCACAAAAATTATAGATATATCAATAACAAAGAATGTTGCATCAATGCTAATTTCTGTGATTTTACTTTTCTTTATTATGACCAGAGTTTCTAAAACGTACAAGACAAATAAAGCTGAGCCTAAGGGTTTGCAGGCATTTCTTGAGCCTCTTGTTTTATTTGTTAGAGATGACATTATTAAGGATAACATAGGTTCCAAGCATGAAAAGTTTTCTCCACTACTGCTTACCTTTTTCTTCTTTATTTTGATTAATAATTTGATGGGCCTTTTACCAGGCGCTGCAAATGTAACTGGTAACATTGCTGTTACTTTCGTTTTATCTTTAATCACATTTATTGTTACGACTTTGTTTGGAAACAAAAATTATTGGGGACATATTTTTAAGCCCCCTGGCGTACCTTTGGCACTCATGCCAATTATGGTACCAATTGAAATAATAGGGATGTTTACTAAGCCGTTTGCACTTATGATCAGGCTTTTTGCAAATATCTCAGCAGGACACATTATAATTTTAAGCCTTATATCTTTAATATTCATAGCACAAAGCGCTATGGGAACTGGAGGGGCNTGGGGTGTTGCACCCGTCTCTGCTCTTTTTGTTCTTTTTATTTATTGTATTGAGGTGCTTGTTGCTTTTTTACAAGCATATATTTTTACACTGTTATCGTCAGTTTTTATTGGTCTAGCAGTGCAAGATGGTCACTAATTAATTATTAACTAAAAACAAAAAAAATGTTATTAGAAACAGCAATGGATTTTGGAGCTTTCGCAGCAATTGGAGCCGGCCTTTCTGCTATTGGAGCAGGTATAGGAATTGGTCAAATTGGTGGAAAAGCATTGGAATCAATGGCTAGACAGCCAGAACACTCAGGAATGATTCAAACAAATATGTTTATTGCAGCTGCACTTGTTGAGGGGGTTGCACTTTTTGGTGTTGTTGTCGCGCTATTAAAATAAATTGGTAATCAAATACTCTGCAACGGTTGGTTGCAGAGTATTAATAAAAAAATAAATATGGAATTAGTTACACCAGCAATAGGATTAATCTTTTGGACAACAGTTGTTTTTACTATGCTAGTCCTTTTGCTCAAAAAATTTGCATGGAAGCCTATTTTATCTGCAGTTGACGAAAGAAATAAGTCGATAAAAAATTCTTTGCAAGAAGCAGAAAAAGCTAGAAATGAAATGTCTGAACTTACCGCAAATAATGAGAAAATTCTTGCTCAAGCTAAGTTAGATAGAGATGTGATTTTAAAAGAAGCGAGAGAAATGAAAAATGATATTATTGCAAAAGCTAAGGAGCAGGCAAATGTTGAGGCAGAAAAACTAGTGAGTTCAGCTAAAGAGCAAATTTCAAATGAAAAGCTTAAGGCCTTAACTGAATTAAAAAATCATGTCGCAGATCTGTCGATAGAGATGGCAGAAAAAATTCTAAGATCTGAGCTTTCTGATTCAGAAAAACAAAAAGATTTAGTTAATAGAGCTCTAAAAGAAAGTAATAACTAATGAAACAATCCAGGGCAACTATAAGATATGCTAAGTCATTTTTGGATATTTCTGTAGAGCAGAATTCTTTAGAAACATCTCAAAAGGACATGCTGTTAATCAGTTCGATATGTTCATCAAATAAGGATTTCATTAATCTTTTAAAAAGCCCTATTATTAAAACAGATCTAAAAGTAAAAACAATAAATCAGCTCTTTGCTAATAATTTATCTGACATAACATTGTCTTTTATAAAACTTATTACTAAAAAGAAAAGAGAAAATTTGCTTCCAGAGATTTCTAAAAGCTTTATTAATTTATATAAAGCAAAAAAGAATATCAAAGAGGTTGTTGTTACTACTGCAACTCCACTTGATGAAGATTTGAGAAAGGACTTATTAGATTACATAAAGCAAGCAACAAATTCAAATATTGAATTAAAAGAAAAAACTGACGAATCTTTGATTGGAGGAGCGATTATAAGAATGGATGATATACAATTTGACGCAAGTGTGTCTTCTAGTCTAAAGCATTTAAAACAAAAATTTAGTCAAAACCTTTATATAGAAAATTATTAAACAAAAAAATTATGGCACAGGTAAAACCAGCTGAGGTATCAGCAATATTAAGACAACAACTTTCAGGATTTAAATCCGAAGCGGAACTCGAAGAAGTGGGAACGGTCTTACAAGTTGGAGATGGAATTGCACGTATTTACGGCCTAACAAATGCACAATCTGGAGAGCTGGTCGAGTTCAATGGAGGTCTTCAAGCAATAGTGTTGAACTTAGAAGAAGATAATGTTGGTGCAGTTTTATTAGGCCCTTCCAAAGGAATTAAGGAAGGAGATATTGTTAAGAGGACCAATAAGATTGCATCAATTAATGTTGGTGAAGGTATGTTAGGAAGAGTGTTGGATGGTGTTGGTGTACCAATCGACGGTAAAGGCCCAATTGATGGAGAAACTTTTGAAATGCCCGTTGAAAGGAAGGCGCCTGGTGTTATTTACAGACAACCTGTAAATGAACCGCTTCAAACAGGTTTAAAATCAGTTGACGCAATGATCCCAATTGGAAGAGGGCAAAGAGAGCTTGTTATTGGTGACCGACAGACAGGTAAAACTGCTGTTGTAATAGACACAATAATTAATCAAAAAGAGTTTTATGATAAAGGAGAACCAGTTTTTTGTATCTATGTTGCAGTTGGACAAAAAGCATCAACTGTGGCAGCATTAGCTAAAACTTTGGATGATGCTGGAGCACTAGACTATACTGTTATTGTATCTGCAAATGCTTCTGATCCTGCTCCATTACAATTTTATGCTCCATTAGTTGGTGCAGCAATTGGTGAATATTTCAGAGATACAGGAAGGCCCGCTCTTATTGTGTATGATGATTTGTCAAAACAAGCAGTAGCTTATCGTGAAGTATCATTGCTTCTTAGAAGACCACCTGGTAGAGAAGCATATCCGGGTGAT
The DNA here is from genome assembly GCA_002715885.1 of Flavobacteriales bacterium. Classification (GTDB taxonomy): domain Bacteria; phylum Bacteroidota; class Bacteroidia; order Flavobacteriales; family BACL11. The sequence continues at coordinate 11,413 of PBAG01000010.1, read as the reverse complement.
GTTTTTTATTTACACTCAAGGCTTCTTGAGCGAGCAGCAAAAATTATAGATGATGATCAAATTGCTTCTCAAATGAATGATTTACCCGAATCTCTAAAAGATAAAGTTAAAGGTGGGGGCTCACTAACAGCACTACCAATAATAGAAACTCAAGCTGGAGATGTATCAGCTTATATTCCTACAAATGTGATATCAATTACAGATGGCCAAATCTTTCTTGAGTCAAATTTATTTTTATCAGGTGTAAGGCCAGCAATAAATGTTGGAATATCTGTTTCAAGAGTTGGTGGATCTGCACAAATAAAATCAATGAAAAAAATCTCTGGAACCCTTAAGTTAGACCAGGCTCAATATAGAGAATTAGAAGCATTTGCTAAATTTGGATCAGATTTAGATGCTGCAACGAAAGCCGTAATTGAAAAAGGTAAGAGAAATGTTGAAATTCTAAAACAAGGACAATATTCTCCTTTGCGAGTTGAAGAGCAAGCTGCTATTATTTATTGTGGAACAAATGGTTTATTGATGGACGTTCCAGTAGACAAGATAAAAGAATTTGAAGTTGAGTATATTTCTTTCCTTCACCAAAAACATCAAAAGACATTAGATGAATTGGCTGCTGGAAAGTTAAATGATGAGATTACATCTGTTCTTGAAAATGCAGTCAAAGAACTGACACCAAAATATGCAAAATAGTTAATGGCTAATCTAAAGGAAATAAGAAACCGAATTTCATCAGTTGGATCGACAATGCAGATCACATCTGCTATGAAAATGGTTTCTGCTGCAAAGCTAAAAAGAGCTCAGGATGCAATTTTGCAAATGCGCCCATATGCTAATAAGTTAACAGAACTACTTGTTAACCTATCTTCAAGTTTAGACTCCTCTGATGGTGGAGATTTTTCTTCCGAAAGAGAAATTAGCAATGTTTTGTTGGTTCCAATTACCTCAAATAGAGGGTTATGCGGAGGTTTCAATGCAAATATCATTAAACAAACTCTNAATTTAATAAGAAATGATTATGCAGGAAAAGATGTGTCAATTCTTTCTATAGGAAAAAAATCCTCAGAGTATTTTAGGAACAATAATTATAATGTTATTTCAAGTCACGATGAAATTTTTGCTGATTTAACCTATGATAATATTGCGAAGATCTCTGAAGATATTATGCAGAGCTTTTTAGATTTGAAATATGATAAAGTTGTTTTGATTTACAATCAATTTAAAAATGCTGCAACTCAAAATGTAATGAGTGAGAATTTTCTTCCAGTTCAATCGCCTAATGATGAAAATGCTTCAATTGGCGATTATATTTTTGAACCAGAGAAAAAGGAAATTATTCAACAATTAATACCAAAGTCTTTAAAAACACAGATGTTTAAAGCAGTTTTAGATTCTCACGCTTCTGAGCATGGAGCACGTATGACTGCTATGCATAAAGCAACTGATAACGCATCAGAATTGAAAAAAGACCTTACTTTATCTTACAACAAAGCGCGTCAGGCCGCGATTACTGCTGAAATTTTAGAGATTGTTGGAGGTGCAGAAGCTTTGAATAATTAAATTTCAAAAATCTTTTTTTAATTAAACTAGCTTAATCTATATATTTGTAAAAATCAAATTAATGGATTATCAAAATATTCTTTTAGAGACATCTAATCACACAGCTTTAATCACAATAAATAGACCCAAGTTTTTAAACTCTCTTAATAATGAAACAATAGATGAATTGTCTAATTGTATTAAGTCATTAAACCAGAATAGTTCAATTAGATCTGTTATAATAACAGGTTCAGAAAAAAAGGCATTTGTTGCTGGAGCAGATATTAAAGAGTTTAAATCATTTGGTTCTGACAAGGGATATGAGCTTTCTAAAAATGGTCACGAAAAGTTATTTAACCTTATAGAACACTCAAACAAGCCGTATATTGCTGCAGTAAATGGTTTTGCTCTTGGCGGCGGACTTGAACTAGCTATGGCTTGCCACATTAGAGTGGCATCCGACAACGCAATGCTTGGGCTGCCAGAAGTTACTCTAGGAGTTATCCCTGGCTATGGAGGAACACAAAGGTTACCTCAACTCGTCGGAAAAGGAGTTGCAATGGAAATGATTTTAACTGGAAAAATGATTAATGCAAATCAAGCTTTGGATTGTGGTTTAGTAAATCAAATCTGTGAACAAAGTAATTTAATGAGCACATGTCAAAAAATAGCAGAAAAAATTAATCGCAATTCTTCTGAAGCTATCTCTAGGGCAATAAAAGCTGTTAATGCGTGTTATACAGATGGAATTAATGGTTTTGAATCTGAGATTAAGCTATTTGCAAGTTGTTTTGAAACCGATGATTTTAGAGAAGGAACGGATGCGTTTTTAGAAAAAAGAAAACCTAATTTTAATTGAATCCACTAAAAAAATTAGCAAGTCAAACAGCAATTTATGGCTTAAGTAGTGTTGTAGGAAGATTACTTAATTATCTTTTAGTTCCCCTTTATACTAGATATTTTTTGCCTGAAGAATATGGGGTAGTTACTGAGTTATATGCATACGTTGCATTCTTAGTCATTATCCTTACATATGGTCTGGAAACTGCATTTTTTCGTTTTTCACAAACTGAAAAAAACAATAGAGTAGTTTTCAGCACCTCATTAATTTCATTATTAATTACATCAATATCTTTTATTATATTAATGTTTGTATTTAGTGATAATATTGCTAATACAATTGGTTATTCAAACAATCAAGAATATGTAAAGTGGTTTGCTATAATAATAGGATTGGATGCTATCTCATCTATTTCTTTTGCAAAACTTAGAGCACTTAATAAAGCAACAAGGTTCGCATTAATTCGCCTGGTTAATATTTTTGTTAATATCGGCCTCAACCTGTTTTTTATAATTTACTGTCCCTATGCAATAGAAAATAATTTACAATCCATAGACTTTGTAAATTCTGTTTATTCTTCATCTGTTGGGGTAGGATATATTTTTATCGCAAATTTATTAGCGTCAGTAATTACATTACTTATGTTGTTGCCTGAAATGATTAATTCTGTTTGGGTTTTTGATAAACGTATTTGGCAGAAAATGATGGTTTACGCTGCCCCCTTGTTAATTGCTGGTCTCGCAGGGATGACAAATGAAACTATCGACCGAATTTTATTAAAGTATCTTCTACCAGAAAACTTGAATGCTTCTAGAGAAATTGGTTTGTATGGAGCCTTTTATAAGCTATCCATAATAATGATTTTGTTCATTCAAACTTTTCGTTTTGCTGCGGAGCCCTTTTATTTTGCTCAAGAGAGAGAAAAAAATTCTAAAAAAATATATGCAGATGTGATGAAATATTTTGTAATTGTTCTTTCAATAATTTTTTTAATTGTTACAACTTTTTACGATTTCTTTATTAAGTTTTTGGGCTCTAACTATCACGATGATAGAGGNTTTATAGTTGTATCCATTCTACTTCTGGCTAATTTTTTTCTAGGGATTTATTATAATTTATCAATTTGGTTTAAGTTAACAGAAAAGACCATTTATGGGGCATATATTGCAATTTTTGGAGCTCTAATTACTCTGGCGGGCAACTACATATTAATTCCAATTATTGGATTTATCGGATGTGCAATTGCCACATTAGCTTGTTATTTTCTGATGACTGTTGTTTCGTTATACCTCTGTAATACACATTATCCTATTCCATACAACTACAAAAGACTTAGTACTTATTTTTTATTTATGATTTGTATTTTTTTCATTCTATATTATACTAATTTTGCATTAATTTTTAATTTGTTATTTATTATTTCTTATGTCGCTTTTGTTTATTACTTGGAAAGACCTAAGATAAAGGAAACAAAGACACCAAAACTATTTTAAAATGAATATTATAATTCCAATGGCAGGAAGGGGCTCAAGATTAAGGCCGCACACTTTAACTACACCAAAACCACTTATTTCTTTTGCAGGCAAATCTATCGTTCAAAGGCTAGTTGAGGATATTGTAAATGTTTGTAATGAGAAAATTCAAGAAATAGCATTTATTATCGGTGATTTTGGTNATGAAGTTGAGCAAGATTTATTAAGTATAGCCTCTAGCTTAGGTGCAGTCGGCAAAATAGTATATCAGGATCAGCCCTTAGGTACTGCTCATGCAATACTTTGTGCTAAAGAATCTTTAAAAGGAAATGTTGTTGTTGCTTTTGCTGATACCCTTTTTGTAGCGGATTTCAAAATTGATAAAAAAAGCGATGGCATAATTTGGGTCAAAAAAATAGACAATCCTTCTGCTTTTGGCGTTGTTAAAATCAACGACAATAATATAATTACTGATTTTGTGGAGAAACCTGAAACTTTTGTTTCAGATTTAGCAATTATTGGAATTTATTATTTTAAAAGCGGCGAGAATCTTGAGCAGGAATTACAATACTTAATAGACAACGATATAAAGGACAAAGGAGAGTTTCAACTAACTAATGCTCTTGAAAATATGAAAAACAAAGGCTTAGATTTTACTACTGGCGAGGTCGAAGAGTGGTTGGATTGCGGCAATAAAGATGCCACAGTATATACATGTGAACGAATACTTCACCACAATGCTAATTTTGATTCAAATGATGATGTAAAAATAATTGAAAGCAAAATAATTCAGCCATGTTACATTGGTGCAGGGTCAACTATTGAAAACTCAACTATTGGCCCAAATGTTTCTATAGGGGTCAATACAAAAATAAAAAACAGTAATATTTCTTCAGCTATTGTTCAAGACAATAGTAATCTAGAAAACGCTGATATAAATAATTCAATGATTGGAAATTATGTTTGGTATAATGGAAATAATATTAAACAAGAAGTAAGTATTGGTGATTTTTGTGAAATAAAATAGGTAAACATAATGAGACTGTTTATAATATTATTTGTTTTTTCTAGTACTGTTTCTTTTGGACAATGGAAAAGCTTTTATCCTGAAAAAGAAAATGCAAAAAGCAAGCAATTTCAAAATGATAAAAATGAAAAGAAAACATTGCTATATAATAACTTATTTTTTAATGCAATTAAGCAAAAATCATTAGAAAACTTTGATCACGCGATTAAACTATTTGAAAAATGTATTGAAGAGAAACCTGAATTTTTTGAAGCATATTATCAATTATCATTAATTAATAAAAAGTATAACAGAATCTTAGAGGCCAAGGATCAAGCTTTTCAAGCAGTAAGTGGACAGCCAAAAAATATTTGGTATTTACGCAATTACGCTGATTTATTATTTCTTAATCAGGAGTTTAGCGAGTCTGCAAAAAGCTATAATAAGATTATTGAAATAGAGCCAAATAATGAATTTAACTATTACAAGCTAGCAGATACTTATATATATAGCGAAGAATATTCTAAAGCTATAAAAGTATATGATAGGTTAGAGCAAAAAAAAGGAGTTGACAAGATGATATCAATGCAAAAGCATAAGCTTTATCTACAGTTGAGGAATTTTTCAAAAGCAACAAAAACCCTTGAAAACTTATCTCAAAACTTTCCTGACGATATCGAAGTTTTACAAATTCTTGCTGAGGCTTATATTTTGGCAAATAAGCAGGCTGAAGCGATGAAAATTTATGAAAAAATCTCTGAAAATGACCCTAATAATGGACAGCTAAATTTAACTCTAGCTAACTTTTACAGAGACAATGGTGATTTTAACAAATCTTTTTCTGAGCTAAAAAAAGCATTCCAAAGCGATAAAGTTAATATTGAGACTAAACTTACAATTTTAGCATCGTACCTATCAATTATCAATACAAACGATACTATTAAAAAACAAGCATTTCAGCTAGCAAAGATTTTAGAGTCTAACTACAGCCAGAATGCAGAGGTTTATGCAATATATGGAGATCTTTTTTATTCACTAAATGAAAAAGAAGAATCAAAAAAATACTACAAGAAATCTTTAAATATTAAACAAGATATCAAACCTGTGTGGACTCAAATTTTATTTCTTGATGTTGAGAGTGCTAACTATGATTCTTTAATACTATATAGTGAAAAAGCAATTTTATACTATCCAAGTGAGCCTTTGTACTACTACTTCTTTGGCGTATCAAATTCTTATTTTAAAAATTATGAAGAAGCAAGAGTTGCACTAGAAACAGGAATTGAATATGTTTTTGACAATGATGCTCTTAATACTGAGTTTCAAATTTCATTAGCTGATAATTATAATTCTTTAGAGCTTTTTTCAAAGTCAGACTCATTGTATAAACTAATATTAAAAAATAATCCAGAAAATATACTAGTACTAAATAATTATAGCTATTATTTATCACTTAGAAAGGAAAACCTTATTGAGGCAAAAGAGATGTCTAAAAAGTGTAATGACTTAGAGCCAAACAATGGAACATATCAAGACACTTATGCTTGGGTTCTATACTGTTTAGGTGAGTATGAAAAAGCAAAATTATGGCTAGAAAAAGCCTTAAAAAACGGCGGAGAAAGTAGTGCTGTCATAATTGAACATTATGGTGATGTTTTGTTTAAAATGGGGCAAAAAAATGAAGCTGTTATACAGTGGAAAAAATCAAAATCTGTCGGTGAAGGCTCAAAGTTCCTAGATAAAAAAATTATTAATGAAGAGCTTTACGAGTAAGTTTTTTGCATATATAATACTAATGTCAATTTGTTCATGTGGAGTTAAAAAAACAATTACAAATGATAACTATGAACAGATTGATATTAATGCATTAATTAATCAAATTAATACCCCAAAAACAGTTTCTGATTGGCTTTTTGTTAAGGGAAAAATAAAGTTTAAATCAAATAATGATAAAATTGGATTGGGATTTAGTATGAAAATTAGACCAGATAGTTTGATTTGGGTATCTATTAATGCCCCAATTTTGGGAGAAGTGAACCGACTTATGCTTACTAAAGATTCAGTTTATAGTATAAATAGAACTAACAATTCCTACCTCATAAGATCATTAGATCAGCTTGAAAATGATCTTGGCGTTAATCTTTCATTTAATAAGATTGAAAATTTGCTTTTAAGCAATATTAAAATCCCTCAAAATAACTACTCCCTACTGAGGGAGGGCGACAACATTAAAATAAATCATATACCAGACTCGACTTCATATGTTATTGATTCAAAGAAAAAAACTTTAGAACAGTACAGTTTAATTTATTCAAAGGATAAAGATTTATTAATCAACTATTCCAATCATTCAGTAGATGGCCCACAAGCTATTGAGGTTCTCATTAGCGAACCAATTTTGCACGTTGAACTTACTTACAATAAAATTGAAGAGCGTAAAAAAGAAAAAGCTTCATTTGTTATACCATCTAATTATGAAAACCTTAATTAAGATATTATTTTTTTTAATCGTTTTTCCTTTTTTTGTTTTAAGCCAAAATAAAGATCAGTTAAAGCAGCAAAAAAAAGCAATTGAAAAAGAAATATCATATACCACTTCTTTGTTAAATAAAACAAAAGAGAACAAGGAAACATCTCTTCAGTATATAGGATATTTAAATAAAAAAATAGGTAGTCAAGAAAGATTAATTCAAATTTCTAACATTGAACTTAATCTTCTTAAAAAACAAATAAGAAAGCTAGAAAATAAAATAAAAAATGCCGAATATGAAACGATACAAAAAGAAAAAGAAATAGAATTACTAAAAAGTGAATATGGAAAAATGCTTTATTCACTTCAAAAGAAAAAAAATGACAGAAACAATCTAATGTTTATAATGTCATCAGAAACATTTAATCAAGCTTACAAAAGAGTACTTTATTTAAGGGAATATACGAGATTAAGAAAAGCGCAAATGAATCAGATTAAAAAAAATCAGGATAGTCTGATTGTCAGCGCACAAAGGCTTACAGTACAAAAAGATCAAATAATAGAAAAGAAAAATGAAAATCTAATTTTAATAAATAATAAAAAGCAAAATCTTGATAAAATTAAATTGTCAAAAAAAGAAAAAAATGATGTGGTTTCTAAGCTTAAAAAATCCGAAAAGATATTTATAAAAAAAATTAAAGAACAGCAGCAGCAAGCAAGGAAGATTGAAGAAAAGATTAAAAAAATAATTGAAGAAGAAATACGTTTAGCACGCGAAAAATTAAAAGATAAAAACTCTACTATAGCTTTAACACCTGAGGCAAAACTAATATCAGATCAATTTAGTGCAAACCAAGGAAATATGCCTTGGCCGCTGGAAGAAGGTTTAATTGTCAGTTCTTTTGGAAAAAATAAACACCACATATTCGGAAACGTTGAAACATTTAATAATGGGATTAATATTGCTACAAGTGAAAACGCAATTATTAGATCTATATTTAAGGGAAAAATTTCAAGAATATTTTTTATCAAAGGAAATGGGAAAGCAGTATTAATTAATCACGGTGAATTTTTCACAGTTTATTCTGGCTTAAAAACGGTTGATGTAAAATTAGGAGATGAAGTATTGGCAAAGGAAAAAATTGGTACTGTTTTAACAGATAAGTCAGAAAACAAAACAGAGCTACATTTTGAAATTTGGAAGGGCTATGATAAACTTAATCCTTCTTTATGGCTTTTTGAAGCAAATTAAAACAAATTGGCTACTTTTGCGTAAACAACTAAAATTACTTTTATGAAATCAATATTATTATTTACCATGGGTGGAACCGAATGGTTGTTGATTGCTCTCGTTATTTTATTACTTTTTGGTGGCAAAAAAATACCAGAATTGATGAAAGGTTTAGGTAAGGGAATTAACGAGTTTAAAAAAGGAAAAAACGAGTCCGAAGAAAAGACTGAAGAAAATTAAAAAATATCTTGGAGTTATTTCGTTCATTCCAGAGTCTCCAAGACAGGCTTTACAACAATGAATTTACTTGTGAAGAATTAGTTGTTTTTTATTTAAAAGAAATCAAAACAAATGATAACTGTAATTCATTTGTAGAAACTTTTGACGAATCATCATTAGAACAGGCGCGACTTGTTGATCGAGACTTATCAAATAATAAAAGAAAAAAACTTTCAGGACTAATAATAGGCATCAAGGATAACATATGTTATCAAAATCACAAGGTAAGCGCTTCATCACTAATTTTAAAAGATTTTACTTCACTTTATAGTGCTACTGTTGTAAATAGATTAGTTGATGAGGGGGCCATAATTATTGGAAGACTGAACTGTGACGAATTTGCAATGGGAAGTTCAAATGAAAACTCTGTATATGGCCCAGTTAAAAATCCAAATAATTTATCATGTGTTCCCGGAGGCTCGTCAGGGGGCTCAGCAGCGGCAGTAGCCTCTGGTTTGTGCTTAGCATCTTTAGGAAGTGATACAGGAGGGTCTATTAGGCAACCCGCAGCATTTTGCGGTGTTTATGGTATAAAACCAACATATTCAAGAGTATCAAGATACGGCCTAATAGCATATGCCTCTTCATTTGACCAAATTGGACCAATAGCTAATAATTTGAATGATTTGGCTTTAATTTTAGAAGTTATTTCTGGACATGACGAAAAGGATTCAACTTCTTCTAAAAAATCAGTGCCTAAACTTACTAAGCTAGAAAAAGTCTTGCCTAAACAAAGAATAGCATATATTACTGAATGTGTTGAGCATGAGGGCTTAGATTTTGAAATAAGAAAGAGTTTTTTATCTCAAATTGATCATTTAAAAAATGAGGGTCATATTGTTGAGCCAGTTACATTTCCATTTTTAGATTATTTAGTGCCAACTTATTATGTTTTATCAACAGCAGAAGCATCTTCAAATCTTTCCAGATTTGATGGTGTTAATTTTGGATATAGATCAAGTCATGCAAATAGNTTAGAAGAAACATATGTGAATAGTAGAACTGAAGGTTTTGGAGAAGAAGTGAAGAGGAGAATTATGCTTGGAACATTTGTTTTAAGTGCAGGTTATCACGATGCCTATTTTACTAAAGCACAAAAATTTAGAAGATTACTAAAAAATAAAATTGATGAATTTTTTACTAAATATGATTTTATTTTAACACCGACTACTCCACATGTTGCTTTCCCAATTGGTAATAAAATAACTGACCCAACCCAAATGTACCTGGAGGATATCTTCACAGTTTTAGCTAACTTAACAGGAAACCCCGCAATATCAATACCATTTACTAATCACTCCAGTAAACTTCCATATGGTATTCAATTAATGTCTAATAATTTTGAAGAGGCAAAACTTATAGCCTTTGCTGAAAAATTTGAAAAGTTAAAGTAAGCTTGTCAATAAATTCACAGCTAAGATTTTATTTCTAAATGATAAAAATTTTAACTTGCAATTATGAATAAATATTTAAAGGTATTAACTGTTTTAGTGATTTTTATATTTGTTCTTTTTAGTCTTTTTAATAAAGACCATGTTATTGAAAACAAAGAAAAAATATTAAAGCCTAATAANCCAAAATANGTTTATGGNATCTTAGTTGATTCTTTAAAAGTAATCCATAATACAGTTAAAGAAGGCCAAACTTTAGGCGAAATTCTTTATTTCAATCANATAGATCACCCACAAATCGCACAAGCTGTAATTAAATCAAAAGGAATTTTTGATGTAAGAGGGGTAAATGCTGGTAAAGATTACACTCTTATTTGTAGAGATGATTCATTGGAAACGCTTTGTTATTTTGTTTACCAGGAAACAGCTAAGAACTATGTTGTATTTGATTTTATGAATGAACCAAAGGTATATCGTGGTGAAAAAGAAGTTGTAACTAAGCTGAAGCTTTCTANAGGAGAAATTAACTCATCNTTATCTGAATCAATTGAAAGNCAAGGAATAAGCCCAAGAGTTTCTATTCANCTTTCTGAAATATATGCTTGGACAATAGATTTTTTTAAAATTCAAGAGGGTGATTTTTATAAAGTTTACTATGAAAACAATTACATAGACGGNAAATANATTGGCATAGGTCGTATTTTGGCTGCNGAGTTTACNCATAAAAATGAAAAATTTTATGCTTTTTACTATAANGAAAAAGATAATTACGGNGAGTACTTTGATGAGGCTGGAAGGACCTTAAGAAAAGCATTTTTAAAAGCACCGCTTGACTTTTATAGAATTAGTTCAAGATACAGCAANAACAGAAAACATCCAGTTACAGGNCAATGGAAAGGTCATTTTGGAACAGATTATGCTGCTCCAAANGGAACNCCAATCATGACTACAGCTAACGGAACAATAGTNACCGCAAGCTANACAAGAAACAATGGNAATTATGTAAAAGTTCGACACAATAGTACATATTCGACACAGTATTTGCATATGTCTAAAATTAAAAAGGGAATTAAAAAAGGTGTATATGTAAAACAGGGAGATATCATTGGCTATGTTGGGAGTACTGGCTTAGCAACTGGACCCCATGTTTGTTATAGATTTTGGAAAAATGGAAAGCAAGTAGA
>PBAG01000009.1 GCA_002715885.1 Flavobacteriales bacterium | reverse complement strand
ATTAAATCTTTTTACATGCTGATATCCAGAAAATGCTCTATCAATTGGATTTCTTAACATGATAATGATTTTTATGTCCTTTTCTAAATATTTTTTAATATTTTTTATTGTAATGTTGGGAAACTGTAAGTACATTGCGCTGGACTCACCTCTATATTTAAAAGTATCACTTCCATCAAATAAATTACTGTATTCGTCTAGTTTTTTTACTGCTTTTGGAATTCTGTTTTCACCAATTTCTTTATTAATTAAGAAATGTGGTTCCTTGTGGTTAGACATAAATATTTCGGGATGCTGTTTTAAATAATTATGAAGTGAGGTTGTTCCACTTTTTGCAGCTCCTACAATTAAAAGATTTGGAAGTTTCATGACTTATTTAAATTTTGAAATGGAATATAAAAAGTGTAAAATCCAAATTCTCTTTTAACATAATAAACCAACAAAAGATTAAAAACTACCAGACTAACCATAGTTGCAATTGCTGAGCCATTTATTCCATAAATTGGAATCAAGGAAAAATTTAACACAATATTTATTATTGACCCAATTACTGCTACGTTCATAAAAATCACTTGTTTTCCACACATTTGCAGCAGATTACCAGCAGCACCTGAAAATGACACAACAACTCTTCCAATAGATAAAACAATGAAAGAAAGTACTCCAACCTTGAACTCTTCGCCAAAAATTAACATCAAATTTTCTGAAAAAACAATAAATACTAAAACAAGTGGTAGTGTTATCCAAAAAATTAATTTTGTAGACTGCTGAGTTACTTTCTTTAAAAGTTTAAGCTCATTTTTTTTATAAAGTTCTGCAAACTTTGGGGATGCTATGCTTTTAACCGCCATTAGCCCGATAGTTGCGAACATAGAGAGTTTAAAAGCCGTATGATATACACCTATTTGTGCAGAATTTGTGGCCATTCCAGAGACAACATCAGGAGAGTCTAATATCCCTAGCATTAATTTATCAGTCCATGACATAATAAAATGTACCGCTTGTGCAAGCATTAGCGGTAAAGAAATTTTTAAAATATTTAATATACTCTCACTTTGATTTTTTAAAAAAATAAATTCCCCTTTNCTTTTTTTATTACTTAAATAATATAAAAACATAAAAACTGANAAAGNTGATATAANTANTAGTCCTATCAAATAAGCNTATAATGGAATGCTNTCATCTTTTGAAAAAATNGTTAGAACTAAAATTGCTAATANCGTAAATAAAGCTTGTGACATCCAAAAGAAAAATGAATANCCTCCAATTTCTTTNAAACCTCTCATATTTTGATAATGAAATATAAAAATAGACATTGGAANNACNAAAAATGAAGTTATTNTTATATCATTTGCATTCGCTCCAANAAATTCTGCAATAATNTCAGANCCCAAATACATTAATAAAGAACTNAAAANAGAAACAAAAGCAATTAAAGTAATTGCTTTTTTTCTGAAATTTAATATTCCCTCATAACTTTTNTCAGCACAATATGCAGCTATATATTTTATNGANGCTGTATCTANACCAAGTTTNGAAACTAATGTAAAAACNTTTAAAACAACAATTGCTAANACATAATCTCCCAAGCCATNNGCNCCAAAAAAATAAGCAATTACAAANGTTAATAAGAAACCGAGAAGCTGTCCCCCAATTCTAAATAANATAGCNACACCNCCCTTCTTAAANAGNTCTAAAAAATCTTTNTCATCAAANTTTTTNTTNATTCTCTCTTTGGTATTATTAATACTTTCTGNAATCATTTTATTTCTTTAGTTACAAGAAACCATGGATTCAATAATGATTTTTTATTNTANTTTATTTCCTNTNCNGATTGAAATTNAAAAATTTTACATCCTGCCNTGTTTGCAATTGCATGGCCAGCTGCTGTATCCCATTCCATTGTAGGAGCAAATCTTGGATANTCGTCTGCTTTNCCTTCAGCAACCATNCAAATTTTCAAAGAAGAGCCTTTTNTCATTATCTTNACATCTCCGAATTCTTTTCTCTTTTCATCAAAAAAATCTTCAGTTTCCTTAGACATATGAGATCGAGATCCAACAACTACATAATANTCTCTTTTATTCTTGATTGGTAATTTCTTTGCATTTTTTATGATTTCCTCAATATCAAAGCTGCTTGGATCAATAGTTATTTTAAATGCTCCAAAATCAATTAGAGAAAAAAATAAATCATTAGAAGTTGGGCAATAAACCACTCCAAGAATTGGAGAATCATTTTTTATGAGCGCAATGTTTACAGTAAATTCTCCATTTTTTTTCACAAATTCCTTTGTNCCATCTAGAGGATCAATCATCCAAAAAAATGGCCACTTTTTTCTTTCTTCATACTTAATTTCACTCCCCTCTTCACTTAAAAAAGGAATATTATGCTTGTTTAACAAATTGCAAATTACATCGTTTGATTTTTTATCTGCTAAAGTTAATGGAGAGTCGTCTTCTTTGTATTCAATATCAAAACCAGCTTCATAAATTTTCATTATTTCAATACCTGCAAGTATTGAAGAATTAATTGCTGAAAAAAGTAATTCTTTTAGTTTAGTCTTCTCCATTCTTTGTAAATTATTGATGCCTTAGAAGTTCCAATTCTATCAGCACCAGCATCTATCATCTTTAAACAGGTATCTAAATCAGATATACCTCCAGAGGCCTTGATTGGCATATCAGCAACAACTGATTTAATAGATTTAATATCTTTAATTGTTGCACCTAAGCCCCCATAATAGCCAGTTGATGTCTTCACAAAAACTTTAGAGATTTGATCTGGAAAATTTTTCAATATAATATCGTATATTCTTTTTGATATTGATTTTATTTCACTTTTAGACAAAGCACCCGTTTCAACGATCCATTTTACAACAGCATTAGCTTCTAGGCCAATTTTGGTACATTTCAATATTGATTCATCAAAAGAATCTAGTTCTCCCATTTTAAAACTATTATAATCGCAAACATAATCAAGTTCTTGTGCACCATTTTTTAAAACTTCTTTTGCCTCTTTAATTTTTTGTTCAAAACATGATGTTCCAAGAGGAAAATCTACAACAGTACCTACAATCACATTCGACTTTTTATCTGAAATTATTGACTTGGCTAAAGAGACATAGTTTGATCTTATCATTACACATTTAAAATTGCATTCAACTGCTTCGTTTACAAATGAAATTATGATTTTTTCTAGCTCTTTTTTAGATATGTTTAATTCAACTGATGTTTTAAGAAAAGTTGAATCCAGATACTTTGAAATATTTGATATTTTTTGTGACATCTTTTTGTATCATCACAAATCTAGTTAAATATTCAATTATTCTAGCTTTTGAATTGACAAATTTTGCGTTATTTGCATTCAATGAAATTGACTAAAAAAAATATATATCCGGTTTTTAATCAAATTTTATCAAAAGAAGAAAAAGAAGAAAGATTAAAACAAAATGCAAAATGTATTTGGCTAACAGGTCTATCNGGCTCAGGTAAAACTACAATNGCAATAGAACTTGAAAGGAAACTTTTTGATATGGGTTATTTTGTGCAAATTCTTGATGGAGACAACATAAGATCTGGAATTAGTAACAATCTTGACTTTTCAAACTCTGACAGATTTGAAAATATTAGAAGAATTTCTGAAGTTTCTAAACTTTTCGTAAATAGTGGAATAATTACAATCAATTGTTTTGTAAGCCCAACAAAGGAAATAAGATCTGAAGCAAGAAAAATTATTGGTAAAGACAATTTTGTTGGGATATTTGTAAATACAGATATTGAAATTTGTGAAGAAAGAGATACAAAAGGACTATATAAAAAGGCACGTAAGGGGGAAATTAAAAACTTTACAGGAATTTCATCAAAATTTGAAAGACCTGACAGTACATTCTTCGAAATTGATGCAACAAAAAATATAGCAGAGACGTTAAATGATTTACTAAAAATCGTTTTACCATTAATTGAAAAGAAAAAATGAATTCCTATAATTTAACTCATTTAGCCGAACTTGAATCTGAAGCAATTTTTGTTATCAGAGAAGTAGCATCACAGTTTGAAAAACCTGTCATGTTATTTTCTGGTGGAAAAGATTCAATAATCATGTTTCATCTTGCTAGAAAAGCTTTTTTTCCTGCTAAAATCCCTTTTCCATTAATGCACATTGATACAGGTCATAATTTTCCTGAAACTATACTTTATAGAGACAATTTAATTAAAAAAACAGGAGAGAATTTAATTGTTAAATACGTGCAAGATTCAATTGACAGCGGATTAGCTGTTGAAGAAAAGGGGCTAAATGCTTCAAGAAATGGATTACAAACTATAACTCTTTTATCAAGTTTAGAGGAAGGTAAGTATGATTGTGCCTTGGGAGGTGCTAGAAGAGATGAAGAAAAGGCACGAGCAAAAGAAAGGTTTTTCTCTCATAGAGATGAGTTTGGGCAATGGGATCCAAAAAACCAGCGACCTGAATTATGGAACTTGTTTAATGGTAAGAAAAATATTGGAGAGCATTTTAGAGTTTTCCCTATTTCAAATTGGACAGAAATGGATGTGTGGCAATATATTCTTCACGAAAAAATTGAACTACCTTCCTTATACTTTTCTCATGAAAGAACAGTTGTAAACAGAGATGGTGTTCTACTTGCTAAATGTGATTATATCAATCTTAAAGATAATGAAGAATGGGAAAAGAAAGTAGTTAGATGTAGAACAATTGGTGATATGACATGTACAGGTGTTTCTGAATCTACTTGCTCTTCAATAGAAGAGATAATAGAAGAGGTTGCATCTACTAGAATAACCGAAAGAGGTGGCAGAGCTGACGATAAAAGATCAGAAGCAGCAATGGAAGACAGAAAAAAAGAAGGATATTTTTAAAATGAATAAAGGAAAAGGATATTTAGACATGGAACTTCTCAGATTCACTACTGCAGGTAGTGTTGATGATGGGAAAAGTACATTAATTGGAAGATTACTTTTTGACAGTAAGGCTATTTTTCAAGATCAACTAGAGCAATTAGAAGAAACAAGCAAGCAAAGAGGTGAAGAAGAAATAAATCTTGCACTTCTAACAGATGGTCTTAGATCCGAAAGAGAACAAGGAATTACAATTGATGTAGCATATAGGTATTTTGCTACACCAAAAAGAAAATTTATAATTGCCGATACCCCAGGACACATACAGTATACTAGAAATATGGTCACAGGAGCTTCAACTGCAAATCTTGCTATTTTGCTGATTGATGTAAGGCATGGGGTGATAGAACAAACAAAAAGACATGCATTTATAGCTTCACTTTTACAAATACCTCACGTTGCTGTTTGTGTTAATAAAATGGACTTAGTTGATTACGATGAAAACTCTTTTAATTTAATTAAAAAAGAATTTGAGATATTTTCATCAAAGCTAGAAATAAAAGATGTTCATTTTATTCCAATAAGCGCTCTCAATGGCGACAACGTTGTTGAAAGATCCAAAAAAATGGATTGGTATGAAGGCTCAACTTTAATGCATTTGCTAGAAAATGTTCATATTGGTAGTGATGAAAACCACATAGATTGTAGATTCCCGGTTCAATATGTTATTCGCCCTCAAACAAAAGAGTATCCAGATTATAGAGGTTACGCAGGTAGAATTGCAGGTGGAGTATTTAAGGCAGGGGACAAAGTAAAAGTCCTTCCATCTGGAATTGATAGCAAAATAAAAAGTATTGATACATATAATGGAACCATTGAAGAGGCATTTGCGCCCATGTCAGTATGTATAACTTTAGAAGATGATGTTGANATTAGTAGAGGTGACATGCTGGTAAGAGAGCATAATCAACCTGAAATTGGACAAGAATTAGATTTAATGATTTGTTGGATGAATAGCAAAAAATTAATTGTTCGTGGTAAGTATACTATCAAGCATACCAGCCAAACAGCAAGATGTATCATTAAAGAAGTAAGATACAAAATGGATATTAACACATTGCACAGAATCGAAGATAACAAAGAAATTGGATTAAATGA
The DNA here is from genome assembly GCA_002715885.1 of Flavobacteriales bacterium. Taxonomy (GTDB): domain Bacteria; phylum Bacteroidota; class Bacteroidia; order Flavobacteriales; family BACL11. Next base: position 17,208 of record PBAG01000009.1, on the reverse strand, counting down.
TATAGGAAGAATCGCTATTAAAACAACAAAGCCCATTTTTTACGATAAGTACAACAGAAATAGAAATACAGGAAGTGTAATAATTATTGATGAAGCATCAAATGAAACAGTTGGTGCTGGAATGATAATATAGTTTTCTGAATTTTAGTTTAAAGTAAAGTTGATCGGTATTGTGAACATTACTCTTACAGGCTTGCCTCTTTGCTTACCTGGCTTATATTTTGGAAGAGAAGAAACAACACGAACAGCTTCTGCATCTAAATTTTTATCTACACCTCTTACAATTTTAACATTTGTTACATTACCTTGTTTGTCTACGATGAAGCTAACATAGACTTTACCTGTAATGTTATATTCTTTTGCTATTGCAGGGTATCTGACATTTTTTTGAATGAATTTCATCAATCCTAAATCTCCACCTGGAAATTCTGGCATGTTCTCCACAACCATGAAGAACTCTTCATCATCTTCCTCAATTTCAATCATCTCCTCTTCATCAGTTTCAGTTTCCTCAATTTCAACCTCGTTTTCAATTTCAACTTCATCTTCAACAATTTCAATGATTTCTGGTGGAGGTGGTGGAGGTGGTGGAGGCTTAACTTCTTGTCTTGTTATTGGTATAATCTCCTCTTCCATGTCATCCAGATTTAAATCTCCTAAATTATAGTTAGACTTATCGTAACTTTTCCATTCAAAAGCAATCAAAATTGAAAGTAATGTAACAGCCAGTCCAATCTGAAAGAACATTGCTTTTTTATTCTCTAAACTAACTTTTGGATTTTTCTTTGGTTGCATATTAGTTTACTAATTCTTGATAATCATCAGAAGACATAAGATCTCCCATATCTGAATCATCGTTAAGAGAGACTTTAATTATCCATCCTTCACCATACGGGTCACTATTAATTAATTCAGGATTATCTTCTAACTTTTCATTAAATTCTAAAACTTCTCCATTTATTGGCATAAATAAATCTGAAACAGTTTTTACAGCTTCAACAGATCCAAAAACTTCTTCTTTTTCAAGAGACTCTCCCTCTGTGTCAACATCAATAAAAACAATATCGCCTAGCTCACTTTGAGCAAAATGGGTTATTCCAACAAATGCAACATTCCCCTCTACTCTTAGCCATTCGTGATCTTTAGTATATTTTAAATCGTTTGGGTAACTCATTCAATTTTTTTGTCAAAAATACAACTTTTTCTATCCCGCCAAAGTAAATCTTAAGCTAAATCCTGCATTGGTAATTGAGCCGGGAAAAGTTGTTGAAATAAATGGATTTGTGATTACTTTGTCGTAAAATGCTTTAATATTTAAACGTTGATTTAAAACATAATCAGCCGAAAATTTAATACTTACTATTTGCTGGCCCATTGTAATTTGTTCTACATCTTCAATAACTTTTCTAATTATCGTTTTATTATTTCTAATGTTTAAATCCAATTTAAGGTCAAGATCTGAAGACATTTTTTTACCTCTTCCACCAGAAATAAATCTAAATTCAACATCTTTCACTCTAAAGCCGGTTCCAATAACGTAATCTTTTGTATTAGTTTCTGTTAGTTGATTATTTACTAATGACAAAGATAACATCCTACTATTTTTAATTTCAATTTTTGTAATTAAACTATTTTTCCAAAGCATATCTAATTTAAAAAGTGGGCTAAATTGTTCATTAATAGAAACTTGAGCAATTTCTCTTTGTACGTGATAGCTTAGATTATTTAAATTAATCTCATCACCATTTATATACTCTAGGTTTGTAGTGTAAGAACTAACGCTGTAAGTGCTTCTGTACGCATGAGCTAAACTAAAAGTTTTGAAATATCTTTTAATTGATTTTATTTTAATTAATCCATCATAGGTTATCCTCCAGTTTGGCAAAGGTATTTTTGGCATTTGACTAAGAGAAACATTATTTGGGTTTCTGCCTCCATATGCAGCTAGAAATGCTGGAATGATAACCTCTTGAGAAGTTGGTCCATATCCTCCAGTTACGGTTGTGTCCCCATTGTTTATTAGGTACTCTATTGGAAAACCATTATTTGAATTAGCCGATGCTTGAAAATTTGGATTCTGCGATGCTAATCTATTTGCAATAGTTGCTCTGTAACCTCTAAATTTTGCAAATGTTGAAGAAGAATAATCATCATTATTTCCTACAAAAGCAGTTGGAAAAGAAACAAATGAAATGCTGTAGCTACCAGTTTCGGTTGGGCTAAAAGAATTAAATCCATTTTCGAAGTTATCCCATCTAAAATATTCTTGATTATTTGAAGAAGTATTTTTACTTGCATTCAGTTCAATTCTAAATTGTTGAATTGGTTCAACAGTACTGCGAAGTGTTAGATTTGTACTACTATTCTGCTTAAACTGTGTATTAAGTGATGAGTCTTGAGTTATCCAACCCTTATTTGCAGCAATATTTCTAATTTCCCTTTGACTACCAAGCACGAAAGGAATTGATGGAGCCATGGATGACCATTGCTGACCTAAAAAGCTTGGCTGAGGAATGAAACCAGGAAGAAGAGTACCTCTATTTTCACTGAAGCTAACAGAGATATTTTTTACACCAAGTGCAAATCTTGTTAAATGTTTAAAAAACTCAAATCTATCTGTTTTTTCTTCATCCTCGTCTTTTTCTTTTGTTCTACTTCTGGTTGGTCTTCCTCTTGTATTATTTCTTTTATTTAGTTTTTTGAAATATGGAACTTTATTGTATAAAGTTGTTAAATTAATTTGCCCATTATATTGTACAGACTGAGAGTTTTGAATAGTATTTCCTAAATTTTCTAATGAAAGTGGTGCAGCAGTCCAATTATAATTTCCATTATATCTAGTTGATAAAGACATAAAGTTAAAAATTGGAAGCTTATTTAAAGGAAACTGATAATTCAGACTAACTGTTTGAAAATAAGAGGTAGGTCTACCTGAATTCCAAAAATTGTTCCAAATAGTATCCATTTTTTGTTTATAGTCTGGATCAGATTTATCAAGACTGCCATAAGGTTCATCTATATTAGCTTTGCTATTTGCAGCAAAATCTAATTTAAGAGTTCTTGTAATATCATACTTAAACTCATACATTTTATTCCATTTAAAAAACTTATTGTAGGTTGGAAAAATAATCATGTTGGAATTATTGATATTTCTCAATTTTACTTCATTGTAATTTCTATCGATCTCTGTTCGATATGAAAAAGATTTTGGCATATTATTAAAATTAAAATCTTTTATAAATCTCATGTATGGTGATGTTCCTAAATTGAATTTAGCAAATGGTTTAATATTTTTAGGTTGTGTATTGTAATTATATGTGATTGAGCCTCTGTAATTGACAGTTCTGTTATATTCGGTATTAATATTTCTAATGAATGTTTCGTTTTTTGAGTAAGAGACAGTAAAGTTTTCAATGTCATATAGCCTACTTTTTCTTTGTTCTTCCCCTTTTTTTATAGTTCTATTTTTTCTAACATTTGTAAAGTTGATACTGTTTCTTTGAACATAATCCTGAGCAATATTTTTTAACGAATCTTTCTCTTCTTCGCTAGAAAGTGCTTGAAGTGATGTAGTTAGTAAAATATCTGGNTCAAGTGGATTATATTGAGGGTTTCTAACTGACTCAGATCTACCAATATACATTGGTATTTTTACCCCCTTACTTTCAGGAAAAAACTTTCCAAGGTCAAAGGTTGAAGATAAGTCGTACTGATAGGCATTATATTTTTGTCTTTCATTTACTTTTTTCTCAATACTTCCAAAGCCAACAGTACTTAAATTACCTGAAACTGTAACGTTACCNACATCNGCGACACGNGCTGTTAATCTTCCATTTGCAGCCCATCCTCCATACTCGTCAAAATCAGTCAATCTAAGCTCATTTACCCAAATTTGTCCACATTTTGATAGACCATCATCTTCACTTGTAAAAAAGGTTTTTTTAGGATTTCTAACTCCAATCATAATTGTTTTTACCTGAGATAAGTTTGGATTTCCGACAACTGTGATTTTTCCCCCAGACGAGTACTTTATAAATGGTGTTGACACATCAGCATTGTTAAAATTTCTTTCTTGTTTAGCTAATTGAAATATTTCAAAAGCAATATCAATTTCATTTGACTCTGGCCATATTTCNTTNGGAGAAGTTGCAAAATGGGGAGTTGGTTGTAAACTAATTTCATACTCATAAAAGTTTGATGTAAAATCTGTACCAAGTCTTATAAAACAAGATAAATCGCCATTATTTAAATTGTCTTCTTCACCCTCAGCATGAACAAACATTTTTATTCTCTTATAAGCTCNNACNTCNAAATCTGTTGTTTTGTAAGCAGCTCTCGAATCACCGTCTTTCAAGTTACAAACCTTTAAAACAAGGGCTTGTTCATTTTGTTGTCTCAATGTAGTTGTAGTATTATCGATTTCTTGTTCAATNCCAGGTGGCAAAACATAATTTATAGGTGATCTATTTCCATTTTCTTCAATATTTACTGCAGAAACATCAAACGAGGTTTCTTCCTGGTCATCAATTGGAATATATTCTCCTGGCTCGGTTAAATCAAAATTATACCTTCTCCATTCTCCCCTAACCAAGTCGAATGTAGCAAAACGACAAACAATAGGATCAGAAAAATTAGTAAAATTCATTCTTATAAATCTTATAGATTTAAAATCTTGAATACCACCTACGACTTTATCAGGTTGATAAACAGGAACTCGAAATTGATACCATTTTATATTTCTTTGATTTCCATTTTCAGTTTTTACACTTGTTTCTAAAACATCTGAAATATAGCTATCACCTACATCCATGCCAGGGAACAATCTTACTTTATATTGAAAATAGCTTTCAGTTTCGCTTAAAGTGTTGTCTCTATTTATATCTTCAGTATTTGGTTGTGTGGAGGCTGATGTTGGATAACTCTCAGGAGATTGTTCAGTTGTCGAAGAATTTCCATCTGTGTTATTATAGTCTTTATAACGATCTAAAATTTGAGTTGATACATTGTCAAAATCAGTTCCTCTAAAATAATGAAAGTCATCTCCTGATGGATCATTTAGTGCATTTTGATAAGCAATTGAATTAGTACCATAAATAGATTCAATTTGTTGCAAATAAGAAGATTCAAAAAACAGTCTCTCGTCAGCATTATTTAATCCATCTAAACCAACATCTTGAAATTCCCTTGAAAGAGGATCGTTATCAAATGCTTCAACTATGGAAAAATTGGTTGGCACTCTACCCCATTCTGTTGTATCTACATCAATTACATTAGAGCTAATAGGTAAACCATTTTCAAAACTTTTATATCCATCTTTTAAAACATCTTCAGAAACATTACCCAAGTTGATGTACATATCACCTCCACTATGATTAATTAATCCATCCTCAGAATTAAAAGGATCCATCATCCAAAACTCTATAAATTCTATGTTTGCAGCCTCGAAATCATTTGTTTCTAGCTTTCGCATAATTCCTGCCCAATTGTCTTTTGGATTAAATAGTTTACCATTTTCTCTTAGACCATTAATTGTATAATTATTTGGACCTCTCTCTTCAGGATAATAAGCAACATCCAAAACAGCAAGATTTGTTATTTGACTNCCCAGGTCAGGATCTCTATTNGGAAATACTTCCGTTTCTAAAATTTCCCTNACATAATGATATGATTGCTGTTTAATTGTACTACCNTTTGATAAAGAAAGAGTTTTATTCACATTTGGCGGGGTAATTGAAGTNTTTCTGAANAAAAGAGGNTCAATTGTATACCATGCCAATTTAGCTCTTTTAAACCCAATTTCNANATTNTTGTTCAAATTTGCATTGGCAAAAATATCTTCTTGTCCTTGAGGAATACTNGCCATTCTCCANGCNCCCATATTTTTAATATCTATTGAAGTTTTACTTGCTTCAAAATCNTCAATGTATGATACNCCTTCNTTTCCAACTGCTCTGTGATGGCCAGGAATCAAGTGAGCAAATTCGGCAGTCGCAATTAATCTTGATTTTGCTTTTGTTTCAATTAATGGGATAAAATCAATTGCTTTTGTCATCCATGGAGCCTCTGTTTGGTATGTCCCATCAAGACCCCAAATCGTATTTGATATTGGCTCATCTCCAGTATTAATCTTATCAGTGTATGGTCTTTCAGTTAAATTTAATATGGTCGCTCCAATTACAAAATCTTTATTAATATCATAATCAGCATGTAAACCAACTAAAGTTTTATTTTGTATTCCAAACATTGAATTATTTTCTAAAGAAATCTTAATTGGTGTTCCCGAATTTAAAATCCCCTCATTTATTATTGTAACTCGTCCCATATTATAATCAACCGTGTAATCCTGATTTTCAACTAGCTTTTGAGACCCTGCTGTGACAGTTACTGACCCTTCGGGAACATTCATTGCATTCAATCGTATTTCTGCACCTGAAGATCCCTGATAACTTCCTTTAATTCTAAATTTATTTAGTTCTGGGTATTGTTGAGCTACTGTTAAAGTAGAATCATAAAGAGCCTGAAAAACATATTTATCTGCAATACTTTGATCGTTAAATTGACTTCTTAAATTTTTCCCAAATGGTTGCAAAACAGGAAATATTATCCTTCCATTAGCTGATTTTACAGTCAGACCTTCTATAAAATCAAAAACTCCATCAGACTGATTATCCATTTGTTGATTTAATTGGTCAACATTCATTAATTTGATTAAAGGAATTCCCTCGAGGTTNCCCTCAGGAATGTAATTNGTCAANGCACCCGATTCTTCCGTATTTTCATATACTACATCAAGNATAAAACCATTATTACTCATTTGATATGCACCAAGAGCGTATATATTTTTCATCATTAACTGCCAATTTGGAAAATTTGGAGAAAAATTTGTTCCTTTTAATAACTTTACAATTAATGCCTGTGGAGCTGTTGGACCAGAATTTGTAAATTCTCCAACTTGGTAAGTGTTATTTCCAACAGTGTATTGAAATGCAACAGCCAAAACTTCATCATTATTAAGTGCCTGATTTAGAGAAATATAGCCTAGTTGTGGCTGAAGAGTGTATTCGGCTTCAGTTAATTTTCTAGCTCTTTCTAATTTTTCATAATCTTGACCATTTAAAAAACCAATACCAATTTGAGAAGAAAAAATGTTATTCACGTCATTAATATCTCTAATTCCATTAAATTGGTTTGTTAAAGATTCATACATATCGTTAGCTGAATTATTGTCAGGAAAACTACCACCATTTGATAATGTAAATTGGTTATTAAATATGTTTCCACCAGTTTCACCTAAATCCAAAAATGAAACTATATTTCTAGTGTCATTTGTAGTACCTGTCTTGTTTGTAATCCATACTTCAACTTTTGTAATATTTACTGGAGAATTAACAAAGGGGAGTTGACTCAATGCTTGATCATAATTTTCTTTAAAATAGTGAGCTAGGAAAAAATGTTTATTAGATTCATACTGGTCAGCATAAATATCAAATTCAGAAGTTTGAGCTCCACCACTTACTTCAATTTCCGACTTGGAACTTTTTTGTTGAGATAATATTCCAGTTATTGTTGTTCTTCCAAATTGCATTTGTGTTTTAAAGCCAAACAAAGACTGACTACCTGTAATTAGAGAACCGTTTAGTGGAAGACTTACATTTCCCACTTCAATTTTTTTTACAATTTCATCCTCATATCCCGTATATTCTAACTTCATATTATTTTCAAAATCAAAGGTTGCCTCAGTATTGAAATTTGTTGTAAGTTTTAACTTATCTCCAATTTTACCAATTACATTCATTTGAATCTTTTCTTGAAAATCAAAAGTTGTTGTTCTTCTTTGTTCTTCAGTTAAAGATGGATTGTCAAGACGATTTATTTTTAAACCAAAAATTAATTCCGCCGATCCTTGAGGTCTAATATCAACCGAATTTCCTCCAAAAACTTTGTCGAAAGCCTGCCCTGGAATATATAATTTTGGTATCCCCATTCTCGTATTTTTTTGAGAACTTCTATCTTTAGATCTTTTGTTCCAATATTCAGAAATCGAGTTATTAAAATTAAACTCTTGAAATTCTTGAAAACTAAGTACTTTGGGAAAGCCTATTTTGATGTCACCTATTTTTCTTTGAATTAAATATTGATTGTTTTTTTCATCATATATTATTTCTTGCTTGAAATATGAGTTTTGATTCATAAACAAATTGCTAGAAGAATTAGAAATATACGGNTANGGAAGATTAAACTGATTTTCTAGTGAATCAAGAGTCGTAGATTTTACACTAATTACTGAACCGAATGTAAAAAAGAAAACTAATAATAAGTTATTTAAATGTTTTTTACTCAAGTCTTATCTTCTTATATTCCAAAAGCTACATTTGGCTAAGAGCCATTTTTACTAAATCCTCTACACTAGTAATATCTGGGTTTTCTTTAAGTACTTTTTCTATCTTTTGTTCAGCACCTTTTTTTGCAAAGCCCAACGCTAGTAATGCAGATAACGATTCCTGCTTAATTGTATTGTCCTTTTGGAATAAAATATCGGAAGTTGGCAATCCTTTTGCAACCTTGTCTTTTAAATCAATTATGATTCTTTGAGCAGTTTTTGCACCGATTCCTTTAACATGCTGTATGGCAGCAACATCTGCAGAGGATATAAAAGAAATGATTTCTTCGGCACTGTAAGTTGATAGTATAACTTGAGCTGTACTAGGTCCAACTCCTGAAACACTTATTAAATTTCTAAATAAATGTCTTTCATTTTGATTAAAGAAACCATAAAGTGTGTGTGAATCCTCTTTTACTGATAAATGAGTATATAATTTGCATGCTTCATCATTTATCAATGAAAATGTTTGCAAAGAAATATTTATCATATATCCTATGCCGTTACATTCAATTACAACATAAGTTGGTGTTTTTTCAATCAATCTTCCAGAAATCTGTGTTATCATAAATTTTGCTTTTAAAAAGAAAACCCTGTACTAGACAAGGTTTAATAATTTATACATATAAAAATAAAAACTAGTTAATTATTAATTTTTTTACAGCAACAACCTTATCATTAACAACTAAATTTCCAAAATAGATTCCAGATCCGAGCTCACTGGTATTAACATCAATAAAACCTGAAAGATCTAGTTTGTAAGTTTTTAGTTTGTTGCCCAGTATATCAATGATATGAAATTGAGAATTTTTGTCCGCAATATATTTTATGGTTGTTTTGTTNTCTGCAGGATTTGGATAAAAATCATTTAAACCTGCTTTACGATTAACTTCTGTANTAGTACTTAAATTATCATTGTAATGGACAGTTAGACATGTTGAATCTGCAGAGTTTCCCTGAGGATAAAAGCAATACTTTACAATTGCACGTACTTGCTTTCCAAATGCATCATAATATCCAGTAAAATTAGTTGAATCTGCATATCCTGGGGGAATAGCTCTAACTCCAGCAGGTACTGGTGATATGTAGGTTGATGATGGCCAGCAACTTGTTCCCCAGCAGAAATAATTTTGAGTTCCAGTAGTAGTATCGATTATTATTTTTTGACACATAACTTGTAAAGTATCGGATGTTATATTTTTTACTATTATATGAGATGCTACTGGCATTGCTGGATTACCATAAACGTAACTATCACCAATCAATTCAATACTTTGAGCATGTGACTTATTGAAAATAGATTGTACTGACAGAAGAATTGATACAGCAGTAACTATTATTATTATTCTTTTCATCTATTATTATTTTCTCAAATATAACAAATATTCATCTATTATTTTTATCTGCAAAAAATAGGAATTTATAAGTTTTAAGGCTATATTTGTGGATAACATTTATAATTTATGAGTTTGCTCATATGAGTTCGGTAGAATAATACCAAAGCTCTTGATATTCTAAATGTGAATTAAAATTTAATATTAAAACATAATTTATGATGAAAAATTTACTAACTGTTGCNCTAGCATTTGTGACGACTTTTGCTTTTGCACAGACTTTTGTAAGTACAACTCCAGAAAATAAAAATGTTGTACTTGAGGAGTTCACAGGTATCTACTGTGGTTTCTGCCCTGATGGTCATGTTATTGGCCAAGGTTTGCATGATGCAAATCCTAACGATGTTTTCTTAATTAACATCCACACAGGAGGATACGCAAACCCAAATGGTCCAAGTGATCCGGATTTCAATACTATTTTTGGTGCTGCGATTGGAAACGCATCTGGACTTGCAGGATATCCTGCAGGTACAGTAAACAGAGCTACTTTCTCTGGTATTTCTCCACAAGGAAGTCCAGGAACAACTGCACTTAGCAGAGGTGATTGGGCAGCAGCTTCAGCAATAATTCTAGGACAGCCTTCGTATGTGAACCTTGGTGCACAAGCTTCTTATGACATGTCAACTGGAATACTGACTGTTAACACCGAAACATATTATACTTCTACAACAACTAACATAAATAATTTACATGTTGCTGTTGTTGAAAATAATGTTCCGGGTCCTCAGTCAGGAGCTCAAAACTACAATCCTGGTGCAATAATTTCTGGCCCATGGAATCCGACTTATAATCACCAGCATATGTTAAGACATCTCATGGATGGTGCTTTAGGTATAGAATATTCTGTAACAACTGCAGGAACATTTGTTCCAAACACACATACATGGAATATGCCAGCTAATTTATCAACTGGTCAATCAACTAATGGCTACTTTCCAGATTTAGACCCAACTAATATGGATGTGGTTGCATTCATTGCTGAAGGACCAGGTGAAATTATTACTGGTGTCCAAGCAGAGGTTGTGTGTATATTCCCTAATGCTTATGATGCTAATGTAACTGCATCTTCAGCTCCAGATGTAATGTGCGCTACAACTGCAGATATATCAATTACGTTNAGAAATTATGGAAATCANCCATTAACATCTNTAGATTTAACATACGATATTAATGGTGGTACACCTGGCACATACAACTGGACAGGTAATTTAGCTTCAGGTGCTCAGACAACAGTCACTGTTCCTAATGTTTCATTTATACCACAGCCTGATAATTTTGGTAATCCAGGAAACACTGTTAGCTGGACAGCTTCAAACCCTAATGGACAAGTTGATCAAAATACAACTAACAATTCATCTGTTTCTAAATTTAGTCACAAAGAAATGTCTGGTGATGTTGTACAAGGTATCACTGCTGGTAATATAAGNATAGACATAACTACTGANGGNTATGGATCAGAAACNACCTGGGAATTAGTTGCAGAAGACGGAACTGTTTATGGATCTGGTGGACCATATGCTAGNNCAACTACAATTCCAACAATAAATGTTGCAGTTCCTGGAAATGTTTGTGTGGAATTTATTTTATATGATTCATATGGTGATGGAATGTGTTGTGCAAATGGAGTAGGTTCTGTTTTAGTTCAAGACGTAAATGGAACACTTATTTTTGAAGGTGATCCAATAAATCTCCAAAATTTCTCTGCATTACCTACAGCTTTTTCAACTGGTGCAGCATCTGGTCCAGCTTGGGANTGCTCTCCTTTTGGTTGNGTTGAAGGAACACCTGGACTTGGTCAGTATATGACTGAATCCCAGTGTGAATCCGATCCAACAACAGGATGTTATGTTGGTCCAACTTGGAAATGTGACCCAGTACAAGGATGTATTGACATAGGAACTGCAGGGCTAGGTGATTATAACACTGAGCAAGAATGTATTGATGATGCTTCGAATCCATGTGGTTCAGTTTCAATTGGGGAAAATAATACACCTGAGTTTGCATTATATCCAAATCCAGCTCAAAATGTACTAAACATTGATGGAAACTTTGAAAGCGTAGAGATATATGATGTTTTTGGTAAACTTGTTTTTGCTTCTGACAATAAAACAGAAGTGAATATTTCTGCTTTAGCAAATGGCTCATACTATGTAAACATCTTAACTAGCGATTCAGTAATTAAGAAAAAAGTTACTGTTGCTAGATAATTATTGTAACACTAAACAACTAAAAAGCCCTAGCAATGCTAGGGTTTTTTATTATTTAAGTTTTGTAAATTTGTTTCACTAATTCATATAAAAATGAAAAAAGCACTTATTATTTTTTCTACCTTATTTTTAATAGCAAATACAAATGCTCAGGAAAAATCTTTACCAAACATTGAAGTAAAAACTCTAAAAGGAAAAACATTCAACATACAAGATTTAGATAATGAAGGAAGCCCCATGGTTATGAGCTTTTGGGCTACTTGGTGTAAACCTTGCAAGAAAGAGTTGAATGCAATAGCTGAAGTGTATGAAGATTGGCAAGATGAGACAGGTGTAAANTTAATNGCAATCTCAATTGACGACAGTAGATCAATGTCTAAAGTAGCTCCGTATGTTAATTCTTCTGATTGGGAATATGAAATTTATCTAGATCAGAATTCTGATTTAAAAAGAGCAATGGGTGTCTCTACTGTGCCACATACTTTTTTGATAAATGGAAATGGTAAGATTGTTTGGAACCATAAAGGGTACATAGATGGGGATGAAGAAAAATTATTTGAAGAAATACAAAACCTTGTTTCGAAATAATATGAAAATTAGATTTGTTATTTTTCTATTAACTTTTTTTGCACTTTCTTCATATTCACAAAATTCTGGCCAAATAAGTGGAGATTTCTCCCTCAACCTTCAAAGCTATNTTGAAGACGAGGCGATTAATGCTCAAGCTGCTGACGAAGTTATTTTAAATAACGCATTTTTAAACCTTCTTTATTCAAATAAAAATTTAACTATTGGATTAAGGTATGAAAGCTATTTAAACGCATTACTAGATTATGATAGTGAATTTAGAGGTAATGGAATTCCGTATAGATTTGCAACTTACACAATTGATGGTCTTGAAATAACTGCTGGTAACTTTTATGAGCAGTTTGGTAGTGGGCTAATATTTAGGAGTTATGAAGAAAAAGGTTTNGGAATTGATAATTCAATGGACGGAATTAGACTTAAATACAAACTGGNAAAAGGAATTAATATAAAAAGTTTTGTTGGTAAAAGTCGAACATATTTTACATATGCTGAAGGGATATTTAGAGGTGCNGATTTAGAAGTAGATATTAACGAAAGTTTCAACTTTGAAAATGAAACAAAATATATAATTGGAAGTAGTTTCATAAGTAGATATGAAGAAAGAAGTAATCCTATCTTTGAAATACCTCAAAATGTAGCAGCATATTCTGGTAGATTAAATATAATAAGCGGTGGATGGAATTATTTTGGNGAATATGCACATAAAATAAATGACCCTATCAATTCTTTACAAGAAAGCGAAATGAACTATGCAAGTGGAAACGCATTCACAAGTAGTATAACTTACTCACAAAGAGGTTTTGGAGTAACAGCTGAAATGCATAGAGTTGACAACATGCTATTTCTCTCCGAAAGAGAAAGAACTGGTAAGGCCTATATAATGAACTATATTCCAACCCTAAGTAAGCCCCATGCTTATACTCTATTGGCTATTTATCCTTGTGCAACACAAGCAATGGGTGAATTAGGTATCCAATTAGATGTTTTTTATAAATTTAAAAAAGGAACTCCTCTTGGTGGAAAATATGGAACAAAAGTTAATTTTAACTTCTCAAGAATAAATGGTCTTGAAGGAGGCAACTCAATGTTGAACGATAATATTGACTTTTCTCCTAAACTATTTGACTTCAGTCAGGAGCTATATTTCTCCGACATTAACTTGGAGATTAATAAAAAAATAAATAAACAAATAAGCTACAATGCAGTTTTTGCAAATCAAACATATAATAAAGATTTTCTTGAGGGTAAAACTCCTGGAGAGTATGGAACTATAAATTCTACAATAGCTGTTTTAGACTTAAGCTATAAAATAAAAAAAGGACATACTATTAGATTTGAAACCCAAGCTCTGTTTGCAAAGCAATTGGAAACTGCTACAAATGATGAGGAAGGCGATTGGCTCATGGGCTTAGTTGAATATACCATATCACCAAATTGGTTCTTTGCATTTCAAGACATGTACAATTACGGAAATGAAAACGAAAGCAAAAGATTACATTATACCAATATTAATATCGGTTATTTAAAAAGATCAACTCGATTTGAAATAGGGTATGGTAAAAAACGTGAAGGAATCTTTTGTGTTGGAGGAGTTTGCAAGCTAGTTCCTTCATCAAACGGTCTTAATTTAAGCATAACATCAAGTTTTTAATTATGAGAAAATTTATTCCAATTATAGTTTTTGCCTTTATGTTTAGTTCTTGTGAAGTTATTGAAGGACCGTATATGAGCGATTCTGTAAATCCAATAGATACAACAACTAATAATTATGTTAAAAATATTTTAATTGAAGATTTCACTGGACATCTGTGTAAAAATTGTCCTGATGCAGCTAGTGAATTAGAGGCTATTCAATCAGTTTATGGGTCGCAAATTATCGGACTTGCAATTCACTCTGGAACAACTTTTGCCAGATCCTATCCAATAGATCCAGTATCTAATCCTGATGATAAATTTATTTATGACTTTAGAACTATGTGGGGTGAAGAGTTAGATGCTTTTTTTGAAGTTAGTGAAAATGGGCTTCCAAAAGGAATGATAAATAGATCCGATTATAATAGTAGTGGTGATCATAGAAAAGATTTTGGACAGTGGTCATCCATCGTAGCTGATGAGCTAGATAAGGAAGTAAAGTTTGGAATTGATATAGAAGTTATCCAAAATTCCAATATGCTTTCTGACCAGTTCGACATCATCATTAATTCAGAAGCAGTGTCTAATGTACAGAACAATCACAAACTTGTAGTTTGCATCACTGAAAATAATATAACAAATTGGCAAAAGGATGGAGATATTGATAATCCAACATACACTCACAAACATGTTTTAAGATCATTTTTAACTCCTACATGGGGAGATGACTTATCATCTGAAGAAATAAATATTGGCGATAGTTTTTCAAATGCTTACACAATTGTAATTAGTGATTTAGAGGATTTCAATATCGAACATTCAGAAAATACTCTAACCCTCGGAAATGGGAACTCTGGTGGCTGGGATTTAAGTAATTTGTATGTTTTGGCATATATATATGATGTATCTAATTATGAAATTTTACAAGTTGAAGAAAAGTCACTTTTTTAAAATAGTTTTAAAAAAAAGATTTTATCTAATAATTCTTTTATCATTTCTTTATAAAAATTCATACTCACAGGTAAACATTGATAATATAAATGATGCACAAGCATTTTTGCAAGAGTATTTAAATCCTCTTGGCAACGGATTGGGTGCAATTACTAATAATGGCTGGTACAACTCTGCTAAACCACACCGGCTTTTAGGCTTTGATGCTACATTCACAATTAGTTTACTAAGCTTCTCAGATGAAAATAAAACTTTTGATCCTAATTCAATAAGTAACTTTTCTTCTTCAAGTTCATCAAGTCCTACTATTATTGGCAAAGGTAATGGAGCAATAGTAAACTATAAAGATGATGAATTTAAATTACCTAATCAATCAAACCCAATTCCGTTACTAGCTCTACCAAATTTTAACTTTGGGTTAGGAATTTTCAAAAAAACAGAACTAAATGGCAGACTTATTCCAAATTACAAATATGACTTTGGCTTTTTTAGCAATGGGGAAATTTCAATGTGGGGAGTTGGGTTTAAACATGATCTTCTACAATGGATTCCAGTTATTGGAAATGCAATTCCTATGAGCCTATCTTTACAAGCGGGACATACACAACTAAATTCTGAACTATCTGTTCTTGACCAAAGTGTAAATATTGATGTTCAAGCTACTAACTTCAATATCATTTTTTCAAGAAAAATTTTAATGCTCACTGGATACACTAGCGTTGGATATAATTTTTCAACTACTACATTCACTGCAGGTGAAAACATTAGTAATTCTGAAAGCTTTAATCTAAATGAACTAGAAATAGATCTTCCAATTGAGATGAAGTTTGAAAATAACAGAGAGTATAGGGCTAACATTGGTATAAGATTAAATTTAGCTGTAATTGCTATTCATGCTAATCATACATTTAGCAAATATCCAGTAACAACTGTTGGTTTGGGATTAAGTCTGAGATAATGAAAAAAATATTTTTTTTAATTATACTTTTTATTTTTCAGTTTAATAGTAGTGCACAAGAATTTAATGCTGGAATTTTGTCCGGGCTAAGCACCACACAAGTTTCGGGTGACAATCTTGCAGGTTATAATAAAGCAGGTTTAATTATAGGAGGATTTGTAAATAGAGATATCTCACAATCTTTAGCTTTACAAATTGAAATGATGTATATACAAAAAGGAAGTTCGAATCCAAAAGTAGAAAATCTAATTGCAGAAATTAATTTAGAGTACATTGAAATTCCTTTGACTCTAGTTCTAAAAAGTTCAGAAAAAATAAACTTTGATTTTGGAATTCACATATCAGCACTAATTGATGGATATTACAAAGATATTTATGGGATTTTGGAAAATCAAATTGAATTTAATGATTATGAGTTTGGAGCAGTTGTAGGAATTGCATATAAGCTAAACGAAAAAATGTCCCTTTGTACAAGATTATCTAATTCTATTATTCCAATTGCAAATCACGCTTCAGGACAAACTTATAGATTAAATAAAGGGAAATATAATACCGGTCTAAACTTTATTATTAGCTACAAACTTTAGTTTTCAAATACTAACACAATAAAATAATCTATTTGTTGTTATTTAAATGTAAAAAGAAATAATGCTAAAATTTTATAAATCCATTTTAGAGAAAGTTAGTTTTGATGCTGATCTCTTCAAAAAAGAATTAAGAAAATCTACAAAGTGGTTGACAAAAAAAGAATTATCTAATCTAAAGATTTGGACATTATCAGCCTTTACTCAATATAAACAAATTATTACAGAGGTTTTCGATTCTATATCTTAGAATAAATTACCCTGATTAGTCTGCTTTACTCTACCCAAATGCTTAAATGCCAAATCGGTTGCCTGTCTACCACGAGGAGTTCGCATTAAGTACCCCTCTTTGATTAAAAATGGCTCATAAACCTCTTCAATTGTACCTGCCTGCTCTCCTACAGCTGTTGCTATAGTAGTTAATCCTACAGGCCCTCCCTTAAATTTATCAATTATTGCTGATAAAATTCTATTATCCATTTCATCTAAACCATTTTCGTCAACATTTAAAGCA
>PBAG01000008.1 GCA_002715885.1 Flavobacteriales bacterium | reverse complement strand
AATCAAAACTACCTGAACTTCTCTGTAAATTTCGGCAACGAGCTGATCGCATTTCCATGATTGTACCTTAATACAGGTTACGAAATTTCCAGAAATATTGGCATTGTATGAAACCTCACCAGTAGACGGGTCAAGTGTTGGATTTCCAGGTAGTGGAGAAGATATTGTGTATGGAGCATTAAAAGTTAATATTGGGGGGTCTACTGGTGGATTATAAGTACTTAAAAAATCATCCAAAGGCTCACCCCATGAATAAACAAGTTCATCAAGCTCCTCGTCGAATGCATTATGACTATATGAAAATGGAAAACCAGTACAAAGAATTGTTTTAGGCTGTTCTTTAAATTCTGGTGATGAATCAAAACATGGCTCGGCAGGAGTTGGAATTCCAGTGGATGGATCAATAAATGGATACATTGTTGCTCTTAGAGTAAATCCTGCAGATGATGGGTTCAAAATATTTGTTATTGCAGCATTTCTACAACAATTGTCCCATGTAAATTGCCACCCATCTGTTGGAGGAACACCAGGAAGTGAAACTGGCAGAGATTGAAAAATGTATTCTTCAACCGATCCAGGGTCACTATTTGCACAACTTAACTGAGAATTTCCACTAGCAATTGGATCACAAACAGGAGAAACGTCTTGTTGTAAGACAAAATCAACATCAATACCAGTGACAGTAGGGTGATTCCATACTTGGATGATCTGAGTTATTGTTGAAACAGTAATTCCAGAACAGTCCCTGTAAACTTTCATAGTAAAAACATACTTACCGACATCAGGTCCAGACTTTAGACATTCCCACGTAATTTCTCCTCCCATCAAATGTGATGAAAAGGAATTAAATGAAGCAAAAACGCATAATAGGGAAATTAATAATTTCCTCATAAAATCTTTTTTTACAAACTTACAAATTATAAATTTTATTGTAGTGTCAAAAATTAGAAAGTCAATTACATTAATTTAGTTGAAAGAAAATCTAATTTTTTATTAAAATTAACAACTAAATCATTCATTATTGCACTAACAGGTTTTATTTCAGAAATATTTGAAGATATCTGACCGATCTCTAATTCTCCGTTAACAAGATCACCTTCAAAAATTCCTTTTTTTGCCCTACCTCTAGATAAAAGCTTTATCAACTCATCTTTTGATGCATTATTATTGTACGCTTTCTGAATTTGATCATAAAATTCATTTTTTAGCATACGAACAGGTGTAATTTCTTTTAATGTTAAAGCAGTATCTCCATCTTTAGATTCAATTATTTTTTTCTTAAAATTTTCGTGAGCCGATGATTCAAGACTTGAAGCAAATAAACTTCCAATTTGTACACCATCAGCACCAAGTGACATTGCAGCTAAAATTGACTCGCCGGAAGCTATACCCCCTGCTGCTATAAGAGGTATATCAACTGTAGACTTTATTTGAGGTATTAGGCACATTGTAGTTATTTCATCTATCCCATTGTGACCACCTGCTTCAAAACCTTCAGCAACAATTGCATCAACTCCTGCATCTACACATTTTAAAGCAAATTTTTGATTTGCAATGACATGAACAACTATAATTCCATTTTCCTTAAGCAATTGAGTATATTTATTTGGACTTCCTGCTGAAGTAAAAACAATTTTAATTTTTTCATCAAGTATTGTATTTATGTGATCATCAATGTTTGGATATAAGAGGGGTAAATTAACTCCAAACGGCTTTTTAGTTGCTTTTTTACATTTTTTAATATGCTCTTTAAAAACATCGGGATACATTGAGCCAGAACCAATTAAGCCAAGACCACCATTGTTACTTACAGCACTAGCTAAACGCCACCCGCTACACCAGACCATACCACCTTGAACAATAGGGTATTTTATTTTAAAAAGTTCATTTAATCTGTTCATAAAAATTTATATTTGTTCTTAAGTACGAAATTAAAAAAAATCAACAATGAATAATGACGAAATAATATTTGAATTAATAAAACAAGAAGATTTTAGACAAAGAAATGGGATTGAGCTAATTGCTTCAGAAAATTTTGTTAGCCCTCAAGTTATGAAAGCTGCAGGTTCTTGTTTGACTAATAAATATGCTGAAGGTTATCCAAACAAAAGATATTATGGTGGATGTGAAGTTGTTGATCAAGTCGAACAAATAGCAATAGACAGGGCAAAAAAGTTATTCGGAGTTGAATATGTTAATGTTCAACCTCACTCTGGCTCATCTGCAAATTCAGCAGTAATGTTAGCATGTTTGAATGCAGGTGACAAAATTTTAGGCTTTAATTTAGCACATGGTGGGCACTTAACGCACGGCTCTCCAGTAAATTATTCAGGTAAGTTATACAAACCTTCGTTCTACAATGTCGATAAAGAAACTGGATTAATAGATTACAAAATGTTGGAAGAAATGGCTCACTTAGAAAAACCAAAAATGATTATTTGTGGTGGATCTGCATATTCTAGAGATTGGGACTACAAAAAATTTAGAGATGTGGCAGATAGCGTAGGAGCTATTTTACTTGCTGACATTGCACATCCTGCTGGCCTCATTGCTGCTAAGTTATTAAATGATCCTGCAAAATATTGTCATATTTTGACAACTACCACTCATAAGACTCTTAGAGGACCNAGAGGNGGAATGATTATGATGGGAAAAGATTTTGAAAANCCATTTGGTTTTAAAAATTTAAAAGGTGATTACAAATTAATGTCTACAATTCTAAATTCTGGAGTCTTTCCAGGATCCCAAGGAGGACCTCTTGAACACATAATTGCTGCTAAAGCAATTGCTTTTGGTGAAGCNCTTGATGATTCATTTATCAACTANTCAAAGCAAGTAATAATAAATGCAAAAACCATGGCNNATTGTTTAGTTGAAAAAGGATATGATATNATCTCTGGAGGAACAGAAAATCATTGCATGCTCATTGATCTAACTTCAAAAAATATNTCTGGTAAAGATGCAGAAAAATCTCTTGTTCNAGCAGATATTACTGCAAATAAAAATATGGTTCCATTTGACACAAAGTCNCCCTTTGTAACATCAGGTATTAGATTTGGTACACCAGCAATTACNACAAGAGGCTTAAAAGAGGATAAAATGCNTGAAATTGTTGAACTAATCGATGAAGTAATAACNAATCATGATAANGAAAAAGTTATCACNNGTGTAAAAGAAAAAGTGAATAAATTAATGAGCNACTACAAAATTTTTTCATACTAAAATGAAATCTGTTGATTTAGATAAAGAAAAAAAAGAGATAATAAACAGATANAGAGCTTTACTTAGAGCATGTAATGATAAAACCANCAAACAAGATAAAAAAGATATCCGAAAAGCTTTTAATTTAGCTGTAAAAGCTCACGAAAATATTAGAAGAAAATCTGGTGANCCTTACATTCTTCACCCAATAGCAGTTGCACATATTTGNGCAAANGAAATAGGNNTNGGAACAACATCCATTATATGCGCATTACTNCATGATGTTGTAGAAGATACAAANTACACGATTGAGGATATAAATAAATTATTTGGAAAAAAGATTGCATCAATAATTGATGGCTTAACNAAAATTTCAGACGTATTTGACCAAAAAGTTTCATTACAAGCTGAGAACTTTAGAAAGATGCTTTTGACNCTTTCNGATGANGTAAGAGTAATTCTTATAAAGCTAGCAGATAGGCTGCATAATATGAGAACATTAGATGCAATGTCTAAACAGCAAAAACTTAAAATTGCATCTGAAACACTGTATTTATATGCTCCACTTGCTCACAGACTAGGACTATATCCAATAAAAACTGAACTTGAAGATTTAGGTTTAAAGTTTACCAAACCGGAGATTTACAAGGCAATCTCATTAAAACTAAACGAAACAAAAGTTAGTAGAAATAAATACATAAACAAATTCTCTTTACCAATTAAAAATGTACTGAAAAAAGAAGGGCTTAAGACTACTATCAAAGGAAGACCAAAATCGATTTATTCTATTAGAGAAAAAATACTTCATAAAAAAGTAAATTTTGATAACATATTTGACAAATTCGCAATAAGAATAATAGTTGACAGTAGTTTAGAAAAAGAAAAATCTGATTGCTGGAAAATTTACTCAATAGTTACAGACTTCTATAAACCTAATCCTGACAGATTAAGAGATTGGATATCTACTCCGAAAGTTAATGGATATGAATCGCTGCACACCACTGTTATGGGGGATGAAGGAAAATGGGTTGAAGTCCAAATTAGAAGTAAAAGAATGGATGAAATTGCAGAAAAGGGATACGCTGCTCATTGGCACTACAAAAACAATGGAAGTAAAGCAAATAGTCTAGATGTCTGGATTGATAAGATAAGTCAACTATTAGAAAATCCTGAAGCTAATGCCATTGATTTCATTGATGATTTTAAATTAAATTTATTTTCTGGAGAAATATATGTTTTTACACCCAAAGGTGATCTTAAAACTTTACCCAAAGGATCAACTGCATTAGACTTTGCATTTGAAATTCACACACAAATTGGCATGACATGTCTTGGTGTTAAAGTGAACGGAAAGTTGGTTCCATTAAGTCATATTTTATCAAGTGGTGATCAAGTTGAAATTATTACATCAAAAAAACAATCTCCAAGAAAAGATTGGTTAAGATTTGTAGCAACATCCCAAGCAAGATCTAAAATTAAAAGTGCACTTAAAAAAGAAGAAAAAGTTATTGCTGAAATGGGTAAAGAGCTTGCTGAAAGAAAACTTAGACATTTGAGAGTAAAACTTAATAGAAGTACAGAAAATGAATTAATTAAACATTTTAAATCAACTAGCTCTCAAGATCTTTATTTTAAATTTGGCAATGGGCAAATTTCAAATTCAGAAATTAAAGAATTTGTTAATTTAAAAAATGCAGGATGGTATCAAAATATAAAAAATAGAATTTATAAAACACGATTTACTAACAAAGAAAAAAAACCAAATAAAATCATTGTCTTTAATGAAGATGATGAAATTTTAGATTATAAAATTTCAGCTTGCTGTAATGCAATACCGGGAGATAATATTTTTGGATTTCTATCAATTGTAGACGGTCTAAAAGTACATAGAGAGGATTGCCCAAATGCTATTGAGCTTAGAGCAAACTATGCTTACAGGATTATGAAGGCACGATGGACATTAAAAGAAAATATTGATTTTACAGCCAATTTAAAAATTAATGGAATAGATAGTGTTGGTCTTGTTAATAAAGTTACTCAAATCATCTCCAAACAACTAAATGTAGATATCAAATCAATTAATATTAGTACACATGATGGAGTTTTTGAAGGAGAAATTACACTAAAAGTACACAATGATACGTTTTTAAGTGAGATAACAAAAAAGCTTGAAAAAGTTGAAGGAATTGTAAATATTTCAAGAACTTATAAACATAATAAAGACATTAAAGTATAATTTTAAAAAAAAGCAACAGAAAAAAATGTTTTTATTTATTTTTAAATTTTAAAATAATGAGTAAAAATCAAAATTTATTAGACGAGGTTACTGAAATTTTCACTGATTACTTAATGAATAATAATCAGCGAAAAACTCCTGAGAGATATGCTATTTTAAATGAAATTTATAGCCATGATGGACATTTTGATATTGAATCTCTTTATATAAAAATGAAAAATCAAAAATATAGAGTAAGTAGAGCTACTCTTTATAATACTATTGAACTCCTCCTTGACTGTCACTTGGTTAGAAAACACCAATTTGGAAAATCGCATGCTCAATTTGAAAAATCATATTATAATAAACAACATGATCATCTAATTTGTACAAGTTGTGATAAAGTAATAGAATTTTGTGATCCTAGGATTCAGGGTATTATGAACTTTATTGAAAATGACATGAATTTTAAAATATCAAGACACGCTCTAAACTTGTATGGTCTTTGCGTTGATTGTCAAACTAAATTAAAAAATTAAATGAAAGTTGATGTTCTTTTAGGTCTTCAATGGGGAGACGAAGGAAAAGGTAAAATAGTTGACGTCCTTACAAATAAATATGACATAATAGCAAGATTCCAAGGAGGGCCAAATGCAGGTCATACCCTTGAATTTGATGGAATTAAACACGTTCTTCATACAATACCGTCTGGAATATTTCACAAAGGAATTATAAATTTAATAGGAAATGGTGTTGTTATTGATCCAGTTATTTTTGAAAATGAAATAGTCTCTATAAACAAACTCAACGTTGAAATTTCTGAACTTTTAATTTCCAAAAAGGCTCATTTAATACTTCCAACCCATAAACTTTTAGATGCAGCATCAGAAAAGGCAAAAGGAAAAAATAAAATTGGATCAACCTTAAAAGGTATTGGACCAACATATATGGACAAAACAGGAAGAAACGGTCTTAGAGTTGGTGATGTTAGTTCTGAAAATTTTAAGGAAAAATACGAAAGACTTAAAAATAAGCACATACAACTTCTCAAATTTTATGATTTTGATTATGATCTTCAGGAGCTTGAAAATAAATGGTTTAAAAGTATAAAAACACTAAAAAAATTCAAACATATCGATAGTGAGCATTTTCTTCACAAAAATCTTAATGAAGGGAAAAAAATTCTTGCTGAAGGAGCGCAAGGGACACTTTTAGATATAGATTTTGGATCATACCCATTTGTAACTTCATCAAATACAATAACTGCTGGTGCTTGTACTGGACTCGGTGTTGCACCAAATCAAATAAATGATGTTTTTGGAATTTTTAAGGCATATTGTACAAGAGTCGGAAGTGGCCCCTTCCCTACAGAACTAAAGGATAATGTTGGAGAACATATGGGAAGAGTAGGAAATGAATTTGGAGCCACCACAGGAAGAGCTCGAAGATGTGGATGGATTGATTTGCCAGCACTTANGTATGCTATTAATGTTAATGGAGTTACTCAACTAATGATGATGAAATCTGATGTTTTATCAGGNTTGGAGAAAATAAAAGTATGCACTCATTATTTNAATAAAAANAATGAGGAAATTGATTATTTACCTTTTGAGGATAATGAATTACTCACACCAGTTTATGATGAAATCAATGGTTGGGACAAGAATTTAATGGAGATAAGNAGTTTAGACGAAGCTCCANNAGAAGTTCATGATTATATTNACTATTTAGAAAAAAAACTTGCAGTTCCNATAAAAATTATTTCAGTTGGCCCTGATAGAAAACAAACATTTTTTAGATAATCTTGATTAAAACTTGTTTTATAATCTTTTGTNTCATCTTTTCTAATTTTTTATTGTCNCAAGAAAAGAANAAAGTTGATATTAAAAATGCNGATTTTACTTANGTTAATAATGAAAAACATCCANATTACTGGAGNCTTGTTGGTAATGTAAATATTTACCANAATGAAACTGANATGTTTTGTGATTCTGCNTATTATTTTTCAACACANGAAAAAATAATTGCATTTAACAATATCAAAATAACAAATAACGATAATNTTAATCTTTTTGGAAATAAACTTAACTATGACGGAGAAAAAGGAATAGCAATCATTTCAGAAAATGTAGTTTTTGATACAGANAATAAAAANTTAAAAACCAAAAAATTAAAATATAANATCGTTGATGATNTTATNCAGTATGAAAATAGAAGTGAAATAATCAAANAANACGAAAGTATTATTTCAAACAAAGGAACATATTTTTTAAATGAAAAAAAATATCAATTTCTAGACTCTGTAATATATAAATCCATTAATTTTTCTTTAGAAACCAACAACCTCGTATCATTGGAAAATGATAATTACACTCAACTAATTGGACCTAGCTTAATTTATATTGATNATAAAACTATTTTTTGTGAGGAAGGTTTCATTTATGAGAATACAGCAGAATTTTTCAAGAATGCTTACATAAATAGTAAAGATTTTAAAATTGAATCAGATAGTATTTTTTATAACAAAGAACTTGAAAAAATAAATGCATTGGGTAATGTTGTTTTAATAGATACTTTAAATGATATCTTAATTAAATCTAAGAAAGCTGATTTTTTTGAAAAAAGCAATAAGATGATTTTTAAAAAAGAACCTGAACTTAATTTAATCTCTGAAGAAGATACACTAATTATTTTAGCTGATCGTTTTGAAAGTTTTAAAAACGAAGATAAATCTATTATTTATGCATACCCAAATGTCAAATTTAAAAATCAAAATCTTNTTGGGAGATGCGATTCTCTTTTTTACAGTGTTGATGATTCGCTAATAACTCTTTTTGAGAAACCCATTTTGTGGTTTGACGAATATCAAGTTTTTTCGGATACANTTTCTATTAAATACTTTGACAAAAAAATAGACAAACTTTTTTTGGAATCTAAGCCAATGATAATATCAAAACATGATTCTCTAGAATTTAATCAAATAAAAGGGAAAAAAATGATTGGTAATTTTAATAAAAATAAGCTTTCAAGTATTGATGTAATTGGAAATGGACAAAGTATTTATTACCTNAACGAAAATGAAAAAACNGTTGCANTGAATTATATTGAATCTTCAGAAATTAAACTTATTTTCAAAAACAAAAAAATTGATAATGTTAATTATGAAGTCNTTCCTAAATCGANAACAACACCAATTCAAAAAATAAATGAGGACAAAAAGTTTTTAAAGGACTTTAGCTGGAGAATAAGTGAGAAACCTGAGTGAAATTAATCCTTTATTTTAAAAGAGGTTCGTCTATTTTGAGCTCTACCTATTTCATTATCATTATCTGCTATAGGCTTTTTATCTCCATAACCCGTGTGAGATATTTTTTCTTTTTTCACTCCTTTATTTATCAAATAATTACTAACTGATCTTGCACGATTTTCAGATAAAATTAAATTAAAATCAGGATCTCCATTTGAGTCGGTATGTCCTTCAATTTCAATTGCAATAGAATATTGAATCATATAAACCGAAAGTTTATCCAATTCAATTTTGGAATCATCATCCAGTTCATAGGAATTATTTGAAAATTGAACATTTTTTAGAACGATTTCTTCACCAGGGATTGATGNAACAATGTCTAACTCAATATTATCTAATTTACTAGCTTGAATAGGNTNTGGTAAATCAAAGAAAAAAATATCATCTGAACCAAAACCATCAAAAGAAGAATTAAAAAATGCTGTTTTGCCATCACTAGAAACCACTAAAGAGTTTTGACTTTTATGATCGTTTATTGGATAACCTAAATTTTTTGGTTTCTGCCAATCTGANTTGATATTNTTTCTTTGGCAAAGAAACAAATCATAATCTCCCATACCAGTATGCCCATTAGAGGAGAAATATAAATTTCTATTATCTGGGTGAATAAAAGGAGACATCTCATCCTTTTCAGTGTTTATAGTAGATCCAGCATTAAAAGCTTTNGAAAAGCCATTTTTAGTTATTTCAGAAATCCAAATATCTGTTCCACCATATCCACCAGGTCTATTACTAACAAAATAAAGGAACTTACGATCTGAAGAAAAACATGCTTGAGAATCCCAATATTTTGAATTTACAGTGCTACCAAGATTAAAAAATTCTAGACTTTCCAAATCATTATATCCATAATAAAGATCACAACTACCAAATCCTCCTGCCCTATTACAAGCAGTATAAATAATTAATGTTTGATCAGACGAGAAAGACAGAGCTCCCTCATTCTCAGGGGTATTCAAAGGAAATGGGAATGGTTTGGCGACTTGCCACTCATTATTTATCTTTTCAGAATAATAAAAATCTTCTTGTGGACTTTTATCTTTCTCTTCAATTCTTCTGGTGAATACTATTTTGTCATTATTGACTGTTATGGCTGGTCCTATTTCAGACATTGGAGAATTAATTTTATCTCCAATATTTATTGGATTAAAATCAACAGGATTAGAAATGGCATCAATAGCAAAATCACAATTTCTTTGATAGAAAGAAATCTTTTGCTTACAATAATTCGAATCTAGTTTGCATACAGCATTGAAATAATATAGTGCTTCAGAATAGTATCCATTTTTATAGAAATCCATTGCTATTTTTTCAATACCTAAAAAATCTTTTGGGTTTTCNATATCATAAACATTCAATAAGCATTTGGAAGAAGAATATATGTCATTTTCTTTTAAATATATATTTGACAAAAGCAAATGAGGTTTGTCCCAATCATTGTTTTTTTCAATAATTTTAAATAAAAGATCTTTAGACTTTTTAAATTCATTCTTATTGAAAAATTTAATTGCTCTATCATATTTTTTGTAATCTTTTTCCTTTGAGGTAGATACAAGAAATAGAAAACAAAAAATATAAATCAATCTGAGTCTCATTATGGAAGATTTAAATATTTATGAGTTTGTAAAGATATTGTCCATTCATTGTTATTGGCGATAAATTCAACTATAGTTGGAATAATTTTATTTTTTTTGCTCCACTCTGGCTGCAAGTATAATTTACATNANTGATTGACACTATTTTTTTGCTTGATTGCCCATTGCAAATCTTTTTTATTAAAAATTATAACTTTAAGTTCATTAGCTGAATCATATATTTCTTNAAGAGGGTTAACCCCTTTTTTTGGAGATAAACAAATCCAATCAAACTTTCCACTTAATTTATATGCTCCTGAAGTTTCCAAATGAATTTGTAAATTCATTTCTTTCAATCTTTGACACAAATAATCTAAATTCCACATGAGAGGTTCACCACCAGTAATAACAATTATTTCTACAGAATATTTTTTTATTTGAGAAATAATATCATCTACTTTAGTA
The DNA here is from genome assembly GCA_002715885.1 of Flavobacteriales bacterium. GTDB lineage: Bacteria > Bacteroidota > Bacteroidia > Flavobacteriales > BACL11. Next base: position 4,852 of record PBAG01000008.1, on the reverse strand, counting down.
TATGGATGTAACTCAGGATCCCAGCTTTCTTTTACATCGCACCAATGACACCCAACATCACATCCCCCAATTCTTAAAAAATAAGAGCTCTTTCCAGCAAAAAACCCTTCTCCTTGAATAGACAAAAAGGATTCCATAAGAGGTAATTCTCTTCCTTTTTTGGATTTATCAAATTCATTTTTATTCATCATTACAAAAGTAAATTATTTAAATGGATAACAAATAGAATACTATCTTTGCTTATCAAATAAAAAATAATGAAACAACTTATCGAATGTGTACCAAATATTTCTGAGGGTTCAGATCTAAAAAAAATAAATGAAATAGCAAATACTGTTGAAACTGTTGAAGGTGTAAGTCTACTTAACATTGATCCTGGTAAGGCAACAAATAGAACAGTTATAACATTTGTTGGAGAGCCTAAGCAAGTTGTTGAAGCTGCATTTAAATTAATCAAAAAAGCAAAAGAGCTTATTGACATGAGTGTACACAAAGGAGAGCATCCAAGAATGGGTGCTACTGATGTTTGTCCTCTAGTGCCTATTTCAAATATTTCTATGCAAGAGGTAACAGACTGGGCAAGAAAACTTTCAAAACGTGTTGGCGAGGAATTAAAAATACCTGTTTATTGTTACGAAAATGCTGCTTTTAAAAAAGAAAGAATAAATCTAGCAAGTTGTAGGTCTGGTGAGTATGAGGGTTTGCAAAAAAAATTAGATGACAAAAACTGGAAACCTGATTTTGGTCCAAACAAGTATAATGATTCAATAAAGCGATCCGGAGCTACAGCAATTTCAGCCAGAGACTTTTTAGTAGCCTATAATATTAATTTAAATACGACTTCAACAAGAAAAGCAAATGCAGTAGCTTTTGATATAAGAGAAGCTGGAAGAATTAAAAGAGAAGGAGGAGTGATTACTGGAAAAATTATTAAAGACAAAAATGGAAATCCTCAAAGAACACCTGGCTTATTTAAATCTGTAAAAGGAATAGGTTGGTTTATTGAGGAATACGGAATTGCACAAATTTCGTATAACCTTACTGACATAAATGTTTCCCCTTTGCACGAAGTATTTGATAAAACTTGTGAACAAGCAACAAAAAGAGGATTAAGAGTTACTGGATCTGAACTTGTTGGGCTTGTTCCTAAAAAAGTTTTAATAGATGCGGGAGAATATTTTTTAAAAAAACAAAAAAGATCTTTAGGAGTTAGCGAAAAAGAAATCATTAAGATTGCCATCAAATCTCTTGGTCTAGATGAAATTTCATCATTTAATGTTAATGAAAGAATAATTGAATATATGATTGAGGAGAAAAAACAAAAAAAATTGATTGATTTATCATTAAAAGATTTTGTCTTAGAAACCAGTAGTGAATCTCCAGCTCCTGGAGGTGGTTCTATTTCAGCATATTGTGGAGCAATGGGCGCTGCCCTTTCAGCCATGGTAGCAAATCTATCAGCAAACAAGAGAGGATGGGATGATAAATGGGAGAAATTTTCAGATTGGGCTGTTGAAGGTCTAGATTTTCAAAACCAACTATTAGCTTTAGTTGACGAAGACACAAATGCATTTAACAAAATAATGGATGCATTTAGACTGCCAAAAGACAATGTAGAAGACATAAACAAAAGAGATAATGCTATACAAGAAGCTACAAAACATGCTATTTTAACACCATTTAGAGTTATGGAAGTTGCATTAGATTCTATGACTGTAATAAAAAAAATGGCTGAAATTGGCAATCCAAATTCAATAACAGACGCATGCGTGGCAGCACTTTGTGCAAGAACAGCCATTAGAGGTGCTTTTTTGAATGTAAAGATAAACTGTTTAGATTGTAAAGATCAAAAATTTGTTGATGATACCATTTTAAAAGGAAATCAAATTTTACAAAAAGCAAAAGATAATGAGGACGAAATAATAGAAATTACTGAAAAAACTATGAATTCTTAATATCTAATATTCTTTTAGCTATCATAGTTGATACATTTTTTTTGGTATGTAAAAGATCATAAAGTATGTCATAGTCTGAAATAATCTTTTTTCTCACTGCATCTTTTAAAAGCATATCCAAATTATATTTCAAATTATCTGAGTTAAAGTCATTTTGAATCAGTTCAACAACAGATCTTTTTTTAAGTAAAAGGTTTACCAAGGAAATATACTTTACCCTTACAAAGAGTCTAGCAATAAGATAGGAAAGAAAAGATGTTTTATAGCATACAATTTGAGGAATTTTTAAAAGAGCTGCTTCTAAAGTAGAAGTTCCTGAAGTAATTATTGATGCTACTGAAGATTTTAAAATATCATATTGCCTATCAAAAATAATTTCAACATTATAATTTTTAATAATTTTTGAATAATAATCAAGGGTAAAATTATTGGACGCAGATACTATAAAGTTATAATCTGGGTATTCATTTACAACTTTGAGCATAGTTGGTAAATTTTTATCAATTTCTTGTTTTCTGCTTCCAGGTAAAAGAGAAATAATTGGCTTATCTCTCAAAATTTTTTTAAAATTGTGTTCTTTTATATTTTCAAATATGGGGTTGCCAAAATATTTAACANTAACATCTCTTTTTTTATAGTATTCCTGCTCAAAAGGAAAAATAACAAACATTTCATCAANATATTTTTTAATTTTCTTAATTCTGTTTGACTTCCAAGCCCAAATCTTTGGAGATATATAATAAAGTGTTTTAATATTATTTTCTTTGGTATATTTTGCTATTTCTAGATTAAAACCAGGATAATCAACTAGCAAAACTAAATCAGGTGTAAAATCACTTATATTTTTTTTACATCTTTCTAAATCTTTTAAAACTTGATATCCATTTTTAAAAACTTCCCAGAAACCCATATAATTTTTTTGTTTAATATTGGTATCAATGANAACATTTTNGGATTCTAGGTTTTTACCACCCCATGCTCTAAATTGATTTTTTGATATTTTATTTAATTCTCTTACAACGTTTGAGGCATGTTTATCNCCAGANGTTTCTCCTGTTACAATGTAAATTTTCATTATGAAAACTTTAAATAAATAACAACGAATGCATATAATATTGTAGCCCCTAGAACACCTCTTGCAGCACTATCTCTATTTGTTTTAATTTTCATAAAAAAAATAACCAAATTTATGAGTAAACTTAAACTAATTATGTGGGGTAATTTATTACTGTTTTTTATTTCGTTTATTGTGTAAAATAAATCAAGTTCAAGATAAAAAAGCACGAAAACTGAAAATGCAACAAATGGGGCGACTAGACCGACAAAAAACCCAATTAAATTTTGACTATTCATTAAGTAAATCTTTTACTTCGTCTATTTTGGTATAATCCGTTACGTCATATTTAACGGGGACTATTGAAATAAAATTGTCATCAAGAATAATTTGATCTGCATCACTTGAATCATCTTCTTTTACAAAACTTCCTGTTAACCAAAAATATCTTTTTCCCATTGGGGAAATTCTCTCATCAAAATCTTCAACCCACCTGCCTTTGGCTTGTTTTGCAGCTTTCATNCCTTGNATTGGGGAATTTTCAATAAATTTTGGAATGTTAACATTTAAACACAAACTTTTTTTTGAGTTCAATAACTTGTTAATTATCTCACTGATAAATNCTTCAGCATGTGAAATTTTTGNGTCTTCTGCATAGTCTAAAATCGAAAATCCAACTGATGTAATACTGTGTAAGTGAGCTTCAATCGCGGCTGAAACTGTTCCAGAATAAATAACATTACTTGAAGCATTAGATCCATGATTAATACCTGAAATACATATATCTGGTTTTCTATCTAAAATTTCTGATAANGCTAATTTAACACAATCAACAGGTGTACCACTACAAATAAACTCAAGTTGCTTGCCATCATCAATTTTTATTTTCTCACATGTAATAGGANTATTTATAGTAATTGCATGGCTCTGAGCAGAACGNGGCCCGTCAGGAGCAACTACTACAACTTTACCAATCTTATTTGCTATTTTTATTAAATANCGTAATCCCGGAGAATGGATTCCATCATCATTAGTTATTAATATCAAAGGTGAACTCATATTCNNCAAAACTAACATAATTTACTTGTACATTAAAATAACATTTTTAGTAATTTTGCAAATAAAAAAACTATGATTTGGATAATAATGATACTTTTTATGGTTGTCGGTGGTTTTGTAAGCAACAGATTAAAAAGCAAGTTTAAAAAATACAGTCAAATTCCTACTAGCTCAGGCCTAAGTGGCAAAGAAATTGCCCAAAAAATGCTTGATGATCACAATATTAAAAATGTTAATATTATTTCTGTTTCTGGTAAATTAACAGATCATTATAATCCTCAAGACAGAACAATTAATCTAAGTGCTGACGTTTACAATGGAAGACATGTTTCTGCTGCTGCTGTTGCTGCACATGAATGTGGTCATGCTATACAACATGCAAAATCATACCAATGGCTCCAAATGAGATCCCAAATGGTTCCAGCTGTTAATTTCAGCAATAANCTAATGAGTATGATAATGATTCTTGGTCTAATTGGAGCTGGTGTACTTAAAATGTTTCCTTTTGCTACAATTATTTTAGTTTTTGTGATCNTNCANGCAGTTGTAACTGCTTTTACATTAATTACCCTACCAGTTGAGTTTGATGCCAGTAGAAGAGCTCTAATATGGCTTAAAAACTCTAATATTAGTAACGAACAAGAAATTAAATATTCAGAGGATGCATTAAAGTGGGCTGCCAGTACATATGTAGTAGCTGCTCTAGCCGCCGCCGCTTATCTACTCTATTATCTAGCGATTTTAAGAGATTAAAATAAGACATAAAAAAAAGCTCTATTTCTAG
>PBAG01000007.1 GCA_002715885.1 Flavobacteriales bacterium | reverse complement strand
TTTGAGCATTTATAGCATTTTGTGCTGCTGACGAAGTTAAATATCCATCATCTTCAGGATTTCCTGTTGCTCTGTAAACACTTATTATGTTCTTAGCATTTAACAAATTTTGGATTTGAACATATAGATTTACATTAGATTTTTTCTTGTCAGTCCATTTGATTTCAAATTCTTTATTGAATTTGGCACTAATTCTAAACTGCCATGGGAGTCTGGAACCGTTCAAACTTCCTTCAAGAGTTGATCTATCATTTATTCCAGATGCAGCTTCTTGTGTAATATTTGACTGCTTGCTGTAAGGAGTCCCAGATCCAGCAGAAAGCACCATATTTGCTCCAGCATTTGCTAAAATATTTTTACCAAATAGTACTGGACCATTGTAATCTTTACCTTGCCCATATCTGTAATCAACAGATGCAGAAATGGCATGTCTCTGGTCAAAAGCTAAAGGAATGGTAGTTCTTAGGTTTGGCTGACCAGTATTAACTAAACTTTGTCCTGAAGATGCACTTGACCCAGTACCATCAGCGAACTGTAAAGTGTAATTAGCAGTCATACTTACATTTCCTGTTCTTCTTAAATCAAAATTCACTGACATACCTTTTACTGTTCCGAAGTCAATATTTCCATATGTTAGATACTGAGCTGGATATGCCCCAAGAACATTTACTACTTGAATCATATCTCTTAGTTCTTTATAAAAAGCAGATATCTTTAATGCAGATCTTAGAGACAAGGTTTTTGCAAAACCAAGTTCATAGTCTACAGTTTTTTCAGACTTAAGATCAGGGTTGTTTAATAGGGCCCCAACTCTATCAGCCATAAAAAGATAATCTACTGGCTCTAATCTATTAGATTGCGGAGGCCTTTGAGTTAAAACATCATAATGAGCAAAAAATTGAGCCTCATCAGAAATCGGAAATGAGAAAGCAATTCTAGGCATAAATATAGTTTCTGGCTCATAATCTTCAAATACATTGTCTACATCAACTTCACCAGCAGAAGCGCCTTCAGGATTAACTAAGTATGGCTGTATTTGCCCTCCAGCTGCTTCAGCAACTAATAATGGATCAGAGATTTGTAACCCCTCGGCATTGTACCAAGTTTCATTATCTCTATAGCCTACAATTGAAGAAGGATTAGAAGCATCATCAACATAAACAACAAAATCATTACCTATAGTTGATGGGATATCAGCTGAATTTAAAAAATCAGTTGTGTTTCCAGCTGTGTATGCTTCATGTAATAAATATTTGTCACCTAAAACTTTTTGGTTTGCATCATACCTATCAATTCTTAACCCAATATTAAAAATTAAATCATCTATAGCAAATTTGTCCTGTATATATCCAGCAGTGTAAATTGGTTGAAATGAAGCAATTTCTCTTAAATAATTTCCATTAGCGTCTTTCTTTTCAAAGAAATCTTTAAGAGTAGGATTACTACTTAGTTTGTTTCCGTGAATATCATATCCAAAATAATACACTAAGCTTGATCCACTGTTTAATAATTCGTCTGCACTGAACATTCTTATATCGAATTCCTCTGGAGATAATTGATCAATATTAATGTACTCTCTATTATCAACTTGTAAACCTAAATTTTCCCTTAGATTTCTATCAAACCAAGATTGTTCTTCCGCGACATATAATCTATCATAATTTACGGTGTCTTGGTAAACACCCGTTAGTTCATCAATAACAGGATTTGGGTTACTTAAATCTCTTTGTAGAATATGTTTATTTGTTAACTGTCTCATTAGACCCCACATACCCATTGGTCCCATACCCCAGTATGAATCATCTCTTTGTTCAAACTCGAATCCAAATGATAGTTCATGATCCTTTATGTCTGCAGATCCAGCTGCTTTGAATGTAGTTTGAGTATTTTCTTGCTTTGCCGATCCATTGTACATTGTACCATGATTTCCATATAATGAATATACCGAAGCAGGTAAATCTCCATTTCTTAGCCCCTGACCTCTTAAGTCTGCAGCAGTACGAATTATTCCGTCATTTTCAGCTCCAACAAATGAGGATAGTCCATAATCTGAAAACATTTGATAATAAGCTCGAGTATAATTTGCTAAATCAACATTGGTGTATTTATTTTCATCAAAAGTATATAAAGTATCTCCCCAGCCTGAATGAATTTGGCCAGTGTAAATTATACCTGTTGACGAGTCGACAGCTGATCCACCATTGTATATGTTTCTTTTAAAAGTTTTGAATTCTCCAACATAACCATACTTAAACAAATCAAATTGATGGTCTGAATCTACGAAAGTATATTTGTTATTGGTGTAATCTCCTTGAATAGTAAAGAACGCATTCTTAATAGTTGCTGAACTATTTTCCTCATCCGCCTCTTGTGATCCAAACTTCTGAGTTAGTTTACCAAATAGCCTATATGTTGTCTGAGATGATTCTCTGTTATTTGCATATGAAAACATAGATCTCCATCCTGAAAAATCTCTACTTGTTCTAGCATAATAAGTACCACCTAATGAGAGAAATGTTGTATTAGTTGGTTTAAAATCTAATTTTCCAGAAATATTAAATCTTCTCTCATTTGAGTTTAATTTTGCTTGTACATTTTCAAAATCATTCTCTGTCAAGAAATCTGAATTACTTAAAAAACCTGCACTTGCATTAGGGGCAATCCTAAATGGATTTGCTTGCAAATCTTTCAAAACATTATCTTTTACTTTCCATCTTCCAATTGCAGATGGGTCTGTATCATCTACATTTCTCAATTCTCCTGAAAGAAAGTAACCTATAACAGAACTTCCCTTTGTTCCGTCTGCATTTCGTTTCTTTAGAATGGGTCCTGACAAGCCGAAGCCAAGAAGGTTATAATTATACTTGTCAAAAAGAGATGATGATTCAAGCTCAATCCCCCCAAAAAATTTATTCGAGGGCCCTTTAGTTGTTACAGAAATTATGCCTCCAGTCGCATCACCATATTGTGCCGGAAGTCCTCCCGTTACAACTGTAATTTGTTCTATACCTGAAGTTGGCACTCCTATTGCGCCTCTAACTTTTATTCCATCAACATAATAAGATGTTGCGTTTTCTCTGGAACCTCTCATATTTACGGCGTCACCTTCATCTTTTTGATAGATACCAGCAGTAGTTGAAGCAACAGACGCAACACTTCTTGTAGGAAGTGCAACAATTTCTTCCGCAGTCTTGGTTTCACCAGACAAATTGTCTTGATCTAATAGTGGTTTCTTGTATTCTATAATTTTAATTTCACCAAGAGCTACTCCTTCTTGTAATTTTAAATCTTGAAAAGTAATTTTGTTGGCAGAAATTACTACTCCGGTAATCTCAACCGTTTGATATCCCACAAAAGTTGCTTGAACATTGTAATTACCTGGCTCGATTGGTTTGATAGTATACTTGCCATCGAAATCTGTAGTTGTACCAGCAAGTTGATTGCCTCCTTTTTCAATAACTACGTTGGCAAAAGGAATTGGTTCTCCTGTCATTAAATCTAAAATAACTCCTTTAAGGGTTCCTGTCTGTGCAAAAGCGAAGGTTGAAAAACAGACTAATGCAACTATTGAATAAATTTTTTTAAACATAGTTTAATGTTTCGTTTGAATTATATGATTAACTTATAGCTTGTTTTGTCTTTAAGTTCGTAAAGATATTAAAAAACATTAAAAAAGTTTAAAAACCATTCATTTCTTTTATTTAAATTGCACGAATGAAAAGCTTCAAATCCATTGTCATTTTTTTCATGTTATTTGTTTCGTGTAATGATCAAAATAATTATATTCAAAATGTTTATGTTGACATTGAAGTTGATATAAGTCTTCCGCAATTTAGTTCAATAAATACAGTTGGAAACAGTATGTTTATTGAGGGTGGAAACAAGGGAATAATTCTATATAGAAACTCTAGCTTTGACTTTAAAATATATGATAGAAATTGTAGCTTTGAACCAAACCAAGAATGCTCGTACATTGATTCAGTGAATTCATCTATTGCTTTATGTAATTGCTGTGCATCTGCTTTTTTGTTAGACCAAAACGGTATTGCTGCTAATAGCCCGGCGGTATTACCTCTCAAACAATACAATTACAGCTTGAACAACACGCTGCTATATATTTTTAATTAATATCTATAATACTCTGGCTTATATGGACCTTCAACCTTAACACCTATGTAGTCAGCTTGATCAGGTCTTAGTGTTTCAAGCTCAACACCAATTTTTTTAAGATGAAGTCTGGCAACTTTCTCATCAAGATGTTTTGGAAGCATGTAAACTTCATTTTTGTATTTACTTGAGTTTTCCCAAAGTTCAATTTGTGCCAAAACTTGATTAGTAAAAGAATTTGACATGACAAATGATGGGTGACCTGTTGCACAGCCAAGATTAACTAATCTTCCCTCCGCAAGTAAAATAATATCTTTTCCATTAACTGTATACATATCAACTTGAGGTTTGATCGTGTTTTTCGTGTGACCCCAGTTGTTATTCAACCATGCGACATCTATTTCATTATCAAAGTGACCAATATTACATACAATAACTTTATCCTTCATAGCTTCAAAATGATGACCTTGCACTATATCTTTGTTGCCGGTTGTTGTTACAACAATATCAGCATCACCAACTACTGATTCCAATCTTTTTACTGAAAACCCATCCATTGCAGCTTGTAGTGCACAAATGGGATCAATTTCAGTGACGATTACACGAGCACCAGCNCCTCTNAGAGATGCAGCTGATCCTTTNCCAACATCNCCNTAGCCAGCCACTACTGCAACNTTTCCAGCCATCATNATATCAGTCGCCCTTCTAATTGCATCTACCANTGACTCTTTACAACCGTATTTATTATCAAACTTTGATTTTGTTACTGAATCNTTAATATTAATTGCTGGAAGNGTNAGTGTNCCTTTTTGCATACGCTCATANANCCTATGNACNCCAGTAGTAGTTTCTTCNGACANACCTTTTATTTCCTCACANANCTGAGGGTATCTNTCCAAAACCATATTNGTTAAATCTCCTCCGTCATCTAAAATCATNTTTAAAGNCTTATCGTCTTTAAATGCGTNTAAGGTCTGNTCTATNCACCAGTCAAATTCTTCCTCATTCATTCCCTTCCAAGCATAAACAGGTATNCCAGCTTCTGCTATGGCAGCAGCAGCCTGATCTTGNGTAGAAAANATATTACATGAGGACCAGCTCACTTCTGCNCCAAGATGAACTAAAGTTTCAATNAGAACTGCTGTTTGTATTGTCATGTGNAAACAGCCNGCAATTCTTGCNCCAGCNAGAGGTTTACTATNTCCGTATTCTTCTCGAATTGACATTANACCAGGCATTTCCGCCTCTGCCAATTTTATTTCTTTTCTACCCCATTCTGCTAAGGTTATGTCTTTAACTTTATATTTCATCTCTATTATTTTAGGGATGCAAATATACTAATATTATTATATTTGTTCATGGGATTAACTCTCTTAAANAAGCANAAAAATTACATTATTGGNGTTTGGGAGATGACAGAATCTGAAAATGATTTANAAAAAGAATTTTCAAAAAAAACTTTACCAAAATTTAAAAGCACGAAAAGACAAGTCGAATNCCTATGTACAAGACTTTTATTAAAAAAAATAAATCCCAAATTAAATATTTCTTACAATCAATTTGGAGCACCCACAATNAATAACAATCAAAATATTTCAATATCTCACTCAGANAAATATGTAGCNATCATAATAAGTAAAAATAAAGTTGGAATAGATATTGAAAAAATTTCCAANAAACCCTTAAAAGTCATTCAAAAATTTATTTCAAANAATGATAATNTAAAAGNTGATCAAAANGANGCTTCATTAGCTTGGNGTGNTAAAGAAACTCTTTTTAAATACCATNTGNAGGGAGNAATTGATTTTAAAAAAAACATCANCATAAANNAAATTGATTNNNANCAAAAAAAAATTCATNCNTTATTNCTAAAATCATCAGTAATTTTAGATTTTCAGATTATAAATGATCACATTTTAGTGTATGTTTGTAAATGATTATGAGTGCAAAACTTTACAAAAATATTTTAACAAAAAAGTCTGAAAAGAAAAAGCTTTTTGCNGTACTTATAGACCCAGACAAACAAAAAAATTCTGATCTAAAATTAACTTTAGAACTAGCATGTGAATCTCACGTTGATTATTTATTTGTGGGTGGCAGTTTGCTAACAAATGACAATCTAGAAAAGTGCATTAAAACAATAAAAGACAATTGTAATATACCTGCAATTCTATTTCCTGGAAATGCAATGCAAATAAGTGACAAGGCAGACGGCATTCTTTTTCTTTCACTAATCTCAGGCCGCAATGCTGATTTACTAATTGGTAAGCAAGTTATTAGCGCACCAATACTTAAGCAAACAAATCTTGAAATTATTTCTACTGGATACATGCTCATTGACAGTGGGATGCCAACAGCAGCTAGCTATATGAGCAACACAATACCTATCCCAAGAGATAAAAATGGAATTGCTGCTAGTACAGCACTAGCTGGTGAGTATTTAGGACTAAAAATGATTTACATGGACGGTGGTAGTGGAGCACAAAAGCCAATCAAGACTGAAATGATAAAAAAAGTAAGTAAAAACATTAATATCCCATTAATTGTTGGCGGTGGTATTTGTAATGCTGAAAAGGCATTGGAAAATTGTAAAGCCGGTGCAGATATAATTGTTGTTGGAAATGCAATTGAAAAAGACCCCAATTTAATTAAAGAAATATCTCAAGCAATTCACTCTTTTTAAAAAATGATTGAATCAATCGCTGTCTTATTTTCTATTATCTATGTTATCCTGGCTGCTAAGCAAAATATTTGGTGCTGGTTGGCTGCTGCAATAAGCGTAACAATATACATTTACATCTGCTACAACGCAAAATTATATGCTGANACTGGCTTACAGATTTTCTATTTAATAATGGCTATCATTGGGTATTTTAGCTGGAAAAATTTAAATAACAAAACAGAAAAACTAAAATTAGAAAATTCAAACATATCCGAGCTAAAATTAAGCGAGCACATTATCATAATAATTTGCGGAGCTATTTTCTCCTTTTTNTTAGGNTATATTTTAACAACATATACCGATGCGAAAATGCCACTTTTAGACTCATTCACTACTGTATTTAGCATTNTTGCAACTATTATGGTAATAAAAAAAATATTAGAGAATTGGTTGTATTTTATAGTTATTGATATTGCATCAATTTATCTTTACTTCACTAGAGATTTAAACCAAACTGCAATCCTCTTTGCTGTTTATACTTTAATAGCAATTTATGGATATTTTAACTGGATAAGAGTTATTAAAAAAAATGGTTAAATTCATTATAACTGGACCTGAAAGTAGTGGAAAAACTACTTTGGCAAAAAAATTATCTGAGATATATAATATTTGCTTGGTTGAAGAATATGCTAGAAAATATTTAAATGAAAATGAAAATAAATACGGATTTAATGATTTATTAAAAATTGCATACAAACAATATGAAAATGAAAAAAATTGTAAGCAATTTTGTATTTGCGACACAGATTTAATTACAATCAAAATTTGGTCAAATTACAAGTATAGTAAATGCAATTCATGGATAGAGGAAAAGATTTTTAAACAATCCCATGAAAAGAGAATATATCTTTTATGCAAACCAGATATAAAGTGGGAATACGATCCTCAGAGAGAAAACAAAAAAAATCGTAACGAAATTTTTGACATTTATGAGAAAGAAATTACAAAATTAAATTATCCATTTTTCATAATTGACGGCGAAAAAAGACTTTCAAAAGCTCAAAAAATCATAAAAAAATTTTTCAAGTAAAACATAAATGTTATAGCTTTACAAAATCTTTTATAGGGGTGCCTTAAAACAAGGGCTGAGATTATACCCATTGAACCTGGCTAGGTAATTCTAGCTAGGGATATGAGCTGCTAATTGAAAGCAACTTCCCTAGAAAAGTTTTATTTATAATTTTAAAAAAAATGAAATGAAAAAAATAAACTTTCTAATTTTAATAACAATCTGTCCTTTAATTATATTTGGACAATCAGATTCCATCACAATAAAAAAAACGTTAGAAGAAGTAAACGTTAATGCTATTAAAGCAGATAGCAAAACACCAATTGCTTATACTGATCTAAAAAAACAAGAAATTGAAAAATCTAATCTTGGACAAGACTTGCCATTTCTAATTTCTCTGACTCCATCAATTGTATCTACATCTGATGCAGGTGCAGGTATAGGATATACTGGTTTTAGAATAAGAGGAACAGACCCTTCAAGAATAAATGTTACGATTAATGGCATACCCCTCAACGATTCAGAAAGTCAAGGGGTTTGGTGGGTAAATATGCCAGACTTTGCATCTTCGCTAGAAAATATCCAAATCCAGAGAGGAGTTGGAACCTCAACAAATGGTGCTGCAGCATTTGGTGCAAGTATAAATTTAAAGACATTAGGTATAAAAGAACAAGCTTATGCAAAAACAAGTAATAGTATGGGTTCATTTAACACCTTAAAAAATAATGTTGAACTTGGAACAGGTATTATAAACGACAAATTTTCTTTTGACGCAAGATTGTCTAGAATAGCATCAGAAGGTTATATTGACAGAGCAACATCAGATTTAAAATCATTCTATTTGCAAGGATCTTATTTTGATGATAACTCAATAATAAGAGGAATTATTTTTTCAGGAAAAGAAAGAACATATCAAGCTTGGAATGGAGTGCCAAAAAATTTTTTAGATACAAACAGAACTTATAACAGCTACACGTATGAGAATGAAGTAGATAATTACTTACAAACTCATTATCAACTACATTATTCAAAAAGCTTAAACATCAATACCAATTTTAATGTTGCAGGTCATTTTACTCATGGCGAAGGATATTATGAGCAAGAAAAAATAGGCGAAAACCTTTTAGATTACAACTTATCAAACATTTTTATTGGAAATGATACTATAACCTCGACAGATTTAATAAGAAGAAAATGGCTCAATAATGATTTCGGTGGAGTTACTTTTTCTTTAAATCACAAGATGAATAATGTGAATCTGATAATTGGAGGTGCTTACAGCAGATATAGTGGACAGCACTACGGGAATATTATTTGGGCAGAATACGCAAGCAACGGAACTTATGAGCATGAATATTATCGAAATATTGCAACCAAATACGACAATAACATATTTGGTAAAATTAATTACGCTGCATCAAAAAACACATCTTTTTATCTTGATCTTCAGGCAAGAAATCTGGATTATGAGTTTAATGGAAATGATGAAGATGGAAGTCTAGGCAAACAAAAAGTGGAATTGCAATTTTTTAATCCTAAGATTGGATTAACTCACCAATTAAATAAAAACCAAACATTTTATGCCTCCTATGCTGTTGCCAACAAAGAACCAAATAGAGCAGATTATGTTGAAAGCAGTCCAAATTCTAGACCAGTTCATGAAACACTTTTCGACACAGAAATTGGATATAAGTACCGTGACAAATGGTTGGCTTTTAATATTAACTTATATAATATGAACTACGATAATCAATTAATTAAAACAGGTGAAATAAATGATGTTGGATATTTTACAAGTACAAATATCAAATCATCTTACAGAAGAGGGTTAGAAATTGAAGCAGGATATCAATTAAATAGTAAGTTTAATTTAAGTGGTAATTTAACGATTAGTGAAAATAAAGTTGATAGCTTCACTCAGTTCATAGATAATTGGGATACTTGGGGGCAAGAGATGGTTTTGCATGAAAATACAGACTTAGCCTTTTCGCCTAATATGATTTGGGCTGCCCAAGCTGACTACAAATTAAATTCTAAAACAACAATATTATTTAATTCTAAATACGTTGGTGAGCAATTTATTGATAACACTTCAAACACTGAAAGGATGCTTGATGCTTATNTAGTAAGCAATCTGCAAATTGATTATGTATTTAATAGTTTTTTATTTAAAAAAGCAAAGTTTAGTTTTTTAATTAATAACCTTTTTGATGTAGAATATGTAAATAACGCCTGGCTATATCGTTATATTACAAATTCTTTCGACCCTACTGAAAGTGATATTTACACGACTTTAGGTTCAGATGGTGTGTACGACATGGCAGGATACTTCCCACAAGCAAAAAGAAATTATTTACTTGGTTTAACAATTGATTTCTAATATTGTTAAAATACTGAAATGAGTTGAATTAGTTTTTTTGTAGTTTTGTTAAATANTTTTTTTTATGAAATANAATACCGCAAGAGACCACCTTNTTTTACCTGANTANGGNAGAAACGTTCANAAAATGGTTGATCATGCAACTACAATCCAAAATAANGAAGAACGTAATAAATGTGTAAAAACNATCATCGATTTTATGGGGCAGATGAATCCACAATTACGTGATTTAAAAGAATTTAATCACAAATTATGGGATGATCTTTTCATAATTTCAAAATTTCAGCTAGAAGCCGATTCTCCTTATCCCTTGCCAGAGCCAAAAAAACTAGATGAAAGGCCTGAAAAGATGCCTTATCCTAAAAACAAAATTAAATTTCCTTTTTATGGTGCTGCACTTGAAAATATGATAAGGTATGCTGTAAACCAAAATGACGGAAGAGATAAAGAAATTATGACCGGAATGATTGCCAATCATATGAAAAAATCATATTTATTGTTCAATAAACACTCTGTGAGCAACGACACAATTATTTTACATCTGAAACAACTTTCTGACAACAAACTCACACTTCCTAAAGATTTTGAATTTATTAGATCTTCCAGNGTAATTAATAAAAGTCAGAGAAATTACAAAAAGAAGTTTAAGAAAAAAAGATAAATGACCACTTTCAAAGTAAAAGGAGGAGTTAAATTAAGTGGTGANATAACTCCACAAGGTGCTAAAAATGAAGCACTACAAATATTATGTGCTACTTTACTAACCAGTGAAGATGTTATCATTCAAAATATACCAAATATTAGAGATGTTAATATTTTAATTGATCTACTTAGAGATTTGGAAGTTGAAGTAAATCAAATTTCAGAAAATGAATACAAATTCAGCGCAAAAAAAATTAACATTAACTATTTAGCCTCAGAAGAGTACAAAAAGAAAAGTAGCTCAATTAGAGGGTCAATAATGATGATAGGGCCACTTTTAGCTAGATATGGAAAGGGNTTCATTCCAAGGCCTGGAGGAGACAAGATTGGTCGCCGACGCTTGGACACTCATTTTAACGGATTTAAGAAGCTTGGTGCTAATTTTTCTTATGATTCAAAAAAAGAATATTATGAAGTTACAGCTGATGAACTGAATGGGACCCACATGCTACTAGAAGAAGCCTCTGTTACTGGTACTGCAAATATAATAATGACTGCTGTGCTAGCAAAAGGCAAAACTACAATCTACAATGCTGCATGTGAGCCTTATTTACAACAATTATGTAAAATGCTCAATAGCATGGGCGCTAATATTTCCGGTATTGGATCAAATTTAATATTGATCGAGGGAGTAAAAAAATTAAATGGATGTACTCATAGAATTCTTCCTGATATGATTGAAATTGGTAGTTTCATCGGTCTAGCAGCTATAACCAAGTCAGAAATTACAATAAAAGATGTTTCATACGAAAATCTAGGCATAATNCCAGATACTTTCAGAAAACTTGGAATAAAAATTATAAAAAANGGNGACGATTTATTTATTCCNTCACAAGANAGCTATACNATTGAAAATTTTATTGACGGATCAATTCTTACCATTTCTGATGCGCCATGGCCTGGATTTACNCCAGATTTATTAAGTATNATTGTTGTNGTAGCTTCTCAGGCAAATGGNAGTGTATTAATACATCAAAAAATGTTTGANTCACGACTGTTTTTTGTGGANAAACTTATCGATATGGGTGCTCAAATTATTTTGTGTGACCCTCANAGAGCAACAGTAATTGGATTAAATCATAAATCAAAGTTTAAATCTACCACCATGGTTTCTCCAGACATTAGAGCTGGAGTNTCACTTTTAATTGCAGCTTTAGCTGCAGATGGAGAAAGCACAATTCAAAATGTNGAGCAAATTGATAGAGGATATCAAAACATTGATGAAAGATTGAATGCACTGGGAGCAAGAATNCAAAGAGTAGATTAAATATGTTTAAAAAAGTACTTCTTCTTTTTCTATTAGTTNCATTATCAANTCTTTCTAATGGCCAAACTGGNACTNAAATTGGGGACAAAGCATTAGAATCTNTCNTACGANAATCCAAATGGTGAAAAAATGAGTTTATCAGAGCTNAAGGGCAAATTAGTTTTAATTGATTTTTGGGCATCATGGTGTGGTCCATGTAGAAGGGAAAACCCAAACATAGTGGATGCATATAGAAAATACTACAAAACAAAATTTAAAGANGGTAATGGATTAGAAATTTTTAGTTTNTCATTAGATAAAAATAAAGACGCTTGGNTAAAAGCNATAAATAAAGATCAATTATTTTGGGAATATCATGTATCTGATTTAGGNGGTTGGCAATCAGAAGGCTCTGAAAAATATAATGTTAGGAGCATACCATACAATGTTTTAATAAATGGGAAAGGTATAATAATTGCAAAAAATNTAAAAGGNCCTGCTCTACACAGATTTTTAGATTCTCAGAAAAAATAACTGTCAATATGTCTTNACAGTATCGCTGGCAAGCTTTTTGCANTTTAAATTATTAAATAAAAACAAAATATGACTGCNAAAAAAAAATCAACAAGNAGTAAAAAGAAAAAAAATGAAACTTCTAAAAAAAAGGAAAACTCNATTAGTTTAGAGGAACAGCTTTCTTTAGAAAAAGATAAAAATCTGAGACTTTTTGCTGAATTTGATAACTTTCGAAAAAGAACTGCTAAAGAAAGAATAGAACTTTTTAGCACTGCAAGTCAAGACATTATGACTTCACTACTNCCAATTTTAGACAATTTTGAGAGAGCCTTCAANGCAAATGAACCAAAAGAAGGAGATGGAATGCTTTTAATNTATAATCAACTTAAATCTGAGCTTGAAAAAAAAGGATTAAAAGAAATTGAAAATCCAATTGGNAAAGAGTTAGATACTGATTTTCATGANGCTATAACTAAAATCCCATCTGAAAACGATGATCAAAAGGGAAAAATTGTTGATGTAATTGAAAAAGGCTATCTTATATCAAATAAGGTTATTAGATATGCAAAAGTTGTAGTAGCAAATTAATTGANACATGGCAAAGAAAGACTATTATGATGTTTTAGGTGTGAGTAAAAGCGCTGATAACAAAGAAATAAAAAAAGCATACAGAAAAATTGCTATAAAATTTCANCCTGACAAAAATCCAGGTGATAAACAAGCTGAAGAAANATTTAAAGAAGCAGCNGAGGCATATGAAGTNCTNAGTAACTCTGAAAAAAGACAGAGATATGATCAGTTTGGNCATGCAGGTATGANAGGAGGTGCAGGCGGATTTGGAGGTGGAATGAATATGGAAGATATTTTCAGTCAATTTGGTGATATTTTTGGAGGNGGNTTTGGNGGTTTTGGNGGAGGAAGTAGAGGTGGNAGGAGAGTTATAAAAGGCTCNAANCTNAGAATAAGGCTCTCTTTAAATTTAAAAGAAATTCTTGANGGGGTCGATAAAAAAATTAAGGTTACAAGACTAGTTCANGCTAAAGNTGTAACATATAANACNTGNGGAACATGCAATGGCCTNGGTCAAGTTACTAGANTAAGTAACACTATTTTAGGACAAATGCAAACATCGTCAACTTGTCACACATGCAATGGTGCTGGAAAGTCCGTAAAAGATAGGCCAANTGGAAGTGATGCNAATGGTATGATCAAAGAGCAAGAAACTGTTAAGATNACTATTCCACCTGGAGTTGAAGACGATATGCANCTGAAAGTAAGTGGAAAAGGAAATGCAGCTCCATTTGAAGGANTAAATGGAGACTTNCTAGTNTTNATTTCGGTTGAAGAGCATGAATCTCTNNTTAGAGATGGNAAAAACCTTCATTATGACCACTATATTAGNTTTGCTGATGCTGCTTTAGGTACAACNAGCCANATTCCAACTATNAATGGAAAAGTCAAAATTAAAATTGAAAAAGGAATTCAAAGCGGAAAAATCTTAAGATTAAAATCTCAAGGATTNCCCTCTGTAAATAGCTATGGAAATGGNGACTTNCTTGTTCATATTAACATATGGACACCACAAAATATTAGCTCNGATGAAAAAAAATTCTTTGAAAAAGCACAAAAGTCAAAAAATTTCCAACCAAGTCCNTCNAAAAGTGACAAATCATTCTTTGACAGAGTAAAAGAAATGTTCAGTTAAATGAAAAATCATNTNCTTGAAGTTCAAGATGTTGTAAAAAANTATGGAGATTATATNGCNCTTGANAAAGCTAGTATTTCANTNCCTGAATGTAGTATATATGGNTTNCTNGGACCCAATGGTGCAGGNAAAACNACATTAATGAGNATNATAAATCAAATAACTGCACCTGATTCAGGCNTAGTTTTATTTGAGAATCANCAATTAAATAAAAAACATATTTCAAAAATTGGTTATTTACCTGANGAAAGAGGGTTATATAAAAAAATGAAAGTTGGAGANCAAGCTCTTTATCTAGCTCAACTAAAGGGNATGNCATACAATGANGCTCTAATTAAACTAAGACAATGGTTTGAAAAGTTAAATATTGTNGAATGGTGGCATAANAAAGTTGAAGAATTATCTAAAGGTATGGCNCAAAAAATTCAATTTGTAGTAACNGTTATTCANAAACCAAAACTTTTAATTTTTGATGAACCATTTAGTGGATTTGACCCAATAAATGCCTCNATTATAAGAGATGAAATAATAAAATTAAAAAANGATGGAACTACAATCATTTTTTCAACACACAGAATGGAATCTGTTGAAGAAATATGTGACCATATTGCCTTAATTAATAAGTCTAAAACAATACTTGAAGGTCCAATAAATAAAATTAAAAATGATTTTCAAGAAGAGAAATACGAAGTNATACTTGATTCAGAAGTAAAATTTAAATCTGANAAATTTGATGTNTTGCATCANGACAAAAATAAATATCAAATTAGGTTAAACTCTCAAAGNGAAATAAGAGATGTATTAAATAGCTTAAATAAAAATCANAACATAATATCTTTTAAAAAGAAGCTTGCAAGTATCGAAGACATATTTATTAAATCAGTAGCCAAATGAACAANACTTTATTAATCATAAAGCGAGAATTTTTAGTTAGAGTAAAAAAGAAGTCTTTTNTTATAATGACACTNCTAGCNCCAATTCTTATGGCTAGCTTAATAATTGTTCCANTACTTATTTCTGAGNCTGATCAACAAAAAAGACTTATTGGNCTTTATGAAATCAATACTAATTTTAGTGAAGANATTAAAGATTCAGAAAATATACATTTCACATTATTNGANGAAAACCANATGAATGACTTTATAAAAGATCCATCAAAGTCAAACTATTATGCNCTNCTAAAAATTGATGAAAATTCATTTACANTATTTTCAANTCAACAAATTGGGCTTAATNTAAGAAAATCCATTNAAAATCAACTAGAAAANATTTCTGAGCGAAATAACTTNAAAAGCGCAGGTATTGATATTAAATTAATNGANCAAGCACAAACNGACATAAAAATTNAAACAAAAATTATAACAAGTGATGGAGAGACTGAATCGTCNAGCACTGAAGNAAGTATAGGNATTGGCTTTATTNCTGGAATNTTGATNTATATGTTTATTTTCATGTACGGTACTATGGTTATGCGTGGAGTTATTGAAGAAAAAACAAATAGAATTGTGGAGGTAATTATATCTTCAGTTAAGCCGTTTCAATTGATGATTGGTAAAATATTTGGAGTTGCACTTGTTGGGCTAACTCAATTTGTTTTGTGGGTACTTTTAACAATTTTAATTTCTACAATTGCTGAAACTTTGTTCATTGACCAAGCAGAAGTTACAAATAATTTAAATACAGTTGATCAATCTGTTTTTTTAAATGAACTTTCTAAGCTAACAGAAGGTATTGATTTATTATTAATTTTTATTTCTTTTATATTTTACTTTTTGTTTGGATATTTGATGTATAGTGCTCTTTTTGCTGCTGTTGGCTCCGCAGTTGATGCTGAAGCGGATACTCAACAATTTATGCTTCCGATAACAATACCACTAATTTTTTCTTTTATACTTATCCAACCAATTATGGACAATCCTGACGGTGCATTAGCTTTTTGGATGTCTCTAGTACCTCTTACATCTCCCATTATAATGATGGCTAGACTTCCATTTGGAGTAGAAACTTGGCAATTGACCTTGTCTATGTTACTGCTAATTATTGGATTTATTTTCACAACATTCATAGCTGGCAAGATTTACAGAACAGGAATACTCATGTATGGAAAAAAAATATCTTACAAAGAGCTTTGGAAGTGGCTTACTTATAAAGGGTAGTTAGTGTAGATTTTACAAAAAACCCTGTTTTTTGGTCTTTTTCTAGTCAATTTTTGACTATTTTTAACAATATTTTTAAACTTTTATAGTATTGATAATCAATTAATTAAGCTTGATACCCACAATTAATTGTTAAAAAAGTGGGCTTTCTATTAGGCTAGTTTAAATAGAGTATTTTATCTTTGCCGAGTATTAACTAATAAATTTATTATAATGAAAAAAAATTTACAAACAATATTAGTAGTTGCTTTAGGTCTTCTAACTACTGTATCTT
>PBAG01000006.1 GCA_002715885.1 Flavobacteriales bacterium | reverse complement strand
TTATCCTCTTGGTTATTTTTCAGAAGGTAACAATTTACAAGTTTTTGATTTGAAAAGAGAAAGGCAATTAAAGCTTGTTTTTGGAGTTGCTAGCAGTTATAATGATGGTGCTTCAAGTAGTGTTGGAGAGGGACATGGTGATTTCTTTTTATATAATGTCAATGGGGATATACAATTGCCAGATTATCGTCAACTATATTTAGATTTACTACTTAAGTACAGAGGTTTGTCACTCTTGGCTGAATATGCAAATGCGAGTGCATCATCTCTTAATCAAATTTATATTGATCCAATTGGATTTTCACTTTTGCAGCCAACAGCTATTTCTGAATATCTTGCACTAGGATCAGGTCTTAATTTTACACTTGGTTATATTTTGAAAAGTAATTTTGGTTTTGATATTGGTTANTCAGCAATTAATCCAGAGTATGAAGAAAACTTAAGTTCTGTTGTAACAAAAACTNATGATATAAGATTTAGTCTNACAAAATATTTTCTAGAAAATAATTTGAAGATAAGCTCTACTTTTTCTAGTACAACAAATTCAGANGATAGTTCNTCTTCATTAGTTTCNATAATTATGCAGCTTAGATTATGATAAAAAAAATTGCGCTTTTTATTTTTGCTTTTCCTTCTTTATTATTTGCNCAATCTTATGATGTTCTTTTNATAGGAAATAGCTATACCTATTACAATAATTTACCTGAGCTTGTATCAAATATTGCAAANGATTTTGGTGATAGTTTATATTATGATCAAAGTACACCAGGGGGNACCTCACTTTTTGCTCATTCACAAAATCAGACAACATTAAATAAAATAAGTCAACAAAATTGGGATTTTGTTGTTTTACAAGATCAGAGTCAACGCCCTTCTTTAAGCCCATCATACGTTGCTGCAAGTGTTTATCCATATGCAACTCAACTGGTTAATNNTATCGATAGNAATTATATATGCTCNGAAACAGTATTTTATATGACATGGGGTCGTAAATATGGGGATCAAACTAATTGTAGTGTCTATCCCCCAGTATGTACTTTTTTGGGTATGCAANACAGATTAAGAGAAAGNTATTTGNCCATGGGAAATGANAATAATTCTTCTGTTTCTCCAGTAGGAATAGCATTTAAAAACTCAATCGCTATTGACAGTACAATTGATTTGTANACNTCAGATAACAGTCATCCNAGTATTTACGGATCATANCTTGCNGCATGTACTTTNTATTCCACGATTTTTAAGAAAAGCTCAGTGGGATGTAATTTTTTTCCAAGTGCAATTTCACAAGCAGATGCACTTCATTTACAACAAGTTGCATCTTCAACAGTCTTAGATAGTATGTCGGTATGGAATATTTTTCAAGCAGATTTTGATTACAATNTGAATGGAAAAACTATTAGTATAATAAACAAATCATCAAATTTTGAAAATTGTTTTTGGAATTTTGGTGATGGCAATCAATCTCAAGATNTTAATCCTNTTCANACATATTCTCAAAANGGAGTATATGATGTGATNTTAACNGTTCNAACAAACTCTGGTTGTATTTCTGAAACTTATTCCNCACAAATTGTNNTAAATTCAAANAATGTTTTTGAATATGATAAAAAAAAAGAGATAATTAAATCGTATAATATTTTAGGTGGTGTTACAAAAAAAAATAAACGNGGTTTAAGAATTGACATTGATAGTGATGGAAATAAACATAAAATGTTTAATTTTAAATAAAATTATATTTTTGAATTAATTTAAATTTAGATTATATATGTCTTTAATTTTAAAAATAATAATCGCTCTAGGTTTGTTAAACGTTTGGGTTTTACGATTTGATAAAANAACTCCATATAGAGGTGGAGATGCAAAAAATATGATCGAAGAGTTTAAAAATTACGGTTTACCTTCAACATTTATGTACGGAGTAGGTTTATTTAAAGTTTTATTAGCTCTTTTTTTAATTGTTAGNGTTTTTATGGGAGATGCTCTCGACCAATATGTTTATATGGGGCTTGTATTTCTGTCATTTGTAATGGTAGGCTCAATTTTGATGCATTTGAGAATTAAAGATCCATTAANAAAGTCCATGCCAGCAATACTTATGATNATAATGTCNGTGATAGTTTTGTTAAGTTTTTAATTCTTCTGTATTGAGGGACACCAAAAAGTTCTTCTTTGGTCTTTGGTAATTTGACTGATTATTTTTCNACCTNTTTTATCTTTCTCTTTTCCATANGCTAGAAGCTCTAGCTTTGAATCGTTTTTTGGATTTTTAAAATCTCTGAGCTCAGCTCCACCACTATTGTATGAATCAATCATTGTTTGCTTGGTATACTTACATATTTTAGTTATTTCTTTCTTATTTAATTTATTCCATTTTTTATGTGGATGAATTTTGGATTTGTACAAGATTTCTGATTTGAGATAATTACCTACTCCAGAAAAATATTTTTGATTTAAAAGAATCTTACAAACTTCTTGCTCAGTTTTCAAATTTTTTATTANGTAACTNACATATTTATCAATTGGAGTGTCAAAGTTTAAAAGATCTCCCTCTTTAAAGTAGTTTTTGCTTAGNTCTGTATCTGAGATGATTTTAATATTACCAAACCTTCTAGGGTCAGTAAAGTAAATTATAGTTTTGTCAAATGTTTCAAGTTTTAGATGTGAATGCTTTTCTTTTTGTTTTGACCATTTGCCAGTCATCCCAAGGTGAAAAGAAAAATAATTTTTGTTATCTAACTTTAAGAAGCTGGTTTTGCCAATACAAAAAAATTTTGTGAATTTAATTGGAGTGAACTCATTAATTCNATTTATAACATTCTCATANTTTTCNTTGTANGGNTTGGAGCAATGTGAAAATGAGCGTATTTNTTTGTTTTTNAGATTTTTGTTTAAATAGTCAACAACAATTTTAACTTCAGGACCTTCAGGCATCTTAGTANTACTTTGATAATTCCTTTCTTGCTTTTGATACTTTAGGNGAAATTACATATCTGCAATATGGTTGAGAGGTATTATTTTTAAAATAGTCTTGATGATATTCTTCTGCATTGTAAAAGANATCAAATTCTTTTATTTCTGTTACAATNTTATTTTCAAAGAGTTCTTGNTTAATTTTTTNCGTGTATTCTTCAATTATTTTTTTTTCATTTTCATTACCATAGAAAATAATGGATCTGTAGTGTTCACCAACATCATTTCCTTGACGATTCAATGTAGTTGGGTCATGNGATAAGTAAAATATTTCTAAAATATTTAATAAAGAAATTTTATCACTGTCATAGGTAATTTCACAGACTTCTGCATGCTTTGTTTTTGATCTACTCACTTCTTTGTATGAGGGATTTTTNATTTTTCCACCACTGTAACCGCTTTTAACATTATTNACTCCAATAACGTCTTCAAATACTGCTTCAACACACCAAAAACATCCACCTCCAAGAACTATTTTTTTTTCATTCATTTCNTTTGNGCCAGTATTAATTATTAGTAAGAATAGTAACAGTGATTTCATTTCTTCTATTTATAAATTGGAAAGGTGAATTAAAAACATCAACTTCAATATCATTTAAATGATCTATATTATTTTGATTAAGTATTTCTAATAGTTCGGCGGTCTTCTTTTTTTCTATTCTTGAATTTGTATATCCTGAATATTGTATGACAGCTTTAGTTTTTGGTTTTAGTTTGAATACTTTAATTTTATCATTGTTAGGCTTTGGAACATCTTCCTCTAAAAAACGCTCTGGCAATCTAAAAATCATTTCCTGATCGCCGTACTGTCTCATTGTTACAGGAGAAGTCATACTTATTTTTTCATTCTCAATATTGCCACCAAAAATATAGTTGGCTAAATATTTAAAATAATTATCAGAGCTTGAGTCAAAATAACTGATATTAACTGACTCAAAATATTCTCTAACTTCAATATTATCTATTTTTTTNATCATTTTNTANTGACCATCANACNAGTCTTGTGCGTNGAGATAGNTGCCAAATAAAATTAAAAGTGTCGTTATCATTTTAGTTTTCATTATGAATAATCTGCAAAAAGTTCAATGATTCTTTTTTTTCTGTAATTAAAAATATCTGAAAGTCTTTTTTTTATGAAAAGTTTGTGAGCGATTTTACCTATAAAGCCAAAGGGTATCTTATAAATAACTTTGTCATAGATTGTTGTAGAGCCGTCTTTATTTTTAAAAAAATGATGTTCATGATGCCACATATCGTACGGTCCAAACCTTTGTTCGTCTATGAAAAGTTTATTTTTTGTTATGTGAGTAATTTCTGTTACCCATTTTATATTATAAAATTTAAAAGGGTTAACTGTGTAGCTTATTATTTTGCCCTCAAAAAAATTATCTGATTTACCAGAAAGAATTTCAAATTTCATATCCTTAGGAGTGAGTTCATTTAAATTTTTTGGTGTTGCAAAAAAATCCCAAATTTCCTCAATCGGTTTGTTAATAATCTGTTTCACTTTTAAGGCGTAAATGTTACTTTTATATTTTGAAATTTTAACGGACAATATTGTATAATTTTTGTTATTAATATCTTATACAAAAATATTAAATATTTTAAAAAAATTTAATCTTTCTGTCAAAATGTTATATTTTTTTCGGATATTTGACAAAAAAACTCATGAACTACAATATTTCTCAGCTTTCAAAAATTAGTGATACTAACAAAATCACTCTACGATCATGGGAAGAAAGATATAATTTTCTTGTTGCCGAAAGAACTAAAACAAACATTCGTTTGTACACCAAAAGCGACTTGATTTGCGCTATAAATACTAAAGCACTTTTAAGTGAAAAAATTAAAATCTCAAATATTTCAAAAAAATCACACGAGGAGATACAAAANTTAGTAGATGATAAGTTNAGTGATAAAAANAACACNAACCATCAAATNTTNATTGCTAGAATANTNAGAGCTGCATTAAATTATGATAGAGATTTATTNGATAGTACNATATANTTAGGNTTTACTAAGTTTGGTTTATATGAGTTTTATCTCAACATTATGTTCCCTTCACTAGAAAGAATTGGCTTCATTTGGGCTGTCAAAAGTAATGTTCCTGAGCATGAAAGATTTGTAAGTGGCTTNCTTGAAACCAAAATTAATGATATCACAAAGGAAATAATTGAAAATAAAGTTAGTAAGGATATTTGGCTACTATTTATTATGGCTCCTTATATTTTTCTAAATAGAGATGACAATCACTTTATTCCATTATTTGCTACAACCAAAATGGTTGCCAACGCTGAAGAGAATATTGTTGAAAACTGGAGTGTTTAAACTTTCTTCCATTTACCGAAAGACAGCAGTCTGAAACTTCCTATGTAATTTTGGTTCCAGCTATCAGGCTCTATTATGCTTAAAAAATTTGTTTTGTCTTTTTTCTGGTACAGATGATATATTGACCCTACATCTGGCTTAAATCTATAATCTGACTTGTATATGAGTTCTGTCCACTCATATTCTTCTTTAATTTTTTTGTAGGTCTGCTGTAGTTCTTTTATTTGAGTTTCAAAATGCTTGATACATTCGTGTGGCAATGATTTGTCAATTACATCAATTGAAAATTTTTGAGAAGTAGTACTTGTAGGGTACTCTTTCTTGTAAGCATCAAACTCGTTATCTTCATAGTTGAAAACAATATTGTCTGGGTATTTACTCATTGCAGCATCTTTTATGCAAATTTATGATATTTTAATAAATAATTAAATTTTAATAAAAATATATAGCCTTTTTCTAAAATAGTTATATTTGTTGAAAAAAAAGATATGAAAATTTTATTAGTTGGAGCTAGTAGTGACATCGCTCAGAATTTATACAATAACCATAAGAATAATTATAACTTCATAAGATTAAGTTCTGATTCCGAGCATTCNGATGTTGATAATTTTAATTTGCAAGATTCTACAACTTATGTGGATGAGGACAATATTGATGGTATTGTTTATTTCCCTGGTACGATAGTTCTAAAACCATTTAAGCAATTGTCTTTAGAAACATTTGAAAATGACTACAACATTAATGTTCTTGGGCTAATTAAAATTTTAAAATATTATGAAGCAAAACTTTCAGAAAACTCAAGTTTAGTATTTATAAGCACTGTCGCTGCCAAAGTAGGTATGCCTTTTCATGCTTCCATATCGATGTGTAAATCATCTTTAGAAGCACTTGCTAGAAGTTTAGCAGCTGAATGGTCTCCAAAAGTAAGAGTCAACTGTGTTGCACCTTCTTTAGTTGAAACTAAACTTGCTAAAAGATTTTTCAGAAACGACAAGCAAAAAGAAATGATGAGTGAGAGACACCCTTTAAAGACAACTGGAGTTTCTGATGATATTTCATCAGCTGTTGAATACCTAATTTCTAAAAAATCTAAATGGGTTACAGGACAAGTCTTTGGTGTTGATGGAGGAATGTCTACAATTAAGATTTAATTAAATAATGTTAGATTTTGTTTGGAGGTATAAGTATATTTTGTTTGTACTTATATTCTTTGTCTTTATTAATTCTCTTTTTTCAATTCTAAATCCAAAAATTTTCTTCGAAACTGAAAGGATTTTAATGTATGCAGATGATATTCAGATTGAATTAGAAGAGTCATTTAACGATAAAAATTTACTTTTATTAGGCTTAGAATTTGACGAAAAGATATCTTTAGATAAGATGTCTTCAATAAAATCTTCTTATGAAAATATAAAAAATGATTCCTTAATAAAACTTGAAAGAAGTGTTTTTAATCAGAAAAAAATGCTTTTTTCTGGTCTCTTTTTTCATTCTTTTGATATTTTAAACTTAAGCTCCGAGGAAAAGTATCAGCAATCAATTGAAAAGTTAAATGAGAAATCGGCAATGTTTCTCTCTAAAGATTTAAAAAAAATATTTTTTATACTTGAAATGCAGGATGATTTGGAAAGCAGTGTTCAAGAAAAACTAATAAATAAATTAAGAACAAACTTTAATAAAAACAATCCAAAACAAGTTTTTGTATCAGGTCAAATTCCTAGTGAACTGTATATGCAAGAAAATGTTGTTAAAGAACTTTTTTACATAACATTTTTAAGCGCTTTTTTTTGTTGTTTAATTCTATGGGTTTTTACTATGAACATAAAGTTTGTTTTATTAACTCTAGTAAGCGTAATATTTAGCATTGTCATCAGTATTTCAGTATCACAATTTTTATATGGTGGTATTGAGTTAGTAATGATTATAATGCCAGCAATTATTTTTATAGTCTGCGTTTCAGATTTAATGCATTTAATTAATGATGCAAATATCAAATTTGATAACAAAAAAGATTTTTTCAAGCAAAAAGTTAAGAAAATAGGAGTTCCTGTTGCATTAACCTCATTAACAACTGCCATTGGTTTTTTAAGTTTCTGTTTTTCAGATGTTTTACCAATAACAAGATTTGGATTGATAACTACGATAGGAATAATTATTTCTCTATTTATTATTTTGGTTAGTTATTCAATTTGTGTTGACCTTAACTTTCACAAACTCAAAGGAAATTTAAAGATTAATAAATTAATAGATACTTTTATTTACAACATAACTCACATTCAGTCTAAATTAAAATATTACTCAATTATTTTTATTATGATTTTGATTGCTGTTTATGGAATCCAAAAGGTTGAAGTAGATAATTATTTAACAGATGAGGTAAATAAAAAATCTTCTCTTTTCAAAGAAATGAGTTTTTTCAATAACAATTTTGGAGGAATTAAACCAGTTACATTTAAAACTTCGGTTGATAATAAAACGGAAATTAACCAACTTCTCGACTTTGAAAATTTTCTTTTACAAAAGGAATTTTCACTTGATTTTTCTTTAACAAGAATGGTAGATAATCCAGAGCTTGTATCAAAGTCTGTTCTAAAAAAAATAACTAAGGATAGTTACAAGATGCAAACTAGGATGAACGATCAAGGATCTAAAAAAAGCTTTCAAATTTTTGAACAAATTAAAGATAAAGCNGATTTGCTATCTTTACCGGTAAAGATCGGTGGGGCTGGNTATTTGTTTGATCAAGTAAGTAATAAACTTACCCTTGAGATTATTTACGGTCTAATAATAGCTGTTTTAACAATTGGGATATTATTTATAATTATAAATAAATTTAATTTTCGTTACTTTTTTGTTGCACTAATTCCAAATGTATTTCCCATTGTAGTTACAATAGGTATATTATGTTTTTCAAATTTTTATTTCAGCTTGTCAAATGCATTTATTTTTGCAATTGTTTTTGGTTTAATAGTTGATGATTCAATTCATATTTTAAGTTCTTATCGTTCAAACATAAGAAATGGATTTCAAAAAGAAGAAGCTATTCAAAAAGCATTAAAGATTACAGCTCGAGCGGTACTTAAAACTACAATAATTGTTATAATTACTTTATTGCCTTTACTAATATCTGAATTTAAGTCAGTGAGTCAGCTAAGTGTAATCACAATTATATCAGCTGTTATAGCAATTGTTTTTGATTTAATTTATTTACCTAATTTAATAAGACGATATTTATAAAATGAAAAATAATATTTTTTGGTTTAGAAGAGACTTGAGACTTGATGATAATACTGCACTAGCAAATGCTTTACTATCAAAAAACCCAATTATTCCAATTTTTATTTTTGATAGCAATATAATTGAAAGCTTGCCAGAAGATGATGCAAGGATTTCTTTTATATATGCCCAACTTGAAAAAATTAATAATGCTTTAAAGTTTCATAAAAGCTCTTTGTTAATTAAAAAAGGCGATCCAAAATCAGTATTCAAAAGTTTAATCAATGAGTTTGATATTGAAGAAGTTTATTCAAATTTTGATTATGANCCNTATGCNNTAAAAAGAGATGCNGANATTACCGATTTACTTAATCAAAATAAAATAAAACATCTCCAGNANAAAGATCAAGTAATTTTTGAGCCTCACGANATTTTNAAAGACAATGGTGATCCTTANACAGTGTACACNCCATATAAAAANAAATGGCTTNCCAAGTTTAAAGAAACTCCAATTCAAATTTTTGATAGTGTTAATTTTGAAAAGTTTGTAAAAAAATTATTTGAATTNCCCCAACTAAGTAGGTTAGGGTTTTCAAAATCTCAAATAAAAGTTAAAGATTACAGTCTTGAAATTTTAGAGGGATACAAAGAAAACAGAGATATTCCTTCATTGGATAAAACTAGCTATCTAAGCGTTCATCTGAGATTTGGAACAGTAAGTGTGAGAAAAATAGTTAATTCATTAGGTTCTAATGACACCGCTTTTTTATCNGAATTAATATGGCGNGAATTCTTTATGCAGATTTTAAACAATTTCCCACATGTGCAAAAAGGCAGTTTNAAGAAAAAGTATGATAAAATAGTTTGGAGAAATAATAAAGAAGAATTTAAAATGTGGTGTGAGGGAAAAACAGGCTATCCAATTGTAGACGCTGGNATGAGGCAATTAAATAAAACTGGTTATATGCACAATAGAGTAAGAATGATAACAGCTGGTTTTTTATGTAAACATCTTTTAATTGATTGGAGATGGGGTGAAAAGTATTTTGCTCAAAAGTTATTAGATTATGAAATGTCNTCAAATAATGGCAATTGGCAATGGGCTGCCGGAACAGGCTGTGATGCTGCTCCATATTTTAGAATTTTTAATCCATTTACTCAGCAAACGAAGTTTGATAAATCTTATAAATATGTGAAAAAATGGNTNCCAGAATTTNCTGAANATGAATATNTAGATTATNTGGTGGATCATAAATTTGCNAGAGAAAGAGCTTTNNAATGNTACAANTCTGCNCTTTCTTAAATTACCATCTGCTNCCCTCCCANTAGCAACTGAGGCAATTAAATCTTTTCCATNTCATTATTTTTAATGAAAGGTAATTTCTATAAATATCNANTTTTTCTTTNTTTGTTCGTGAACATTTTGTTCCACATTTCGGNCAAATAGGTTTTCCATTGACCTCTTTAATTTTCCAAATTTTAAATATTCTTATTAAAAGTAATATTACAAGATATGTAATAAGTATAGAGNAGATACTATTGAATATTAATCTAAAAATTGCAATAAATATGGCAACNAGAGTATCCAAAAGTTTTTTTTAGCTAANTTATGNTCTNNCACACAAAAAAGAAATACGTAATTATACCTATTCGCTAAATTTAAAAACTAAATTATTTTNTCTNCTAAANTTTGTGTTTTNTCTCTAAAAAGNTCTTNGATTTTTGATANAANNTNTCCTTTNTTTTTTATNTNTCTTTTGTCNATNTCGANAACANTNGCAAGCTCACCCATTGTGCCAGTTGTNAAAACTTGATCAGCATTATAAAATTCNGTGATGGAGATGTTTTTTTCNAAAATTGGAATNTTNTTTTCACNGCAAATNCCAATTATNAATCCTCGAGTTACNCCNGGAAGACAAGCATCTGCAAAAGGGGTAAATACCTTTCCTTCTTTAATCATAAAAATATTTGTTGANTTNGTTTCAGCAACAAAACCGTTAAGATCTAGCATTATTGCATCATCAGCACCTGCATTGTTGGATTCTATTTTTGCGAGTATGTTATTTATTAAATTGTTGTGATGGATTTTTGAATCAAGAAAAAGCGGAGAGTTTCTGCGGACATTTGCAGTTACTAATCTTAATTTTTTTCCAGAGTAAATAGCAGGCTTCCATTCAGCAAGTACAATTAATGTACACCCTTTTTGATTAAGTTTTGGATTCATTCCAGAAGTGATTTTTTCTCCTCTTGTCAATGTTAACCTTACATGTGTGTCATTAAACATTTTGTTTGCTTTAAGAGTAGAAAATATTGCTTCTTTTATATAGGTCAACTTTGGAACTTTTTCAAAAGCCATGCTTTTGGCTGATTCTAACAGTCTATTTAAGTGTTCATTTAAACAAAAAACTTTTCCATTATAAACTCTTAAGCCTTCCCATACTGCATCACCTCCCTGACTTAAACTATCAAATACTGAAATCTTTGCATCCTCTCTTTTGTATAGAATTCCGTCGATCCAAATTTTTATATTATCATTTCTTTGATCGTATTGTTGAATCATATAAATAAATTATTATTTAATTAGTTTTTTAATTTTTCTTAGCATAACTATAAGTATTGCAGCAAGCAGCCCTAAAATAAAAACTTTTGGCTTTTCTGGTCTCATCAAAAAGCCATATGATAAAATTATTATGGCATTAACAGCCATCATAATTGATACAATACCAATTGACTTTAGTGGATCTTTCTCAGCCCATTTTAATATTAAGTCATTAAATGGTATGAGGGGAATACATATTAGTATCCCCATAAAAAATTCAAGTAACATTTTAATTATAAATTTTTTACTCTTTGCCTATTGCTTTATTCAGTTTTTCCATACCAAAATCATTTCCGTACAAAAGTGTTGAAAAGCGTTGAATTTCAGCTGCAATTTGAACAGCTGCTTTAATTTCGTCTTCTGTGGCACCCAACTCTCTGGCTAAATGTACATTGGCAGCGATACAATATTCACATTTAACAGCTGCTGAAACTCCAATTGCCACTAATCTTGCTTCTTTTGGGGCAATAGGAGATGAGTCAGAAAATAACTTATTAAATTCTTTAAAGTATTCTGCTGCATCTTCTGCCATAAATTGAGGATACATAATATTAAATGGGCTTTCCTCCAGTAATTTTTGATAGCTATCCTCTTTAGTTTGTCCAACTGCTATTGTACTAATCAATACAAAAAGTAAAGTAATTTTTTTCATTTTAATTTTTTTAATTTAATTCAAAAAAACGCAATTAAAGTAAGATAGAGTAAAAATGAATCAAAAATTAAAGTTAATGTTGAAAAAATAATTTTCTCATTTTCTTAAATTTGTTGTAAACAAATAAGTATGTTTTTTCTTGGATTTATTGGAGCTCTAATTATTGGACTTGTTTTAGGACTGATTGGTGGTGGCGGTTCNATTTTAACTGTCCCAATTTTTGTCTANTTTCTAGACATNAATCCTATTTTAGCTACTGCCTATTCATTATTTGTAGTTGGTATAACAGCATTAGTTGGTGCATTAAGAAACTTAAATAAAAATCTTATTGAGTTTAAAACAGGTTTTGTTTTTGCTATACCATCTTTTGTTGGAGTTTATATTGCAAGAGCATATTTACTAGAAATTATTCCTGAAAAGATTATAATTTTTTCGACCTCTTTTTTGAAAGAGACAGCAATAATGATATTTTTTGCAATAATTATGCTTTTGGCTTCATACTTTATGATTCGTGGACACAAGGAGAATAAAGCTGAATCGAAGAAAAACTATAACTCTTTTGCTTTGATTGTTGAGGGTTTTATAGTAGGAATTTTAACTGGTATTGTTGGTGCTGGTGGTGGTTTTTTAATTATTCCTGCTCTTGTTTTATTTGCAAAGCTTCCAATGAAAAAAGCCGTGGCAACTTCTTTATTAATAATAGCAATTAAATCCTTATTTGGTTTCCTTGGGGATTTGGGTAACTCAAACTTGATTTTTGATTGGCAGCTTCTATCTATATTTACTCTTTTGTCTATAGTTGGTATTTTTATTGGAGTTTATCTCACAAACTTTGTTGATGGAAAAAGTCTTAAAAAAGGATTTGGTTTGTTTGTTTTAACAATGTCAATTATAATAATCATCAAAGAGTTTGTTTAATATGATTATTTGTTTTGTAATAATAGTATTTTTGAATTCAAGTAAAAATATATGAAAATTGAACAGATTTATACAAAATGTTTAGCTCAGGGCTCATATTATATAGAAAGTAATGGAGAAGCTGTNGTTATTGATCCCCTAAGGGATGTGAACGAATATATNAATCTTGCGGAAAAGAGTAACTCTAAAATTAAGTATGTGATTGAGACACATTTTCATGCAGATTTTATTAGTGGTCATTTAACATTATCAAACTTAACAGGAGCTGATATTATTTTTGGACCAAATGCCGACCCTCAATATAATGCAATTATTGCTAATGATAATCAAGTTTTTAATTTTGGNAATGCTTCCTTAACGACTATTCACACACCTGGTCATACTTTAGAAAGTACTTCTTTTTTGTTGAAAGATGAAAAGGGAAAAGAACATGCTNTTTTTACAGGTGANACATTGTTTCTTGGTGATGTTGGAATTCCTGATGTAGCTCAAAGATATAAAGGAGTTTCCAAAGAAGAACTAGCGGCTACNTTATATGACTCTGTAAATAATAGAATAAAGCCTTTNCCNGATGATATTTTAGTTTACCCTGCTCATGGGGCNGGATCTGCGTGTGGAAAAAANATGATGAAAGAAACAGTTGATACTTTAAAAAATCAAAAAAACATCAACTATTCAATTAATGGGACATTTTCAAAAGAAGAATTTGTAAAAAAACTAACAGAAAATTTGCCTGAACCACCATCTTATTTTCCACATAATGTTAAGTTAAATCAGCAAGGTTATGAGGATTTAAATAAAATTATAGCTAAAAGTAAAATACCCCTTTCTGTTTCTGAATTTGAAGAGTTGTCAAAAGACAATGATATAAAAGTCATTGATGTAAGGCATCAAGANGACTTTGCTAAAGGACATATTCCAAATTCAATTTTCATTGGATTGGATGGNGGTTTTGCTCCNTGGGTTGGGGCTGTATTGTCTGATATTAATCAAGCTCTTTTACTTGTTGTTGATGAAGCAAGGGTTGAAGAGACNATAACGAGATTGTCAAGAGTTGGTTTTGATAATGTCAAAGGTTATTTAAAAGGAGGATTTTCATCTTGGAAGAAAAATAATAAAAAGTTTGAAGTTATAAAAACTGTTAGTGCAATAGAAATAGAAGATAAGTATGATAATAGTTCTGTAAATATTTTTGATGTAAGAAAATTAAGTGAATATCAGTCAGAACACATTATCAATNCTACAAATATTCCATTAAATGATATATATAATTTTGTTTCAGATTTTAATGTTGAGGGAGAAAATTATATTCATTGCGCCGGCGGTTATAGATCCATGATTGCAAATTCTATATTAAAATCTAATGGCGTTCATAATTTAATAGACATACGTGGCGGTTTTTCATCAATAAAAAAAACAAATATTTCCACAACTGAGTACATCTGTCCTTCTACACTATAAAATTCTACAAAATGAAAAATTTAACAAAAGANGANTGGAAAAAANTAATAAAAGA
Organism: Flavobacteriales bacterium; assembly: GCA_002715885.1. Taxonomy (GTDB): domain Bacteria; phylum Bacteroidota; class Bacteroidia; order Flavobacteriales; family BACL11. The sequence continues at coordinate 21,687 of PBAG01000006.1, read as the reverse complement.
AACAGATAATGCAGTAATAATTGATGTTAGAACTCCTGAAGAATGGGCTGAGGGGATACAGCCCAACGCCAAGCAAATTAATTTTTTGTCTTTAACTGATTTTCTCTCAGCTGTTGAGTCGCTGGATAAAAACAAATCTTATTTTCTTTATTGCAGAAGTGGTAACAGAAGTGCACAAGCATGTATGTATATGCANGATAAAGGCTTTAAAACTTTCAACCTAATGGGAGGGATGATGTCNTGGGACGGTGAAGTAGTAAGAGGCTAATGATTTTTTCTAGAAAAGATCATTGGCAAAAAATATATAAAACCAAGGCTCTTGAAGAGGTAAGTTGGTATCAACCTGTCCCAAAGACTTCCTTAAATTTTATTGAAGCAATAAAAAAGGAAAGCACCCCATCAATTATTGACATTGGTGGGGGAGACAGTTTTTTATCTGACTGTCTAATTGAAAAAGGATATAATGATATTACAGTTTTAGATATTTCTTCTGCTGCTATTANTAGAGCAAAGAAGAGACATGAAAATTTTAGTACTAAAGTTAATTGGATAGTATCTGACGTTCTTGAATTTGTNCCTAAAAAAAAGTATTCAATNTGGCATGATAGNGCANCNTTTCATTTTTTGCAATCANAGCANGAAATTNAAATNTATNTAAAGATTTTATCAACTGCTTTAGAACAAAATGGAAATTTAGTTATGGGTGCTTTTGCAGAAGATGGTCCAAAGAAGTGTTGTTCTTTAGATGTAAATAGATATTCTTTTGAGCAATTTGAAAGTGTTTTATCTAAAAATTTCTCAATTTTGCGAACTGAAAATATATTACANAANACNCCATTTAATACTACACAGTCTTTTAACTTTATAAATGCAATAAAAAAATGAATGAATCCATAAATAATATAATTAGAAAAAGAAGATCAGTTTTTCCTGTACANTTTAATGGAGAAAAAATAGATGACTCAATAATTAATGAAATTATTTTTAATGCCAATNCTGCTCCTACTCACAAGATTACTCAACCATGGTTGTTTAAGATTTTTAGTAAAGACTCAAAAATAAAATTGGCAAATGAAATTTTAAAATTAAAGTTCGGTCAAGACGTGCCAGAAAATGAAAAAAGGAACTTTATAAACAAATTCAATCTTTCCAGTCACATAATTTGTATTTGCTTAAATAGGAGTGATGAGCACTTTATTCCAGAGTGGGAAGAAATATCAGCTCTTGCTATGAGTGTTCAAAATATGTGGCTTACATGCTCAGCTAATGAAATAGGTTGTTATTGGAGTAGCCCAAAAATTATTTCTGATCTTGATAGTTTTCTTGACTTAGATGATAATCAAAGATGTCTTGGACTATTCTATATTGGAAAGTATGATAGTTTGCCCGAAAGAAATTTAAAGAAAAAAGGAATTAATGAAATATCACAGTGGATTTAAAAAAAATCTTAAGATTAACTGTTTTATTTTTTATTGTAACTGTTGAAGTTAAAGCTCAAATTCAACAAAATAGAAATCTTTTTTTTGATGGTCAAAATAGAGATTACATAATATATGTTCCTTCAAATTACAATGGTACACAAGCTGTTCCATTGATGTTTAATTTTCATGGGGGTAATGGGACATCTAGCGATTTTATGAATTACACAAATGATATGCGTCCACTCAGTGATACAGCGGGTTTTATAACTGTATATCCTCAAGCTGCAATTGACCCTAATGATGGAAGTTATTCTTGGCTACATAAAGCTCCAACATCTCACAACGATGTGAATTTTATTGAGGCAATAATTGATTCACTCTCAAATGAGTTCATGATTGATAATAATAGAGTATATGCTTGTGGTTATTCTGAGGGAGGTATCTTTTCTTATGAACTTGCATGTAGGCTAAATAATAGAATTGCAGCTGTAGCATCTGTTTCTGGAAGTATGTTGGTTGACTCTTTTAGAGACAGTTATTACAATCTTGGTTTTTGCTCTCCCACACATCCAACTGCCATCTTACTTGTTCCAGGAACCGATGATTTTAGCCCTCATTCTACTTATAATGGTTTTCAGCCGTATTATATGTCTGTTCAAGAAATTACAACATATTGGTCAAATTTTAATAGCACAGATTTAAACCCAAACGTAACTCAACTCCCAAACCTAAATACAGGAGATGGAAGCACAGTAGAAGAAAGGGTATGGGAAAATGGAAATAATTGCATTTCAGTAAAAGAATTAAAAGTTATAAACGGAGATCATGATTGGCCTGGGAGCTCTGGTAATATGGATATTTATGCAACAAATGAAATTTGGAATTTTCTTTCTAAATTTAATATTAATGGTTTAATAAATTGTCAAACCTCAGTAGACGAAATAGGCTTATCAGATGGTTCAAAAAAGTTAGTAAAAGTAGTTGATGTTTTAGGTAGAAAAATTGACTTTAGTCTTAATAAACTACTTTTTTATATATATAATGATGGAACAACTGAAAAAAAATATTTTTCAAAATAATTTTATAAGCTTCCAAAATAGATTATTGTCGGAACAAAAATAATACCACAAATTATAGAAAATAATTTTGAAGAAGATTTTAAAGAATGCCAATATGCAATAATTATTAATGGTATTTGGAAAGGCAGTCTTATTAATGCCTGGTTTTTTGTAACCCCTAACGCTTCTTGAGGAATTTCTGAAAGGAATAAATAAATATTTGCAGGAAACACGGCAATTAGCAAAAGAATTATACCCCAGGAGGCCAAAAATCGTGTTTTTTTAAATATTAGAANANAACCAAATAGTATCTCAAAAAAACCACTTATTAAAACTAGTTCTTTTTTGATTGGAAGAAATGGAGGCATAATTTTTAAAAAAAAGTCGGGATCTGTAAAGTGTCTTATACCAATAATAATGTAAAGTATACTCATTACATACACTGTGAGACTTTTAAAACTTTCAAGTTTTAGCATTTTTTTAACTTTATGAGCATAAAATTACAAATCCTAAATTTACAGAATGAAAAAAATTGAATCAATTAATATAAACGAAAAATTTTCAAAGTTTGACAAACAGTGGACACCGCACATAATTGGCGAACTAAATAACCAATATGTAAAATTATGTAAGCTAAAAGATGATTTTGTTTGGCATAAGCATGAAAATGAAGATGAGTTGTTTATGGTTTTCAAAGGAACCTTATTAATGGATTTTAAAGATGGTAGGACTGTAGANGTTAAAGAGGGAGAAATACTAATTGTTCCAAAAGGAATAGAACATCGTCCAAGAACAAATGGTGAAATAGTATATAATTTATTATTTGAGCCAAAAAGTACTGCACACACAGGAAATACTGTCAGTGATCTAACAGTTGAACAACAAAATTGGATTTAAAAAAAATGGATGTAATTACATCCATTTTTTAATTCTATTTTGCTTTTAAATATCCAAAAATTGCGATAATATATACTATGATATCAGGTATNACCATTTCGATACCAAAGTTCATCAANGGTTCGTTAGAAAAAACTGTAAAGAACATCATCATTAAAAAGGTTGTNCCNATTACNTATGCAAGTAATATTTTTTTTGCTGTATCTAAAGCTGCGCCTCTACATAAAATACAAATTAATCCAATGATCAAAACCGCTGGGAATAGGCCATAGTGCATAATTTCNACCATTCTTGCTGCTTCTTGCGAATCAGTGTTTAGCATAGTTGGAATCATATCTGTTATAGCAAATGCCATAACCATTGACATCAAGATATTAAAGACTCCTACTATTGTTAAAGAAATTTTAGTTTTCATGTTTTTGTTTTTTGTTTAATTGTATTCAATAATACAAAACATTTTTTTGTTTTCGTATTATTGTATTAATGTAATACTTCTCATTATGAAAAAGTTATTCATACTAAAAACTCTAATTTTTTTTACCGCAAATTTTTCATTTTCACAGAATTACAAAGAGATGTTAAATAAGCAAATNGAATGGCAGTTAACAGTTTGTAANAATGGGTGTATTACTGATNTATACTTCACTGANGGGGATACAAGCTTCAACGGATATGATTATAAAATATTAAATGGCTATCATTATATTTCTAAAACATTTTGGCTTAGAGAAAACTCAATTAGTCAGANAGTTTATATTTCTTTTTTGCAAAATAATAATAGAAAAGAAGTTTTGCTATATGACTTTGATTTAGAGGTTGGAGATTCTATTGATATAAATAATCCTATTAGTCCTTTTGTTTCAAATCCTGGATATTACATAGTTGATTCTATTATTAATAAAACTTTAGATAATGGCTTTTCACATGATCATTTTTATTTGTCACCTCTTTCCAATAATGTAAATGAACAAGCTGTATGGATTGAAGGGATAGGCTCACTNAGTCTTATTAATGCACCAGGCGGTACNCCAAATGTAAATGGAGCAGGAAAATTAAGTTGTTATTTTGGTGATGGTAATATTATATATTCACAATTAGATTCTATTTCCTCTTGTGTTTACTCTAACTCTTCCTCTAATGTTACAAATCTCAGTTTTGGAACAAGCCAAAAAGTAAAGTTTTATACAGATTTATTTGGAAAACTAACAGATTTAAAATTTAATACTCCAATATTTATTCATTATGATGATGGTACTGTTAAAAAATATATTTATTTAGACTAAGTATAAATTACTGATTATCAGTTATTTAGAATGATTCTAAGCTTTTTTTTTGTATCTTTGCCTAAAATAATTAATATGTTAAAATCAGTATCTACATGTCTTAGTTGTGAGAATTTAATCGAAAATTTTAAATGTAAGATTCATGATCTTGAAGTTGAATTAAATAATGTTTGTGACTCACACGTTTTTAAACCTTTTTTAACAAAAGAATCATCATGTAACAATTGTGTTAGTTTTAATACAGACAATTGTTCACACCCAAAACAAGCAAGTGAATCTTTACTTTGTTTTGATTGGAAAAATTAATTTTTTAGATTTTTAAGTTACTTTTAGCATTTAAAATATTTTAAATGCAAAATGGTATAGTAGATTTCTTAAGTAGTAGTTTAAATTCCAAGATTCTTAATGTTAGTCCCATTTCAGGAGGTTGTATAAATGAGTGTTATAAACTTACCACTAACCGTNANTCTTATTTCATTAAACTTAATAAAAAGTTTAACCCTTTTGTTGAAGAGCAAAAGGGTTTAGATATTTTAAGGGCAACAAGAACATTTTTTATTCCAAAAGTTCTTTTAATTGGAAAATACGAGGATTATTCATTTCTTTTAATGGAGTATATAGAAAGTGAAAATCAAACTTCTAATTTTTGGAATGATTTTGGAAAAAAATTAGCTGCTTTACATAAAATATCAAACNAAAGTTTTGGTTTTGATCATAACAATTATATAGGNTCTTTACAGCAAATAAATACATGGCATGCGAACAGCATAGAATTTTTCATTAATTGTAGATTAATTCCNCAACTTGAGCTTTTAAATGATATAAATGACAATCAATTTTTCAAATCTTTTGATNCCTTNTTTAATATTTTAAATGAAATTTTGCCAGATGGTAAACCATCTTTATTGCATGGGGATTTATGGAGCGGCAATTATATGGTTGGCAAAAATGGAAATCCTGCTATTGTAGACCCAGCTGTTTATTATGGGTTTAGAGAAGCAGATATTGCAATGTCAAAATTATTTGGTGGTTTTGCAAATCAATTTTATGATACCTATAATGAAANATTCCCATTAGAAATTAATTGGCAAAGCAGAGTTCAAGTTTGGAACTTATATCCACTTTTAGTACACGCAAATCTTTTTGGCTCCTCTTATTTAAATCAAGTTAAGAGCATCATAAAAAATTATATTTAAAAAAAAAATAACAAACGCAACTNAGTTGCGTTTAAATTGTTATTTTTGTTATCCGATTTTAAAAAATGAAAAATATTCATAATTATACTTGTTCGTGCTGTAGTATAACAGTCAAAAAGAAAGATTGCATTATTGCATTTTTATTTTTGTTTTTAAATCCTCTTTTAATGCTTGCGCAAAGTGAAGGAATTGTTCTTGACGAGGAAAATAACCCTTTAGTAGAAGTTGATGTATTTCTGGCAGATCAAAATATTATCACAAAAACAGATGCAAAAGGAATGTTTTTTTTTGATGAAGATTTACCAAATAATACTTATATCAATTTTTTCAAAAATGGATACATTTCTAAGTTAGTTAAGTACAAAAAAAAGACAGATTTCAAAATCGTTCTTCAAAAATTACATGTTACTTTAGATGAGGTTGGAGTAGTTGAATCTTACAGTGAGCTAGGNAACTCTCGCTTAACTAGCATTGAAAAGAAATCACTTAATAAGGTATTTACATCTGAAAACTCTATGGTTGAAAGCATTACTCAGTTAAGCGGTGTAGATATAATCTCCTCAGGTCAAGGTATTCAAAAAGTTGTTGTTAGGGGATTATCAGGTATGAGAGTCGTTACTTTTTTAAATGGAATGCAAATAAACAACCAGCAGTGGGCAAATGATCATGGTATTGGTTTTACTGACTTAGGTTTAGGTGAAGTTGAGTTAATAAAAGGTTCAAGCGCCTTAAAATACGGATCAGAAGCAATTGGGGGATTGTTGTATTTTAAAGATGAACCATTTGTTTCATCTCAAAAATTAAGTGGTTATTTTGCCACAAAGTTAAGTAACAGCAGTTATTTAACTTCTAATCAGTTTGGTGTAAAATGGAATCAAAAAAACCTATTCTTTAATTTGTACGGTCAGTATGCCATATCAACAGATTACAGACTGCCTGATGGTACATATCTCTTTAATTCAAGATTTAATCAACGAGCGGTTAAATTTTCAGTTGCGCACAGGTATAAAAAATTACAAAATATTTTTAGGTACCAATACCACTTTGAAAATCCAGGAATTCCTGGTCATGCCCATGTTCTAAATCCTGCAGAAATTGATATTGTTGATATAACTTCATCATCTGTTGATCTAAGTGATGACTATAATTTTACTGTGCCATACCAATTAGTAAATAATAATCTATTCACATTTCAGTCAAATTTCATGCTTAATAATTTAAAATTAAGTATGCATGCAGGATATTTCATAAATAATTTAAAAGAACATGAAAAATGGACTAGTCCTGATTTTGATATATCTATTAAACATACACAGTTAAGTCCAAATGTAAGATATAATGTGGATAAATTTACTTTTAATTTAGGTTCCCAAATCAGTTTGTTAAACAACATAAATAATCAGGATAAAAGATTAGTTCCAGATGCATCCTCTGTAAATGTTGGACCTTATGCTATTGTAGATTTTGAAGATGAAAATTTTGGATTTAATTATGGTATCCGATTTGACTATAAGAGTTTAGAATGTAATGATACGTATTTTGATATTAATTATGATAATGAGTTTTCCAATACAAGCTTTTCTGCCGGACTTTATTATAAACTTTCAGATAACACTATTAGACTAACTTACTCAGGAGCATATAGAGCACCCCATTTTTCAGAATTGTTTTCTGATGGAGTTCATCACGGAACCAACAGGTACGAAATTGGAAATATTAATTTAGATATTGAAAAAGCTAATCAAATAGATTTTAAGTATCAATGGGCAAATGATCATTTTGGTGTAGTTTTAAATCCCTTTTTCCAAGATATATCTAACTTTATTTCTATCACGCCTTCTGATTCTTTTCAAAATAATTATAGAGTATACAATTACATGCAATATGAATCAGTTACTATGACGGGAGTTGAAATGAATTTACATTACCACCCACATCAATTACATAATTTACATTTGGAGCAATCTTATTCTTTTCTTCAAACTACAAATAAAGATGACCAGTATGGATTAGCAATGGTTCCAGCAAATTCAATTAAAACAAAAATTTTATTTGACTTTACCGAATACGAAAATATTACAAAATATAAGTTTAGTTATATTTCATTGTTCCATACCTATAAATTTAAACAAGAAAACTTTGCACAATATGAAGAGCTAACAGAATCATACAATATCCTTAATTTTTCNTTGGGACTTAAATTGAATAAAAAGTTAGATTGTAGATTAGGAATAAATAATTTATTAAATGAAGAATATTCTCCTCATACCTCTAGAATTAGAGGTGTTGCAGGCGGTGTGCCAGATCCGGGAAGATTTTATACAATAGATTTGAGATATGATTTCTAAATAAAAAAAATACTCTGATGAGCTTTNATGAAGCGAAACACCAATATTTGGTGTCAGTATTAATACTATAAAATTTACAACAATGAAAAGATTTAGTTTATTATCAGTTTTATTAGTTGGTATATTCGGTTTTATGACTTCTTGTTCATCATCTGACGATTGTCATGAGTGCCATATTGCATTATATGATGCAGCTGGTGCNGAAGTTGGTGAATTAGAGATAGGAGAATTCTGCGGTGATGCATTAGAGGATGTAGAAAGTGCAGGATACGAATTGACAGAAGTCACTGTAGCAGAAACTGGAGATACTCTTCAGCCTGGTGTTTACACTGATGTTCACTGTGAAGAACACGGTGANCATGATCATGATGAGTAATAGATAACTGACAAAAAAAGGGGATAATTTTAATTATCCCCTTTTTTTATTGCTAGTAATTATTTTCGAGAAGATTCGGCTATTTCTTTAAAATTTACTTTTTTGTAAGTAAAACTTGTTTCATCAAATAACTTTTTTTGATAACCATCTGACCAATCTTTATGTAGTGATAAGTCTTGTTTGGTNGGTGGAATAACATTAAATTTTACAGTATATAAATCACTAATTGANCCTGGTAAGGAAATATTTCGAGCATAGTGAAAATTATCTATTAAGTTAATGTGAGGCACTAAATCAATAAATGTACTTAGACCAGTTTTTTCATTAATAATTTTTGCATTTATATAAAGATAGGGTACAAACCCAAATGGAACAGCACCTTCAGGAATATTTTCTGCATCCCANTTAACTCTTGCTTCAATGTGAACATGAGTTTCCTTTTCAGATAAGTGCATAGAAACAGGCATTATGTGGTCTTTGATTGCTCCTTCAAATATAAATACTATTCCNGGNTCAACTCTNTCNTCTCCNATAACAAGTTCTGGNTTATTTATNNTGGCAAAACTATAGTTTGCAAAAAGAAAAAATAGAAGTAAANTTTTTATTCTCATCGTTATTTTTTTTGANTTTCAAAAGTATAAAAAATTGTACTTATTTAAATTAAATCTAAATAAAACCTATCTTTGTAAAAAAGAAAAAAATGAAAAAAATATTTATTTTAACTATAAGCATATTAACAGTTTTTGCTTGTGTTAATACTGAGAAAAAGCAAGACATTGTAAATGTCTATACAAAAAGACATTACCAAGTTGATAAAGATTTATTTGAAAATTTTGAAAAGGAATANGGCATAAAAGTAAATGTCGTTAAAGCAAGTGCTGATGAACTAATAGAGAGAATCAAAACGGAAGGTAAAAGTGGTCCGGCAGATTTAATTATTACNGTCGATGCTGGAAAATTGTATAAGGCAGCTNAAGAAAATTTACTTCAAAAAATTGATGTTAATGAATTCTGTACAACTATAAATCCGAAGCTAATTGATCAAAATAAATTTTGGCTACCTATAACATACAGATCAAGAGTTGTTGTATATCATAAAGAAAGGGTATTAGCATCAGACTTATCTACTTATGATGATTTAACAAATCCTAAATGGAAGAATCGATTGCTTGTTAGGACTTCAACTAATTCATATAATCAAGCATTAATGTCATCTATAGTAGCTCANGAAGGNGAAGAATATGCTTTAGACTGGTCAAATAAAATTGTGGAAAATTTTGCAAGAGATCCAAAAGGAAATGATCGTGATCAGGTTAGGGCTATTTCTGCTGGAGTTGGTGATATTGCCATAGTNAATTCTTATTATATTGGACTNTTGATGTCATCTGAGGATAGTTTAGACAGGAAAGTTGGAGAAACTGTTAATGTGTTTTTCCCAAATCAAGGTGATAATCAAAGAGGAGCACACGTTAATATTTCTGGAATTGGTTTACTTAAAACTTCACCTAACGTANAAAATGCAAAAAAATTAATGAAATATTTAACCTCGNAATATGCTCAAGAATATTACACAAATAATAGCTTTGAATATCCTGTTAATACAAATGTGAATCCTTCAAATATTATTGCGGAATGGGGAGAATTTAAAATTGATAATTTAGATCTCAACAAACTAGGCTCTTTTAGAAAAAAGGCTGTTGAAATTTTTGAAAAATCAAATTGGAATTAATTAAAAAAAGATATACACTTATATTATCTGTTCTAATTATTGGCATAGTAATAACTATGCCAATTTTTTTTATTGTAAAAGAATCATTAGCTGTTGGCTTAAATAAATTTTATTATTTTTTGAANGATAATGTTTTTGACTTTTTTAATCAAACATTTAAGCTAATCTTTTTAACAAGTTTTTTTACATTGCTATTTGCAGTTTTTCCGGCTTATATTATTAGTTTTTACAATATAAAGTTTAAGAAGGTTTTAGATATACTTTTGATTTTGCCCTTAGCTATACCTTGCTATATAATGGCTTTTACTTATAGTGACATATTAGGNTATAATGGTTTTTTTCAAACANTATTTAGTCAAATCCCATTTGATGTATTAACAATTAATTGGTTGTCATTTTTCTTGGCACTTGCTTTATANCCCTATNTTTATACTACNTCAAGAATATCATTTTCACTTATAGGGTCCACTTATATGGATCTTTCAAAAAGTTTAGGCCTAAAAAAGATTTCTATATTTTTTAAAGTTATTTTACCATTATCATTTTCTGGTATTTTTTCTGGAGTTGTATTAGTGGTAATGGAAATTCTTAATGAATATGGTGCAGTAAATTATTTCGGAATAAACACCTTCTCTGTTGGAATTTTTAAATATTGGTTTTCCATGGATAATAAATCATATGCAATAGTTTTATCTCTTTTGTTATTATTGGTNGTTTTACTTTTTGTTTTTTTNGGAAANCTACTNAAGAANAAAGATAAAAAAATAACTTATCACATAAAATCTGGCAACGAATCTAAGCTGCATTTCAAATCTAAATTTTCAAAATACTTTTCACTTTTACTGACATATATACCCTTCGTTCTCGGATTTGTTATACCGCTTGCTTTTATATTTTCAAACGTTATTAATAATTTTTACAAATATGATNTTAATCATTTATTTGAGCTGACAAAAAACTCTGTGTCAACTGGATTTTTTGCATCTCTCATAATAGTTGTAATTGCATTCTATATTTTAAATGTTAAAAGACTCACTAATAATAAACTTATAAATTCTATAGTTAAAGTTTTAACAACTGGCTATGCCATNCCTGGAGCTGTTATCGGTTTANCNCTNATGTTACTAATAAGGTCATTTAGGAGATAATTANACCTTTTTAATGGGTACAATTCTTTTGNTAATTTATGCATATGTATTTAGATTCATTTCAGTTGCTATTTTCCCTTTGGATTCAAGTTTAAAAAAACAACCTAAAACTTTTGATGATCAAGCAACATCTTTAAATCTAAATCCATTTAAATTATTTTATCAAATAACTTTTCCTTTAAATAAATACGCTTTTTTTTCTGCTTTCATTTTGGTTTTTATTGACATTTTAAAAGAACTTCCAGTGACATTAATCTTAAGACCGTTTAATTATGAAACTCTTGCAACTCAGACTTACGAATATGCAAATGAAGAGATGCTTGCATATTCAAGTTTATATTCTTTTACTTTAATAATATGTTGTAGTTTTATGCTGGTATATGTTTCATCTTATTTAAATAAAAAAAATGTTTTTACAGGTCAATAATTTAAGTAAAAAGTACGATGAAAAATTAGTTCTTGAAAATATTACTTTTCAGCAAAAGGAAGGCGAAATCATTTCACTTATAGGCACCAGTGGTATTGGAAAATCTACATTGTTAAAATGTTTATCTGGCTTAACTAATATAAATTCAGGTAGTGTAGTTCTTAATGGAGACAAAATACATAAGCAAGAGGCAAGCTTTAGAAAAATAGCTTATGTTTTTCAAGAAAGTCCATTGTTTCCACATATTAACGTAATTGATAATATATTATTTAATCTCTCAGAATATGACCAAGAGAAATTAAATCATTTATTAGAAAAAACAGAAGTAAAAGCTCTTGTAAAAAGGTTTCCATATGAGTTGTCAGGAGGTGAAAATCAAAGAGTCGCAATAGTGCGTTCACTTATTAGAAACCCTGATCTTCTTTTGCTCGATGAACCTTTTAGTAATTTAGACACTGTAAATAAAAGATATGTTAAGGAAATAGTCTTTGAAATTATTAAAGAATCAAATCTTACGACCATTATTGTTAATCACGATATTGAAGAATCGCTTGAAATTTCTGATAGAATAATGATTATTAATAATGGTATTATTGAATCTATAGATTCACCTGAAAATATTTATAAATATCCAAAAAATTTATCTACAGCTGAACTTTTTGGAGATGTTACATGTATTTCTGTAGATAATCAACAAAAACATATCAGACCAGAGAACATTAAAATTGTAAAAAAATCAGCTTATAGTGTAGAGATAAAAAACTCTCATTATTTAGGAGAAAAATACAGAGTATCTGCTAAATTGGGTAATGATATTATTAGTCTTTATCACAATTCAGAATTAAAAAAAGGGGAAAGCTTATATATTGATTTTAATAAGGACGATGTCCTAAATTTTTGATTTATATATATGTTTTATAAGTTGTTTTTATTGGAGAACTAATGATGAAAAAACAGCAGCTATCTTCAATTTGAAAATCTAAAACTGTTTCATTTTGAACTTTTATAAAATCATTAGCTTCTAATTTTATATCATTTAAATAAGCGCTGCCATTAATTAAGTAAATAGAGTAATAAAAATTTTTATCAAGTTTAATTTTATAATTATCATCTAAAAAGAGTTCATAAATTTCAACATTTTCACTTTCAATTTTAATTGGCGCATTTTTACCAACAAAAAGTTTCTTGTGATTTATTGTCTTAAATTTCTTTGCTTTGAAGTCTTCATATTTCGGTTCTTGATACATTGTTTTGCTAAGGTTAGGATCGAACCAGATTTGAAAAATAGAACTATCTTTTTTCATAAATTCGGAGTGTGAAATTCCTGACCCAGACTGAATTAGCTGAATATCACCTTTTTCTAATTCAATCCATTTGTCAATCAATGTGTCATAGTGTTTGATACTTCCATTTAAAACAAAAGTCATTATTTCAAATCCTTTGTGTGGATGTAGACCAATTGTGCTATCAACTTTTGCAGATGCGTGTGCCCAATAAAATAAGTTTGAATAAGCTTTTGACGAACTGCTTTCGCCGGGAAATCCTATTGGTTTGTTTTCATAGATTTCACCACCATTAAATTCACCATATACTTGTTCGTTTTTTTTTAATAGCTCAATCATTTAGTTTTCAGTTTTTGGAGCTCCTATTGATTCAAGTTTGGGTTTGATTTGCTTGTATTTATTATTTAAGGCATTGTAATCTGATGATATTGCAACGAAAATTTTGTTGGCATTGGATAGATTTTTTCTGTGAGATTTTGTTGGGCCGTAGGTAGAATTAGTTCCTCCATTAGCAGACCAAAGATAAGTCCACATTGTTGTGAATTCATATTCCTCTCCAATTTCTTTTCTCACTTTACTTCCTCCAAGCATAATTTCAAGATTTAATATTTGATCTCTAAGTTTTAAAATTTCATCTAATAAATCAGAATTAATTGCCTCAGCTCTTTCATAAGATTTTAGAAGTATTTCTGTATTGCTTTTTAGTTTTCTTATGTTATTTGATAATTCGTTTCCACTATTTCTTAATTCATAAACACTTTGTGAAAATTCATTTTTATTTATATCAGACTCATTTTTTAAAGCTCCGTCACTGAGTTTTTTAACGTTAAAATTCACTGTTGAACTGATTGGTGAAAATTTTCCTTCAATTTGTTTATGTAATTGAGCTGAGTATTCACCCGGACCAATCATTAAACCAGAAGCGTCTCTTTTAACATTCTTTTCAGTTATCATTCCCTTAGACTCTGAATATAGATTCCAGCTCACTCTGTTGAAGCCTTTTTTGTTCTGTGCTTTTACTTTTTTTATTATTTTATCATTTGAGTAAATAAAGAGCCAAACTTTTGGTTTTATTTCTTTCTTTTCGTCTTCTAAAACCTTCCAGTCAGGAACAGAAACTTCTAAATCATCTTTCTCTAATTTTCTTTCTTCTTTTTTTCGCATAGCTTGTTTTGAAGAGTATTTTTCTTGCAAAAAGTAAGTAAATTCTACTCCATATGGTGGGTTGTCAGCTACAAAATAATTATCTCCTTGTGATGCCTTTTTTCTTCCTCCTAATGGTCTTTTTTGTTTGTACCAATATGAATCTCTTGGGGAAAATAGTTCTGCTTCATTTTTAACTTTTGAAACATCAAAATTTCGTAAGCAGGAATAGTCATCTAGTATGTAAATACCTCTACCAAATGTTCCTAATACTAAGTCATTTTCTCTTTTTTGAATGGCAATATCTCTTACTGAAATATTAGGTAACCCACTTGAGAACTTTGTCCATTCCTTATTTTTTTTATTAGTAAAGTAAACTCCAAATTCTGTTCCAAGAAATAGAAGATCCTTATCAACATGGTCTTGAACAATCCTCCAAGCAAGTGCATTTTCAGCAATATTTTCTGAAATATTTTTCCATGTTCTTCCTTTATTTTTACTCATAAAAACATATGGTTTGTAGTCACCATATTTATGGTTGTCAAAAACAGCATACACTATATTTTCATTAAAATTATCGGCCTTGATGTCGTTAACAAAAGCCGTATTTGGCAATCCACTTATATTGTTAAAGTTAATTTTTCTCCATTTTTCCCCTCCATTTTCTGTTACTTGAATGATTCCATCGTCAGTACCTGCGTATATTAAGCCCTCTTTTATTGGGGATTCAGAAAGAGATGTTATTGTGCTGTAGTTGGACATTGCATACATATCCCATGGGTTGTCCCATTTTTGTTTTTTATTGAAAAAAGGAGTTGTCACTCTATTAACATTTTGTGTTAAGTCTTTGGAAATTGGCGTCCATGAATCGCCTCTGTCATCAGATTTCCAAACTCTTTGAGAAGCAAAATATATTCTTTTGGGATTGTGTGGACTTACTAAAATTGGCGAATCCCAATTGTATCTTTCTGTTCTTTCACCTAAATCTGCTTGTGGCTTTATATTAACATTTTCACCAGTTATTTTGTCGTGACGATTTAAATTTCCTCTTTGCCACTGAACATAGACAATATTTGGGTTTCCTGGTTCTGTTGCTGGTTGGTGGCCATCGCCTCCTAAAACTATATACCAGTCTGAATTTCTAATCCCATGAATATTATCTGTTCTAGATGGAGCACCTTGTGTATTATTATCTTGCGTTCCTCCATAGACATGATAAAAAGGTTCAGCATCATCAACTGCTATTTTGTAAAATTGAGTAAGTGGTAGATTATCAATAAATTTCCAATTTTTAGTTCTGTCAAAACTTTCATAAAGTCCACCATCACATCCTACTAAAATATAATTTGGATCACTTTTTTTGAATGCTACTGCATGATTGTCGACATGCTTTTCACTTTCATTCATTCTTACAAATGTTTTTCCCCCGTCATACGATACTTGCATATAATTATCTGCAAGATATATCTCATTTTCGTGATGTGGTGATGCATATAATTCTTGATAATAATGGGGGCCTGTACCACCAGCTACAGCGTCACTCATTTTTTTCCAGCTACCACCTTTGTTTTCACTTTTGTAAACGCCACCTTTTCTTCTGTCAAGCTCGATTGCAGCATATATAACATCCGGATTTTGTGGTGATAGAACTAAACCTATCTTACCCATATTACTTTTTGGTAAACCATTTTTTAGTTTCTTCCAGTTTTTACCACCATTAACTGATTTGTATATTGCTGTTCCTGGTCCTCCACCCATATAGCCAGCAACAGTCCTGTGCCTTTGCCATGTAGCAGCATAAAGAATTTTTGGATCTCTTGGATCAATTAAAAGATCTGTTGCTCCAACCCATTCCTCATCACCAAGAACTCGATTCCAATTTTTTCCGCCATCAGTGGTTTTGTAAACTCCTCTTTCACCACCTGAACTCCATAGTGGGCCCTGTGATGCCACCCAAATTATATTTTGATTTTTAGGATGAATAATAATCTTTGACAAGTGCTCAGATTTTTTTAAACCCATATTTTTCCAACTCTTGCCACCATCTTGACTTTTATATATACCATCTCCATAAGCAACATGTCTTCCCCCAACATTTTCACCTGTTCCTACCCAAACGATTTCAGGATTTTGAGGGTCTAAAGCGATACAGCCAATCGAATAGCTTTTTTGACCATCAAAAATAGAATTCCAGGTTGTTCCTGAATTTTCTGTTTTCCAAACACCACCTGAACCAGCAGTTACGTACCATACATTTTCATTTTCAGGATGAATTACGATATCAGAGATTCTGCCTGACATGAGTGCGGGCCCAATACTTCTAAATTTAAGACCAGAATATATCGAGCTATTATTTTTTTTGTTAGTTGTTTTATTTTTTTCTTCAGCAAGTGAATTTGTATTTATAAAGAATATTGAAAGTAATAAAAGGCTTAGGTATTTGATCGTTTTCATTTGAAGTTTTTTAGAGTTGCAAAGATAAATATTTAGAATCTAAGACAATAGCAAAAAGATGAAAACTAAAACATAAAATTCTTCCAAAGATTGTAAAATGCTATTGTATATTTGTTGCATGAAAAAAATATTCGTATTGCTTTTAATACCATTTTTTTTATTCTCACAGAATGATAAAATTGTAGATGATCAACAAAACATATTTGCTGTTTTTTATAATGTTGAGAATCTATTTGATACAATTGATAACCCTATTACTAATGATAATGAGTTTTTGCCAACAAGTGAAAAAAAATGGGATTCATATAAATACGACTATAAATTAAATCAGCTTGAAAAAGTCTTTAAAAAAATTGTTGAGTCAAAAAATCAGAAAAATTTCCCTGATATTATTGGCCTATGTGAGGTGGAAAATAAATTAGTAATAACAGATTTACTAAAAAAACCATTTTTTAAAAATAATAATTACACAATTGTACATAAAGAAAGTCCCGACTCTAGAGGAATTGATTGTGCGATACTAGTAAGTAAAAAATATCAAATTCTGAAAACCGACTTTATAGCTATCAATAATCCAAATGAGTCTAGAAAAACTAGAGATATAGTCTACTGTAGATTAAGACTTGAGGATCAAATAGTAAATGTATTTGTAAACCACTGGCCTTCAAGGTGGGGAGGGCAAGAAGCCACTAACTATAAAAGAGTATTTGTTTCAAAAGTTTTGCGCAAATATATAAATCAATATACCTCAAAAAGTGATTTTAATTTAATTATGGGAGACTTTAATGACTATCCAAGTAATGAAAGTCTAAGTGAGTTTTTAGTAAAAAGTGATTTGACTAATTTGATGTCTAAACCCCAAGTTTCAGGAAGAGGTTCTTATAACTATCGCGGTAATTGGAACTGGCTTGATCAAATAATTGTATCAAGTGACATATCAAATTTTGAATTAATTTCTTTTGGTTCCTATGAAAATGAATTTATGATGTACACCAACAAAAAAGGAGAAACATATCCAAGCAGATCATTTGGTGGAAATAATTGGTATGGCGGTTTTTCTGATCATCTTCCCATCTATTTAAAAATGAGATTAAAATAAATTTAGTGCAAGTTAAACACAAGAGCATTTACTTTACATTATTGTTCTATTTATTATTGAATAATTGCTCAAAAGACATCTACATAGATGAATGTAGCACCTATGATCATTTAACAACTATTGATACACTCAAATTAAATAACAAAATTTTAATATTAGGGATTGATGGATTTAGGAGTGATGCATTTCAACCAAACATAACTCCATTCATACATAGTTTATCAAATAAAAATACATTTCTAAACCTTATGCACAAAACAGAGGAGGATACATATAGTGGTCCAAATTGGTCTAGTATTTTAACCGGAGTCAATTTTCAAAAACATGGCGTTGACGACAATACATTTAATGGCAATTTTTTTAAAACTTATCCGTCATTTTTTTATTATTTGGAAAGAAATTTTCAGAATATTAATACTGCCTCAATAGTAAATTGGGACCCCATCAACGAAAACTTACTGTCGAGCGACGTTGATTTTTTTTCAGAAAATATGAGTACAGATTCTTTGGTTTTTCAATTTGCTAATGACATGCTGTTAAATGAAAATCCTTTTAATGCTGATGTAATTTTTGTTCATTTTGATGAACTCGATGCTGCTGGTCATGCTTATGGTTTTTCCAAAGAAATTTTTGAGTACAGAGAAACACTTTCAACTTTAGATTATTATGTAAATAATTTATACAACATTATACAGAATAAAAGGGCAGCAGGTGAAAATTGGCTTTTTATATTGGTTTCCGATCATGGAGGTGATGGCTTTGGTCATGGAGATTACAACAATCCACACATAAGAAATACTGTTCTTTTGTTAGAACACCCAAACATGTCTTTTAAACAAGATAAAAAAACTAATCAAACCGATATAGCCCCTACTATTCTTGAATTTATGGGTTTATCAAGTTCAGAATTTGATTGTAAAAAAGATGGTTCTTCTATTTTAAAATAGATTTTTAAAAAACAAGTTTTTTCAGTTTAAAATATTTAAAAAGGAGATGTAAATTTTAAGTATTTTTACATCATGAAAAAAGTCTTTATTCTATCAATGAATCTTTCTTTAATTTTTTCTTGTAACTTCAAAGAAAGTAATGAATCAAAAAATTTTATTTCCAACAACATGGCAAAAAAAGTCCCACATAAAAATATTTATCATAATGATACAGTTATTGATAATTATCATTGGATGAGATTGACCGATGAGCAAAAAGAAGCTGAAACAAAAGATGCACAAACTCAAGAGGTAATAGACTACCTCCAGTACGAAAATGAATTTTTGAAAAAAGAAATGCAGGACACTGAATCTTTTCAAAAAAACTTGTTTGATGAATTTGTATCAAGAATACAACAAGATGATGAATCTGTGCCCGTTAGTAATAATGGATATACTTACTATACAAAATATAAAAGTGGTGAAGATTATTCTATTCACTACAGAAAAAAGAATGTTGATAATGCCGAAGAGGAAATACTTTTAAATTTACCTGAGATGGCAAAAGGCACAAGTTTTTTTGCTTTGGGTGGAAAGTCAGTTAGTGAGAATAATCAATACATGGCTTACAGCATAGATTTGCTTTCAAGAAGAAATTATACTATATATTTTAAAGATTTAACCACCGGAAAAATATTGGAAGATAAAATTGAAAATACAACTGGACGTATCGTTTGGGCAAATGATAATAAGACAATTTTCTACACAAAAAAAGATGATATCACATTAAGATCAAATAAGATTTTTAGACACACTCTTGGTACAAAATCATCTGAGGATATTTTAGTTTATGAAGAAATTGATGAAACTTTTGGCTGTTACATTTATAAAACGAAATCCAAAAAATATTTAATGATTGGATCATATCAAACTCTTTCTTCGGAGCACAGATTCTTAGATGCTGATGATCCTGCAGGGTCTTGGAAAATAATACATCCAAGAGAAAAGGATTTAAGGTATTCTGTCAGTCACTTTGAAGATGAATTTTATATAACAACTAATTGGAATGCAAAGAATTTTAGATTAATGAAAACCTCAATTAGTGCAACTTCAAAAAATAATTGGAAAGAAGTTATTCCTCACAGAGATGACGTATTGTTAAGGAGTATAGATATTTTTAAAAATTATTTAGTTGTAAATGAAAGAAGTGAGGGGCTAAAAAAAGCTCGAGTTATTAATTGGAAAAATAATTCTGAGTATTATATAACATTTAACGATCCATCATATTCATTGTACTCTAGCTCTAATTTGGAGTTTGATACAGATATGTTTCGATTTGTTTATTCATCTTTAACAACACCTAGGTCTACTTATGATTTTAATATGAAATCCAAAGAGCGAATTCTCTTAAAACAAACAAAAGTATTGGGTGATAAATTTAATTCTGACGACTATGAATCAGAAAGATTATATGCTCTTAGTAGGGATGGTAAAACTAAAATACCTATTTCTTTAGTCTACAAAAAAGGATTTAAAAAAAATGGTAAAAATCCTTTGTTATTATATGGATACGGATCATATGGAAGTAGTACTGATGCTTATTTTAGCTCAGTAAGATTAAGTCTTTTAGATCGTGGTTTTGCTTTTGCAATTGCACACATAAGAGGTGGCCAGGAGATGGGCAGAAACTGGTACGAAGATGGCAAACTTTTAAAAAAGAAAAATACATTCTATGATTTTATTGATTGTGCTAAATTTCTAATTGATTCTAAATACACATCATCACAAAAAATTTATGCCTCTGGTGGAAGTGCAGGAGGATTATTAGTCGGTGCCGTAATAAATATGGAGCCGGAGTTATTTAATGGTGTTATTGCAGGTGTTCCTTTTGTAGATGTTATAAATACCATGTGGGATGAGTCAATTCCTCTCACAACTGGAGAATTTGATGAATGGGGTAACCCAAAAGATTTTGAGTATTATAATTATATGAAATCATATTCTCCATATGATAATATTGCAAATGTTAACTACCCAAATTTATTAATTACAACTGGATACTGGGATAGTCAAGTTCAATATTGGGAACCAGCCAAATGGATTGCCAAAATACGTGATATGCGTGCTAATGACAATTTGCTGTTAATGTATTGTGATATGGACGTTGGTCATGGGGGATCTTCTGGAAGATTTGAAAGTTTGAAAGAAGTTGCATTAGAGTATGCTTTTTTATTTAAATTAGAAAATATTAAAAATTAGCAATAAAAAGTTATTAGTAATAACTATCAGTAATAAATTTATATTATGAACTTAATTTCAACAAGTAAACTTTTTACACATAAAATACTAAAACAAAAATTCAAAACAATTTTCTTTGCTGTTTTTACAGTTTGTTCTTTTAATGTTTTTGCACAAACCACATCATTAATAAGTGATTGTGGAGATTTTGTTGCAGGGCCTACAGCTTGGCCATATGTTCTGGTTGCGACAACTCCAGATTCTGGTGTGGCAAGTCAAGGAGCACAAACATTTACAATGAATGTTACTAATCTTCCATCAGGAGGAGCAGATTTTAGAGTTGTAAAAACAACAGCCAATGGAAACTGGTTCTTTGGACCTGCCATAGCAATGACCCTTGGTTCTAATACTATCACAGTTCCTGCTGTTACTTTTAATAGGTCTGTAAAATTTCAATTCTCAAGCGGAGATGTAGAGTTTGATGATTTAGTATTGAATGGTGTAGCTTCGGATTGTGTGGTTCCTCCTCCACCGTCAACCACATCATTAATAAGTGATTGTGGAGATTTTGTTGCGGGGCCTACAGCTTGGCCATATGTTTTGGTTGCGACAACTCCAGATTCTGGTGTGGCAAGTCAAGGAGCACAAACATTTACAATGA
>PBAG01000040.1 GCA_002715885.1 Flavobacteriales bacterium | reverse complement strand
ATTTTTTGTATATCTTATTGCGTTTTTTTCTATGCGTTTATGTGTTTTTAGGACCAAATATTAACTAAAAAGCTGTTTTTTTACTAGAATAACTATTCTTTCAACTAGATATAAACTGTCTTTTGTATAATTTTTTTAAAAAATAGTTATGCTCTTTTTGTTTTTATTGTATATTTGTACAATTAAAAATGAAAAAAGTTATACAACGTGAAAAATTTTAAACTCTTTAATTTATTAATTTTAGCTATCTTAGTTTCTTCTTGCGAAGAAGAAGAAATTGTTAACCAAAGCACTATCAACGCTAGAGTACAGATAATACACAACAGCGCTGACATTGCAGCACAAAGTGTTGATGTATATCTAAATAATGAGTTGTTATTAGACAATTTTAGTTTCAGAACATCAACTCCTTTTGTTGATATTCCAGCAAATGAGGACATAACAATATCTATAGCTCCTTCAACTAGTATGTCTGCTTCTCAAGGGATAGTTTCATACAATTATTTACTGGAAGAAAACAAAAAATACATAATTGTTGCCAGTGGTCATTTAAGTCCCGTTGGATATGTGCCGCTAAAGAATTTTTCATTAGAAGTGTTTGATATGGCTAGAGAAAATGCAAATAACGCATCAAATACTGACTTAATNGTNTTTCANGGNTCTACTGANGCNCCNACTGTTGATGTNNTTGAAACTGGNGTNGGNGCNGGCACAATTGTAAATAATGCTTCATANAAAGANTTTACTAATTANNTAGAACTAACTACGGCAAATTATACTCTAGAAGTAAGAGACGAATCAGGCGAAACAACTGTAGCNTCATATGATGCNCCATTATCAAATTTAAATTTNATGGGNNGNGCNGGTGTTGTTTTAGCNTCAGGTTTTTTAAACCCATCAAAAAACAATAATGGTGATGGTTTTGGACTTTTTGTNGCTCTCCCTAGTGGAGGTGATTTGGTTGCGCTACCAAATTCAAATTAAAAGCGCAATTTAATTAAAGCTCTGCGAGGTTTTGATTAAATTATCACATACTAATAATTGTTTTTGTTTAGTGTTTTGTTAATATGTTTTGTTGTTGAAGGGCTCTCAAGAAATTGGGGGCTCTTTTTTTATTTAAACAGTCTGTTTTTAGTTTTTCTTTTTCTTTTTTTATTTCCGAGCCTTCTGCCATCTTTTAAAACAACTATTTCATATTTAGAGTTTTTCTTCTTTTTATTTGTTATTTTTTTATCATCAAATGTTGTGCACTTCAGCGCTTCTACACCATTAAATGTTTTTTTTGATCGGCAGGAACTAATAAACAAAAGTGTTATTATTAAAAGAAAAATATGTTTTAATGATTTTCTCATATATAACACAAAATTAAAATTATTTTAGCATTGTTTTACTATGAAAAAAAATCGTCTTCTTAACAAAAAGGTTTTAAAAAACTCCATTATAAATATTTATAAAGAGTTTTCTTTTAAAAGCTTCAATTACAAGCAAATTTCAAAGAAGCTATCAATTAAAAAACTTGGTGANAAGATTATTGTTTTCGAAGCTTTAAATGAATTAAGAGCTGAAGGTCTTTTAAAAGAAATTAAAACAGGATCGTTTGTATTAGCAGAACAAAAAAAATCAAATCTTGGAAAAGTTATTTCCACAAACAAATCTGGTGTAATTGTATGCACAGCGAATGATGATGAGCTTTTTGTAGAAAAGAAAGATAGTCTTTTTTCTCTCAGAAATGATCTAGTGGAAGTTATTCCGTTAAAAACTAAAAAAGGCACAAAGAAAGGTTTTATAACTAATGTTCTAGAAAGAAAAAAGAAGGTTTTTGTTGGAAAGGTTGAAAAAAATAATGGAATAGCTTTTTTTATACCAGAAGACTATAAAGTTTATTTTGACATTTATTTGCCAACTAAAAAAAACTTAACAAACTATCAAAATAAGAAAGTTTTAGCAGAAGTTGATAGCTGGAAAACAGAAAACAAAAACCCATCAGGAAAAATTATTAAAGTTTTAGGTGATTCNGGTGAATACAAAACNGAGAAATCTTCAATATTGTATAATTATGGTTTTTCTGATCNNTTTTCTAATGACATNATAAAANATGCTGAATCTATTGANAACAAAATAGATAAAAATGAATTAAAATNTAGAGTTGATTTTAGAGGTGTACCAACATTCACCATTGATCCAGATGATGCAAAAGATTTTGATGATGCAATATCTGTACAAGAACTAAAAAATGGAAACTTGGAAGTTGGTGTTCATATTGCCGACGTTTCTCATTATGTAAAAAAAGAAGGTATCCTTGATAAAGAAGCGCTTAGGAGAGGTACTTCTGTATATCTAGTTGATGAAGTCGTTCCTATGTTGCCTGAAATTTTAAGTAATGATTTATGTTCATTAAAACCAAGAGTTGATAGATTGTGCTTTGCCGTAATTTTTGAACTTAACAAGAATGCTGAAATTTGTAATTATAAAATCTGTAAGACCATAATTCATTCAAACAAAAGGTTTTCTTATGAAGAAGCACAAAAAAATATTGATACCTCTTCTGGTGATTTTTCAAGTGAATTAATAAAAATCAACCTTCTTGCAAAAATTTTNAGAAAAAATCGTAAGAAAAATGGGTCTATAAATTTTGAAAAGGATGAAACAAAGTTTATTCTCGACAAAAAAAATAATCCTATTGGTGTNTTTGTTAAACAATCACTTGACACAAATAAATTGATTGAAGAGTACATGCTTCTGGCTAATAAAACTGTAACTGAACATGTAAGTAAAAAAATAAATAACTTTCCCTTTGTTTATAGAATTCATGATGAACCAGATAAAGAAAAAATTTCTGATTTAAAAAACTTAGTTAAAAAATACAACTATAATATACAAATAGACAACCCAAAGGTCCTGTCTAAATCTCTTAATTCCCTGCTTAAGGACATTAAGAATAGTCCCGAAAAAAACTTAATTGAAACTTTAGTTTTAAGATCAATGGCTAAAGCAAAATACTCTATTAAAAATATTGGTCATTATGGATTGGCTTTTAATCATTATTCACACTTTACCTCNCCAATAAGAAGATATCCGGATTTGGTTATACATAGATTAATTTACAAATTCATAAATAAAGATTTTTCTGCTTATGATAAAGACTTAGAATATATTTGTAAGCATTGTTCTGAAAAAGAAAAAGAAGCAGCTTCTGCTGAAAGAGACTCCATTAAGCTTATGCAAATAATATTCTTGTCAAATCAAATAGGCAATACATTTACAGGTGTTATNTCAGGAGTTACTGATTGGGGTATTTATGTTGAACTAGATAATAATAAGTGTGAGGGTTTGATTAAAATGAAAAACTTATCTGATGATTTTCTTTTTTATGATAATAAAACACAGTCTTTATCAAATAGTTCTAAATTATTATACCAACTTGGGCAAAAGATTAAAATTAAAATATTATCTGTCAATAAAGAAAATAAACAAATTGACTTTATNTTAGCTTAATTTTATTCTACCACAAAGTTTCTCGANTCAAAATANTCTTTACCCGTAAACTTAATAACGTATATCCCTTTACTTAAATCTGAAATATCAATAATATTTTTTGATTTTGTTTTTAATACTACTTTTCCTTCAATATTAACAATTTCTATTACACTTGTCTTTTCAGAAATATTATTTACATATATCTTATCGCTAGCTGGGTTTGGATAAACAACTAAATCATCCGGTCCATCAAGATATATTNCCTCAGTTGAACCGGAACATGAATTTGCTAAACCTGCCGCCTCAGCTGAAGCTATTGAAGTCGAAGAAGCATTATCTACCATACCCCCTTGATCCATTAACATTCCTACAATATGGATTTTACTTAAATCCCAACTTGGATCTAATATAAATTCAAAACATACAGTTTCTGTATCTCCCGGTCCATAAAAATTTGAAGGTAATGCATCTCCTAAAAAAGAAGGACTTATCGCTCTAGCAACGTGTCTATATACCATCATATAATCAGGAACATTAGATGGTTTAGCATTCCAATCTGTTCCGTCTACATCAATTAAAGAAGTTCCTCCACTATAATAATTTGCTTGATAATATTGTGGACCACTTCCTGTAACACTATCTTCTACTAATACACATGCTAATTTGTGAGGANNNTTTATTGCTTGTTGNAAATTNANATCTATAGATACTTTTAANATATTTCCATCTANCTGAGCACCATTATCTAAAATTGCTGATGGTGGTATAACTATTCTTTGTAAAAAATCACCGGCAAATGCAGACGGATCAATTACACTTCCCCTATCAACCAAACCACTTGGGTAACCACTAATGTAACCAGCTATTCCATTATCATAAGTTGGATCTACCATTGGATCACCATTGTGAACCGCTATCCCTTGCCAAAATCCTTCATAATCATGATCCATCCAATTTAGAGCAACTGAACCACGAGGACACCATCCACACCAAGTTCCTGTAGCTTCTTCTCCAACAACTAATTTTCCAGTTGCAGGAACAACAACATTAAGGTTCGATGTAAGTGTATCATCTGATGTGTTTTGTGTTTGTCCTCCATTAATGTTATGCACATATGCTGTTGCAGTATTTACTCCAGTTAATGTAATTGTNTTTGCAAAATCAACTGTATANGTTGACATTGAGGTTAANTTTATTCCACTAATATTTTCTGTTATCTGTGAACCACTGTAATCATAAGTTACATCAAAAGAATTAATATCATTAAGTCCAAAATTTCTTACTTCCAATGATGGATTTCTATTTTGTCCTGCTAAACCTGANANAGGNAANATATTTAATANTTGTGCATTAAGTGGATCTAATTGTGGTGCAACATAATCTAAACAAATATCATCAACATAAAATTCNTNNCCTGCNGTTGGATAGTAATCTATAGANGCTATTTGATTTACCATTGATGAGAATGATCCTTGAGATACTCCATCATGAAATACTTCCCAGCTATTATTTGATAAGTCTATTACTATTTTTTGTTCAAACCATTGATTTGTTGGATAGGTTGACATCAAATACGATTGAGCACTACCTGATGATGCATAATTAACACCACCCATAGCATCAAATGTTACATCAAGTGCCCATGTTACTCCTGGCATATTTTCAGCTTGAAAATTAAAATATGCTCCTGTAGTAATATATAAATTATGAGTTAAAGTAAATACTCCAGCAATATAAGGAGTTGGATATCCTGTNTTACTCAAAGGTAATAATACATCTTCTGGACCTGCTGCTGCGGGATTAAGATTAAATCCTAAAGAATTTGAACCATTATTAGCATATGTAGATGATACGTATGCTTCATCAGTATATGGTGCTGTTAATCCACTCATTAATTCTCCCCAACTACTCCAATTAGATGAAGTTTGACATATTGGGTCTCCTGAGCTATAAGATTCGAAGTCTTCACAAAAGTTTCCAGATTGAGCAAAGATGTTTAAATTAAAAAGTAGAGTAAGTGTGATAAGTAAAGCTTTTTTCATAATTATATATTTACATTAATTTAGAATGTGAAAATACAATTTTTTTTGCTTTTATAAAATAGGATTTGTTATTGCTAAAAATTATTATAAATAATTATTTTATTAGAGATTTAAAAAAATAAAAAGATAGTTTATAATAATGATTTGTTAATTTACTTGAAAACTTTAACTAATTTTTTTTGCTTTTATATTTTATTAAATATTATAAATAGTTATTAATATATTTTTTGTTTTTATAAAATTGATTATTAATTATTTAAGAAATATATTAACATAAAAAAGTAGTTTGTTAATAATATAAGTAACATTAAATTTTTAATAAATAATATAAATTTATATTTACTTAAAAGTTAAAAAAAAGTTGACAAGAANCTTAAAAATTGTATTAAAAAAAATTGATTTATTTAATTAAGATTTGCTTATAAATTTACTTTTTAAAACAAATTATTTGAATAGGTTTTTTTTAATAATAATTAACTTTTTTTTAACGAAATTAGTACTATAATTTTTAAAAAAAATAAATTTCTTTGATCTAGAAGATAAATTAAAATGTTAACAAATGAATATAGGATTAGCTTGTGATCACGCAGGATATTTACATAAAGAAAAAACTAAAAAATATCTAGAAGAATTAAATTATAATGTATCAGATTATGGCTGTTTTTCTGAAGAAAGTGTAGATTATCCAGATTTTGCACATAAATTGGCACAATCAATTACAAACAATATTAATACTATTGGAATTCAATTTTGCGGAACGGGTAATGGTATAAATATGTCTGCAAATAAACATAAAGAAATTAGAGCAGCGCTTTGTTGGAACACTCATATATGCGAGCAAGCAAGACTTCATAATAATGCAAATGTATTAACAATGCCCGCAAGACATTTAGATTGGAATGAAGTTAAAGATATTATAGATATTTTTTTAAATACAAGTTTTGAAGGAGGAAGACACCAAAGAAGAGTAGATAAAATTAGCACGTAAATTTTGAAATATTTAGTATACATTTTTTTTGTTTTTCCATTAATAATTTTCTCTCAGGAAAATATAAAATATGCTAATAGCATAAATATAAATGATTTATATGATCATGTTAGCATCTTAGCTTCAGATTCCTTAGAGGGAAGAGAAACAGGAAAGCCAGGACAAAAAAAAGCAGCAGAATATATAGCAAATCATTTTAAGAAAATAGGTATACCTCCATACAAGAAAAAAAAATATTTTCAAAAATTTAAAGTTAAATCTCAAAGACATGTTTGTAAATGTGATGATTGTGATTTAACATTTTTTAAAAGAGTATTTAAAAGTAATCAAGTAATTAGAGGTGAAAATGTTCTTGGCTATATTGAAGGAACAGACTTAAAAGACGAGCTAATTATTATAACTGCTCATTATGATCATTTAGGAAAACATGATAGTTTAATTTTTAATGGAGCTGATGATGATGCTTCAGGGGTAGCAGGAGCCATGGAAATTGCTGAAGCATTTATGCTTGCTAAAAAAGAAGGATTCGGGCCACGTAGAAGTATATTGGTTATGCCAGTTTCAGGAGAAGAAAAAGGATTGCTAGGCAGTAAATACTACACAGACAATCCTATATATCCTTTAGAAAAAACAGTTGCTAATCTAAACATTGATATGATAGGAAGATTAGATGATTGGCACTCCACTGGGAATTATGTTTATTTAATAGGATCTGATAGATTAAGCTATGATTTACATAATATAAATGAAGAAATAAATAAAAAATATACGGGCCTTGAGTTGGACTATAAGTATAATGATGAAGAAGACCCAAATAGATATTATTATAGATCAGATCATTATAACTTTGCTAAAAACAATATACCAGTAATATTTTATTTTAATGGAGTACATGAAGACTACCACAGACCAAGTGATACAATTGAGAAGTTAGACTTTAATAAAATAAAGAATATTACTAAATTAGTTTTTTTAACTGCTTGGGAANTAGCAAATAGGGAAGAAAGAATTAGCTTAAGGAACGATTTATAATTTTTCTTTTTGGTAAGTATATAAGTAAGCAGGTTTATGAGCAACACCTTCCTGTTTTTCTTTTGTTTTTTTAATTACACTAATTTTTGAAATGTTTTTTCTAAAGTTTCTTTTGTCTAANTTTTCATCTAATAAAATTTCATAAATATATTGTAGTTGAGATAAAGTAAATTTTGATGGAAGTAGATTTGAAATTATTTTATGATTCAACTGGGTTCTTAAGTATCTTAAACCGCTATTAATAATTTCATTATGATCAAAAGCAAGGTCTTGAGGTATTTTATCAAGATCTATCCATTCAGCATCAAGAGCAAAAGAAGAGGCTTGTGGAACATAATCCTCCATTTTTACTAATGAAAGATAGCCAACAGTAACAACACGCTCTTGAGGATTTTTTCTATATAAATTCAGCCACGACTGATCCTTTTTTTCTTTTGTTCTAAATGGATTACCAAAAGCCTTAAATTGTTTTAAGAAAATNTTTTCTAAGGAAGTNAAATTCTTTAAAATTCTTTTTGCACCACTTAAAAGATCTTCATCATTTGATAAAAGNTCACCAGGTATTGCGTACTGTATATCACCTTTNTTATTTATAATTTTTTTGATCAATAATATTTTTAATTTTTGATCATCATCAAAACCGAGAATTACACAATCAATGGAAAGATTAATTAATGACATTTTTTATTTTTTATTTAACATAAAANGGAATATTAGCTGTAGCAACATTATTATAATTATCACTAACATAAACATAAAAGCGATAAGCACCAGATCTTGAAGGGGCTTTTATTTTTATAGAATTTTTCGATTGGCTAACAATTTTATAATCTAAAGCGTCCATGCTTGCTTCAAAATCTCCACCGGCTTTTTTATCAGTACTTTCTTGCANTAACTCATAAATAAAAGTTAAAGAATCGTTTTCAAAATCAGAAACATCTAGAGTAAACAAACATTCTTTTCTTTTTCCAACCTTAATGCTTTCATATTTTGTTTTCCCATTTAAAAGAAAAGAATTTAATAGTGGTGCCTTATTTTTATTAGGGTTTTTTGCCCAATATGAGTTTAAAATATCGACACTTTCAGTTCCNCTTCCATCTTTTGTGAAGATACCATACCAAGTAGGNGTTACTTCTTGTTTATATCCCCATAAAAAAGAATAACTACCAATACAAAGCTTTTTGTCTTCTAAAATATGAATATAACTGTCTTTTCTCATCTTAGCCTTTTGGGAGCTGTTTGCTTCAATAGATTCTCCCCAGCTAACTGTTGGAGACTCCCAGTGACCATAAGGCCCCCACTCAGTAACCATATATGGTTTTTTCCAACCATATTTTCTTACTTGACTTGCAAGAGAGCTAATCCCTCCATACGTATTAATTCC
This sequence comes from Flavobacteriales bacterium, assembly GCA_002715885.1. Lineage (GTDB taxonomy): Bacteria > Bacteroidota > Bacteroidia > Flavobacteriales > BACL11. Next base: position 13,460 of record PBAG01000040.1, on the reverse strand, counting down.
AAGTATATCAATACTTGGACAAAATTCTTTTATCATTGCCACTTCTGCAACATCAATTCCTGCTGTCACAGTCATAGTTGGATGATTAGGGTCAAGCCGTTTAATCATAGCGGCTATATCTTCAACAGCNTTCCAAACCTTGAAGTTTGTGTAAAAAAGGTCTACTTCATTTCCTANCGCCCACATCAAAAGAGCAGGATGATCACGCATTTTAATTATAGCATCTTCAAAGCCTTTTAGTTGCGCTTTAATAGAATATTCATCATTATAGTCAAAGCCATGTCTTTCGTGATTAACCCACAGACCCATACATACGGTTAAACCATANTTGTGAGCACTATCTAAAACCGCCAAACCATTTCCTGTAGACCAGGTTCTTATAGAGTTACCACCTATATCAGCTAATTCCTTTAAATAAGAATCGCCACCTGCGCCATTGACATAATAATGTTCACCATTCCTTAAAAGCTTATACCCCTCATCAGTATTAATGATTTCAGTTTTGTTGTGTCCACTTTGAGCAAAACAAAAACAGCATATAAAACAAAAAACACAAACAAAAGAGACTCTAATCATTTTATAAGGCTATTTATGTATACTAGCTTTTTTTGTTATTATCGAACCATTAACGAAGGCCTTTATAAGATAAACGCCATTTGCTAACTCAGAACCTATTTTTATAGAGTAATCACCTGGGCTTAAATCATTATCGATAAAAGTAGAAACATTTTTACCTTGTAAATCAAGAGCCTCAAGCTTTACACTTGAATTTTCTTCTAGATTAAATTTAATAACAGACTCATTATTTAAAGGGTTTGAATATATCCAAAAATTAAAAGGCTCTTTACTGATTTCGCTTACTGAAACAGGGGCAGCAGAGAGGCCGATATCATCAATATAGTATGTATCCCAATTAACAAGCCCCTGGTCAAAAAAGAAAACGACTCTATCTAAGCTCATTCCACCGCTTTGAAAGGGTGTTAGATCAAAGTTTATTTGCTGCCATGTATTATTTTGCCAAATACCCTGATTAAAACCAACAACTTCTGTTCCGTTATTTTGAAAAGAAACATATAGTGAAGTTGGTGGGCCATAAACCTTCATATTAAAATAAGGTGTTGATCCAATGTCAAAACTTCCATTAAGAGGATATGCAATAAACACATCCTCTCCGTTTGCATCAGGGTTTCTGGTGTATTCTCCACAATATTTGCTTGAATTAATCGTATTAGTTTCGGGGTTATAAACTTGATTTAACCACCCGCTCATGTAGTCATATGCCACACATGCNGAGGCAGAAGGACACATTCCTAAATTCCAGCTACAATCCCAGTTTGCTAAGTTTTGNTTTGGGTTTATGGTAACCCCATCGCATTGGTTGTTNAGNTCAGGGCCATATAAGTTGTCAAAATAATATATATCGTCTGTGTTGGTCCCTGCATTAAACAGCAAAATAACAGAGGTTAAGCCAGCNTCTGGGATGCTTGCATCTGGCCTTGAATCAAAAGCAAGACTAATAGTTTCCCACTGATTGGCAACAGTAGTTGTTCCCAAATAAATACTATGCCTTCCAACTGGATAGTTTGTTGGGCCAGCTAAAGAAGAATCTTCTAAAGTAATCTGTACAGGAATTCCAGCGGCAGGACTGAAAACATCAACACTCATGGTTTTTGATCCGTCAACATATGCAGAAACATCATCTAAAGGGCCATTTCCAACGATAACCAATACATCATAGAGCTCCCCGGGATTTCTAACATATTGAGCGCATGTAGCAGAACTATTTACAGAGCTTGAAGGGTCAGGGTTTGCATATCTTGTGGTCATGCCTCCATGAACAAATTCATAGTAACCAATNCTGTTTTGCTCAAAGTCATCCCACAAAACTTGTGATGACAAATAAAGNGGAGATATTATCATAAAAAGGACAGTAAAAGTGTTTTTCATAATTTTATTTTTTAGTTAATATTATATTGTCTAAATCGATTTCGCTATTGAACCTAAAAGCAAAATGAATTTGTTTGATTTTAGTTAAATCAACCTTTGACTTTCGTATAGGAAACTTATGTAATGGAAGTTTTATTTTCNGCCATTCTTTGTTGTTTTTNATATCTGTCTTTTTTATTACATACGAAAGCTTTTTGCCAGAATAATCTTCAAATGATATNACAAAGTCTTCAGCTTTTTTTGTTTTTAAATCAAAGCTTAAAATTAAATCTTTTACATTNTTGCTGATATCGGTGTAAAGCCAATTGTTCCAGCTAATTCCAAAATCAAGCCAATCACAAACACTTGAATCGGTTTTTATGCTTATGTATCGATTAGCCATTTTATTTTTTGTGGTGAAATTGCTACAATTATCTATATCAACNCCCCAAACCCCAACTAATTGTTCATCAAAAATAGTTATAGGGCTTATTGAATCATAAACGGTTAAATTATCATTTAATTTCTTGTATGGATGAGTATAGCTTACAATTTTTATATTATCTAAATAAACATCTGTAGCATCATAACACTGTAATAAAAGNTGTTTTATGTTTGTTAGGTCAAGNTTGTTTTTTATGTATGAAAAGCTTTGCAAGGGGACAATAACTTTTGTCCAGGACTCGTCTATTTTNCCCCCTTCAATTCCAAGATAGTTTGCGGTAGCATAGCATTGATTTTCTGAATAGTCCTCCAAAATAAAAACAATAGGAAGGCTTGTTATATAACCTTTGTCTACTCTAGCAACAAACTCAATAGCAGCACTTTGCATGATGCGACTCATATCTTTACCCTGCCAACCATCCCAACCAATACCCATTCCTATCCATTCACAAGCTGGGTTTTTTTCGGTTTTCAGGTGTATGGAATTTTTAGGAGCTCGTTTTCTGTCCTTTATTTTTACAGTAGGAAGATTATACTTTCTATCAACACTAACAGAATTACTGCTTTTTACTTGTGCCGATGCAGCCTCATTTATTTTAGAATAATTTACGCTGGCATCAAAAGAGGAAAAACGAAAGGGGTTACAAAACTCATCTTTTCCACTCATTCCCCAGACCTCATCGCTACCACCCGTTGTGAAAATTTCTGTTGAGGTAAAGCCATTTATTCCTTCAGTGTTTTTAATTTCCACATCGTATAGCGTCAACAAATCAAGGTTCTTGCATGAGCTAATTATCAAAAAAAGAAAAATAAACAGTCTAAACATATTTATTGGTCTAAAATTGGACTTCCTTCACTCCAAACAATATAATCTACATCGGCTTTTGCAAAACCCGAACAACTGTTCAGGTCAGCCTGATCATAGGGGTCAGCCAACAACAGAGTTCGTACTTTTGTGAGCTTGTTTGGCTCACGAATTTTATTGCCACTTCCCCCATTAAGAGCTGCTCCGGAAATTTCCAAATCACTGTATTTAATAGAAATCATTTTCCAACCATTCCAATCAACTAAAAACTCATGAAAAAGCATGTCCTCATTATTTTGGCTCCAAAAACCATCTTGATTTTCATCTTCATAAAACTCTATTTTAAACAACGAATTTGGAACATTGTCGGGGGATAATGTACTGTCGCCATGAATCATTATATTAAAATAGACGTTATCTGGGTCTGCATTTAAAGTTGTGGGCTGTAACCAATAATCAAAATAATAATCTACATACCCAATTAACCAATCCCATGGACAGCCATTTGGTGCTGATTCTTGAACCATGTACCTTGTTCCTTGACCAGCTCCAGGGCTTTCTATTTTTCTGACCATACCAGAATTAAAAAATTCACCAAAATTTGGGTTCCAGCCAGCTTCAAAATCTGCAATAATTACCTCGCTTCCGTTTCCATATGTTTTGGCCTCAGTAATAATTAAAAAATCATTAATGGTATCTGGATGCGCATCAAAAGTAAGTCTCACGGCACAAGATTCATTTACAAAGAAGGGCAAATAAGAAACCTCCCCACCCCACATGCTATTAGCCGCATTGATTTTGTTGGATTTTCCAGCAATTATCTTTTTTCCACCAGAGGAGAGACCTGTAATAGTGATTTTCCAGTCCACAATTTTTGAAAACTCCGCAGTAAAATAAACAGACCCATTAGTAAAACTAGCAGAATCTCCAACAACACGAAAATCTTCTATGATGCTAAGCTGTCCAAAAAGATCATTAAGACTAGGCCCTTCAATTTCCTCTTTTTCACACGAAAAGAAACACATAGTGGTTAAAATTAATAAGTAAGTAATTTTTTTCATTTTTTATAAATTCATATTAAACATAAAATAAATTCTATTCAGCGAGAGCTTTTCTGTTTCACTTGTTTTGTCATCAAAGTCTATCTTGTTTGTTTGCAAGCTGAAGTATATGTCTTTTGTAAAGTTGTACTGAAGACCAATCAACATAATGTTTTCTTTTGAATTAAAATCTAACAATTCAAAGCCTATTATTTGGTCGTATTCATCTCTTTGAACACCTACTTCGTTTCCTGACCCAGTAAATGACTTTGTTCCCCCAATTATTTTTAGATTTTCAAAAAGCTCATAGCTTAAACCTGCGCTTAGTAAAGAAGAATTAAATGAAATTGATTCAATTTCATCACCCCCACGGGTAACCCCTTCACTTATTATAGACAGCTCAAGCTGAGTTTTGTTATCAAAGCCGATTAGCTTGTCAATATTAGCTTTTAAAGAAAGGCCTGAAGAAACTAAAGACCGCCTTTGTGTAGTTCCTTGACCGATAATTTCTTGAAAGTATGCAATGTCTGCAGAAGCTAAGAGAGAACTGTTGTTGTTTTTATAATTAAAAACCATGTCGCCTCCAACTCTGTTTGGAGTTGCTTCACCATAGGGCAATACGGCACTATAAAGAATGTTGTATTGCATTAGAGAGGTGGACAGCCGGTGATTATAAATGTTGGGGTCTGTTATTATGTCCATCATGCTAACAGGCCTCAAAATAGTGTTGTTTGTATAGTAAGCATAAGAAGATGGGACTGACATAAAATTTACCCTTCTTGTTTGAGCGCCAGCACTCCTAAATTCAGGAGATATATATTTAAAACCTAACGTAGAATTAAAGTTTCTGGCTACAACCTTAGTCTTCCCTCGTAAAAAACCTCCGCTTGTTTCGAAATCAGCCCCCCCATTGTTTTTATTCCATCCTCTGCTTGAACCACCAAAATCAATACTTAAAAAATATTTTAGACCGCCAGCCCTTTTTTTGTATTTAAGCTGAAGGTTGGTTACAGGGTTATAATATGTTGCTGTGTCTAGGCTTGAGCTTTGCACCTCAAACGAGTTTACATAATTAACGCCAATGGAGATATTGTTTTCAAGTTTAATTATAGATGTACCGCCAAGCATAAGCAATTCAGGCTCTCCTAGCCACTGAACACCCCTTACTCTACTCGCAAAAAGGTCTGCCTCAACAGACTCAATAGAATTATAAAAAGTATATGAAAAATTAGACTGCAACCCCTGCATTCTCCAGTAATTGTTCATATAAAAGTTTTCGTAATCGATTAAATCTTTATAGGCCTGAAATACATTTGGCTCATACTTTGATAATTCTTGGTTAAAATTGTTAAGTGTAAAATCAGTTTGTTTTAAGTACATGTCTCCAATATTGAAGCTTACTCGGTTATTTAGGACCCCTTTAATAGAGAGCCTTCTTAAATCAACATATGCTCCAGCCCCCCACATGTAGCCAAAATCGTTTTTTACTCTTATTTCAGAAAAAATTTCGATTTCTTCATTTGGGGTAAAATGCATTCCCAAATCTATTGCAGTATATCCCTCGCCCTCACTTCTTGTTGAAGTTGTGTCGCTATCTTTTAAGTCACCTGTTAGAGCGTCTCTATAAAACATTGCCCTAGAATTTCCGTCATACCAAACCTTTTGGAACATCTGAGCAAAGCTAACTGTTGGAAGAAGCGTACAAAATAAAATAGTTTTTATTGTAAATTTTTTCATTAGAAGTTAATTTTTAGTTCTATTGTTGTCTCACTTCCTTTAATGTTGGTTTCAATAAAGTTTTTGTCTTTAAAACTAAACTGGCTGTGCCTTAAAAACAAAAAAGCCCCTTCACCTATCATTATATCAAGCCCTAAGCCCAAAATTTGGCCGTATTGATTTCTAGCCTTAAATGTTGGCTCATAGCCGACAACACCTAAATCTTCTCTACCCGGAATATTTGGTGCTGGAAAAGGGTCATATCTGTCAAGCTCTGTTTTGTCACTAGCAACAACCCTTTCATATGCATGTTTTAAAACAATTGAAACCTTGGGCGCAAGAGCATAACAAACATCAAACTGATGATTCAGTTGTTTTATGAAAGCATCTTTTGATATAGTTGGAAGGATGCTTAAAAAATCTTGAGCAGTATTGTAATTTGATAAAGAAAAAAGATATAAATCTTTGCCAAACAACTTTGTTTTATATTTTAAATGGAGGTCAGAGGAGCAAAAAAATTTGTCAAAAAGTGGCGCTCCAATTGAATCAATAAGGGTGCTGTCAGTTATTGGAACATTTTCATAAACCCCACGATAGTATGAGTTAAGATGTCCGTACGGACCATAGCCTGTGCTGAAGTATGATATTCTTGACAAGAAAAGACCAGTTGAAATATGATTATATGATAAAACAGAATTGATTCGGCTTAATTCAGAATAAAACCCAAACCCACCAGAAACGGTAAAGTCATTTATTTCAAGCTCTGTGTTAAAGCTCAACCCTTCACGGTTGTTTGCTAAATAACCTAAGCTTGAGACAGGCCCACCAAAGCCAGTCATAATAGTTGGTTCACCACCTTCTTCAATAACGGTGGTTTGAACAAGTTCAGACACAGAGGTGTTGGTAAATGAAGAATTTACATTTACGGCCTCTGGGGCAATTCTTGCATACTGAATTTGTATTGGAAGCAAGGTATACTCTTTGGGTGTAGAGAGATTAACAACGATTGCTTCACCATAGGTGCGTTCGAAAGTAGAAGACTGATATGAGCCAAAACCAATTTCACCAAACAAGTTGAGCTTTTTTATGTTTAAATTAAACTCAAATGTTGAGATGTCATACTCTCGTTTAATATAAGAGGTTGAATCAGTTGCTGTCTTTGAGCTAAAATAGTTAAGGGCATAGCTATCTTTTTTTTGATTTGTTTTATTTAGACGAAGCCCAAAACAATAATCATCTTTGCCCGGTGAAACAATATTTGCAATATTGTTTTGTGTTTTTCCTAAAATACCTTGAAACGCAACCCCATCAGTAAACCACCAAGGGAAACTATTTCCGCTAAAAGTTATTCCTTGAAAAGCAACATTTCCAAAGCGCAAATCTTGATCAATTGCCCCTTGTTCATAATATTTTTTATATCGATCCACAGCGTTTTTGTTTAAGGGGTCGTATGGAGCTCTTTCAAACAAACTATAGCGCAAATAGCCTTCTTCGGCCCAAACAGTAAGTTTGCTTTGTCGGTACCAAGAAATTCCACCAGCATGAACTTTGAACTTTCCAAAGTCAGAAACAAGTGTTGAGTAAAAATTAGTTCCAAGGTTCAGGGAAATGCTGCTATTTTCAAAATTGCCGTCATACGCGCTATTAAGCATTAGGTCTGTTCCAAATGTGATGTTTTTTTTTGCAGTACCACCAATAGACAACAACATCATCGGCTCTCTATAGCCCGTCCCAACCGAGATGGTTGTTTGTTGAGGATAAACACCGTAGTAATAGCTTGGAATATCAAGAGGATACATTGTGGGCAAATCTCTTATGTATCCGAAAAACCTAAAGTAACCACCAAATTTTATGTTTGATACCGGGTCTTTTATTGAGAGGGTAGCGCTTTTAAAGGCCATTTTTTTGTTAAATGTACTGTCTGTGTTTTGTGCTTCACAAATAAAATTAACCATCATAAATGTTGCAAACAACAAGAAAGATATTTTTTTTCTCCACTTCACCACTAATTAGTTATCACAAAGGAATCTTCTAAATTGTTGATAAAAAACGAGTGTTTTCCTGGCTCGTTAACCCAAACATTATCTGCATTGTAAAACCCAAGCTCTTTAATGTCTAATGTAAATGAAACTGTTTTTATTTCATTAGGGTCAAGATTAATTTTGGCATATCGAACAAGCTTTTTTAGCGGGGGTGAAATTGACGCAAAATGATCTCTTGAGTATAGCTGAACAACTTCTTTTCCAGCTTTACCGCCAGTGTTTTTTACATCAACACTTACAGTAATTGTCTTGTCTAAGGGGGAAAAGACATTTTTTGAAATCTTTAGATTTGAGTACTCATAATTCGTGTAGCTTAGACCAAAACCAAATTCATATTGTGGGTTGAAAAAGTCATTTTTCCATGTGTTGGCATTTATTAGCTCTGATTGTTTATGATCATAGTGCATTATAACACCATTATGTCTTGGGTAGGTATATGGTAGCTTTCCGCTAGGGTTTATTTTTCCAAAAATTATATCAGATAATACCTGCCCACCTTGATCACCAGGCAAATAACATTGAATTACAGCATCTGCTAAAGGCTCAATGTCAGAGATTATTTTTGGCCTCCCCTCTATCAGGACAAGAACAATTTTAACACCTGTTTTTGAAAGCTCTTTTACAATTTCTCTTTGTTCTTTGGCCATGTCAAGAGTGTAAATGTCTCCCGGCCTTTCCGTTGAGGGAAGCTCTCCAAGACAAACAACGGCAAAATCATAATTTTTTGCATTCTTTACAGCAACAGTCAAATCATATGAAGGAAAGTCTGCCTCATCCCCTTCAACCATTTTCATTATAGAGCCTTGGTAAAGATCAGATGATTTTGTGCCTTTTTTTATTGCTTCATAAATAGTTGGATTTTCAGTGTTATTGTATTGAGGGTCTATTCCTTGCCAAGTGTGTGTCCACGCTCCATTTAAACAATTTAGGCTATTAGCCGTTGGTCCAATTACCATTACTTTAGATGANGTGTTAGCGGGCAACAAAGCCCCTTTGTTTTTTAGCAGAGTTATAGACTCTGCGGCCGCCATNTAAGCGNTTTTTTTGTGGTTTTCAGAGGCAAAGCTTGGGTAGTTTTCCATATTGGTATACGGAGTTTCAAATAAATTTAGTCGGAGCTTAACTCTCAATATCCTTCTTACTGCATCGTCTAGTCTTTTCTTGCTTACCCGGCCCTCCTTAACTAATTCTATTAGGCTTTTACAATATGTTTTGTATTGTGGGTTATTTGGGACCATACTCATATCCACGCCGGCATTTATTGCTGTTGAAATTGCATCTTTTATAGTAGAGTCTGTTTGAGCAACCTTGTACAGGTTAATAAAATCTTCCCAGTCAGAAACGGCAAAACCAGCAAAACCCCAGTCTTCTTTTAGCACATCAGTCAATAAGTGTTTGTTTGCATGGCCAGGAATCCCATTCACCTCACCACTATTTATCATTACAGTGAGAGCTCCGCTTTTTATTGACTCATAAAATGGGGGTAGGTGATACTCTAACATTGTTCTTTCTGGTATAAGCGCGGGAGTTCTGTCTCTTCCTGTTCTTGGCACGCTATATCCAACGTAGTGTTTTAGGCAAGCAGCAACATGATTTTCATTAATACTACCCGATCCTTGATAGCCCTCAACAATTTTTGAGCCCATTGTTTTTGCAAGATATGTGTCTTCCCCTAAAGTTTCAAAAAATCTAGACCAAATAGGGTTTCTACCAAGATCAAGTACAGGCGAAAAGTTCCAGGGCACCCCGGATGCTCTAGTTTCATAGGCTGTAATTTCTCCCATTTTTTTAGCAAGCGATGTATCCCAACTGGCAGCGAGTCCAATTTCTTGTGGAAACAGCGTGCTTTTTTGAATATATGTCGCCCCATGTATTGCGTCAACACCGTAAATAATAGGAATTGCTGAGTTTGATTTTGTTGCAACATCCTGAATTGTTTTAACAATTCCATTCCATTTGTTTAAAGTAAATGTGTGGTTGGAAACATTTAGCACAGANCCAACCTTAAACTTATTTATCGCCTCATCAAGTTTTTTTAAATCTATTTGGTGGGGCTCAATAAGCTTATTTGATTCGTCTTTTTGAAGAATTGCATCTAAAGTAATTTGNCATGTTTGACCTACTTTTTCTTCAATGGNCATTTTGCTTAATAAGACATCTATCTTTTTTTCTTCTTGCTTATCGATATAAAAGGAGGGGGGTGTTGCTTGTTTATTCGTACATGAAGAAAACACAGCAATTAACAGTATCCATAAATATGATTTGTACATAAAGGTTATTTTATAAGTTGTATTTTTTGAACATCTTGTTTTTTATCAGAGCTAAAAATGCAGTTGTAAAAACCACTTGGTAAGTGACTAAGATTAATGGATTTAGTGTTTTTAATTAGGCTATTTAAATAAACAGACTTGCCTAAAACATCAATAACTTCTAGTTTTGAATACTCATTGTTTTTAAAATTCACAATTCCATTGCTCGGATTTGGAAATAATGTTTTTTCAGGCTCGGAGCTTTCATTTATCTCTGAAATAATTATGGAGTTGCATGTTGGCGTGCACATTCCCCACTGAGGACATATGACTCTATTTTCATCAACCACCAAAACCCTGTTAGTATATTGAGGATTTCCGTTTGTACACCCCCAGCCTGGATCAAGAGATTCAGAGATAGCCCAATTATCAGCACTATATTTTAGCTCATAATACCCTTCAAGCATGACAACTTGTTTTTCCCAAACCCCATCACCATCGGGGTCTTGCATAGGCCAACAATTACCACACCAGTTATTAAACGTTCCATTTACTTCAGGAACTGAAAAAGAAGAGGAAACATTATTCATATCTACCTTAAAGGTTACTTGATATTCACAGCTTCCATTGGCAATAGTAGCGCTTGAGTTATAGTTTAACGCCTGAGGGTCTTTACAGCCAAGTATACCTGTGTTTTCATAAATCTTTATATAGTCAACCTCAATTTGGGATGGAAAGACAGTTAATGAATTTGGGCCACTTTGGGTTATTGCAAGGTTTAATATTAAATACCAGTCATTAGAATTAAACGGCCAGCTATGTTGACCTGGAATTGTTGGAAAGTTGGTAGGNGANACCTGATAAACCTTAGTATTATCTACATACCAAGCAATAAAATCTTCATCCCAAACAATNGAGTAAATATGGAANTCNGANGCATAATTGCCAGTTGTGCTTTGGTGTTGAAAAGACCTGTAGTGGTGNGTTGCTTGTGAATGTGGGCAGGTTCCTATGTGTGCAGCCCCTGTTGTNACATTGGTTGGCCAGTCATTACCCCATTGTTCCATAATNTCAATNTCCCCATCACATGGCCACTGACCTCCNGAGGGCAGCATCCAAAAAGNNGGCCAGAANCCCTCACCGTTTACAGTTTTNATTCTNGCTTCAATTTTACCATATTTTACAGTGAACTTATTGTCTGTTTTTATTCTTGAAGAGCTATAATACATNGTATTTCCCCAGCTGTCTGTTAAGCCAGCAGGCTCTTCTTTTGCAATAATTTTTAANGTTCCATTACTAACTTCNGCATTTCCTGACTGATAAAANTGTAACTCGCCATTTCCCCAGCCCCANAGTCCATTTTGGCTTCCGGTTCCCAGTTCATGTGTCCAAACTGATTGATCTAGGCTGTTTCCAGAAAAATTTTCNTCCCAAATAAGACTCCACGCCTGCCCAAAAACAGAGAGATGCAAATAAAAACAAGAAAGCAATAAGAAAAGTTTTTTCATTCTATTTCTGTATCGTTACTTTGTTTGAATATACTCCACTTTCAGTGTATACAGTTACATAATACAAGCCATCTTTGTCTAAACTAATGACATGTTGGTTTTTGTTGTTTAGATTCTTATTTGAATAAATAAGCTTACCTAGTATATCATGAACTTGACACGATATAATTTCCTGATCCGAATTAATATTTATGACTCCTTCAGAAGGGTTTGGAAATAGCAACAATTTGTTAATATTGTTTTCAGATACAGAAGACTGCCCCTGACATTCGACACATTCTTCCCAACAAACTAAATCTAAAACAGTTTCAGAATTAATAACTTCTAAACGGTTTACATATCCCCAGCCATTTGGAGCTCCAGGGTCAAAACCAATATAAACACAAGATAGTGACGAATCAAGCTCTTCTTGAATATTCCAATTATCGGCAGAATACTTAAATTGAATTGAGTCACCCGCACCTATTAGCGCAGTAAACTCCCAAACATTGTCACCATCAGGATCTTCCATGGCCCAACAGCTTCCACACCAATTATTAAAGGTTCCATTTACCTCTGGAGTATTAAATGGAGGCCCAACATATTCGCTCATGTCTAGTCTAAAAGTCACATTATATGATGAAGGGCCAGAGTTGCAGTCTTCACACTGCTCCCAACAAACTGGAGGTAAAACGGTGTCACGATTAACGGTGATAATTCTATTGGTAAAGCCAAAATTTGAAACGGTACAACTGTCTCCTGCAAATAAATTTTCTTCAACTGTAAAGTTATCTACAGAATATTTGTATTCATAAGTTCCTGCGTCAAGCAGAAGTGTTGTTTCCCAAATAGAGTCTCCATCCAAATCTTCCAGCGGGTTGCAGTTTCCACACCAAGCGTTAAACATACCGTTAACCTCTGGGGTTATATAACTTACACTTGTCACACCCCTCATGTCAAGTTGGAATGTTATGTAGTACCCATAAATACAGCTACTATCATCACATGTGGCTAATGGGTTATAATTAATTGCAAGAGTGTCAGTACACCCATAAATCGTTAAACAGCTCCCGTCGTCGCAAGTTGCAATAGGGTTAAAGTTACAAGCAAGAGAGTCGGTACATCCATAAATATTCAAACAGCTTCCATCATCACAATTTGCAAGTGGATCATAGTTACAGGCAAGAGTATCTGTACAGCCAAAAACGCTTAAACAACTCCCGTCGTCACAAGTTGCAACAGGGTCATAGTTGCAAGCTAGCGAATCCACACACCCATAAACACAATAAACACAAGATCCATCATCAATTGTGGCTGTTGGGTCGTAATTTGTAGCTGAAGAATCTGTACAACCAGCAATTGCAACAGAACAATCTGAGGTGTCACCATTTAGGCTTAAAGCATCAAATTCTACATCTCCATTTGAGAACTGAAATTTAACAGATCTATCAAAAGTAACCGCAGCTACAGTGATGGTATTGGCCCCAAGAGTTATTGGTATTGCAGGTCCAAAGAACCAATTTCCATTGGCTGTTGTTTTAGCAACCCTAAAGCTTGCTCCACTTGCAGTGTCGACTACATTCATAGTAAATGTTTGAGCCCCTTGACTAACTGCTCCAGAATCTGGGGTTGTTGCTACAAGTACATATGGCCAGGCAGTAGGCCCTGCAACGAAGTCTCCACAATTACTAATTAAGGATGTAGTTGGTGGCGGCGGTGGCGGAAGAGTAGTAACACAGCTTGAATTAACA
>PBAG01000039.1 GCA_002715885.1 Flavobacteriales bacterium | reverse complement strand
TATAAAAATGGTGAAAAGTTACTCGATTTATTAAATAGGTCAAAGTGTATTTCTCAAAAAACTTTTTTAGACAAGGTATATATAATAAGACTAAATGAGGATCGTACCAAAACACACATCTCAGTTAATTTAGAAAGTATACTGGAAGATCCGAATCATGTTGATAATTTAATAATGAAAGAATATGATGTTGTTAATGTTCTTTCCATCGATGATTTTGATGATAATTTCAATATTTCAGTTGAGGGTGCAGTAAGACAAGAAGGAACCTTTAATTATGGTGATGGCATGAGTTTACAATCTGCTCTCTTTCTTGCAGGGGGGTTAACACAACAAGCTGAAGGAAGCAGAGTTGAAGTTTCAAGAATTATGGATTATGATATTAATACAAATAAATTAAAGCCAAGAAGAGCGATTGTAAAGCAAGTTTCAATAGGAAGTGACCTTGTACTAAGTAAAGAAGCTGAGGATTTTGAGCTTAAGCCTTTTGATCAAATATTTGTTAGATCTAATCCAGATTTTGAACCAGCTATTAATGTTAAAATTTTAGGTGAGGTTAAGTATCCTGGGACCTATGCACTTTTAAGAAAAAATGAAAAAATTTCTTCTTTAATTGAAAGAGCTGGTGGATTAACAAGCTATGCTTATATGGACGGAGTAAAAATGTTTAGGAAATTTAAAACAATGGAAGATAATTTAATTCAGTCAAGTGAAATGAATATTTCGGAGGAATTAAAAAAGTCTATATTAAATGATCCAAAAATAGCATCAATTTATACTAGGCAACTAGAAAAAAATAATGCTGATTTCTTTAGACAAGATTTAAAAAATACAACTCAAATTACAAATACCGAAATGGTTTATTTAGATCTTGAAAAAGCCTTGAAATCAAAAACTTCAAAGCATAATTTAGTTCTTCATGAAAATGATAGCATAGTCATTCCCAAAACTATGGATGTTGTACACATAACAGGAGAGTTAATGAACCTTCAGGGAAATTCAATAAGTGCACCTTTTTTTAATAGTAAAAGAGCTAACTATTATGTCAAAAATTTTGCTGGAGGATTTAGCAAGTCTAATGATAAAAGTAATACAGTTGTAGTTTATCCAAATGGAATTGCCAAAAAATCCAAGAATTTTTTCCTTTTTAAGTTATCCCCAAAAGTTACAAAAGGCTCAACAATTCGTGTTACAAGTAAAAGTGTGAAGAACAAGAGAAAAAATAAAAGCAATATAGATTGGAATGAACAAATAGAGAATGCTATGCTAAAAATTTCTGCAGTTTTAACTCTTTGGGTCTTAGTTGATAGAGTGCAAACTCAGTAAAAATGTCTGAAAATAAAGAAATAGAATTAAAAGATATTTTGTTTTCTTTAAAGGAAATAAAGCAAGAGATTTTATCTAAATCTGTGAAAATAATTCTATTCACACTTTTTTTTGTTTCAATTTTTGTAGTCATCAATTTTTTTCAAGAATCAAAATATCAAGCAGAACTGAGTTTTGTTGTTGAAGATAAACAAAAGTCAACTCCACTTTCTTCTGTTTCTGGAATTGCTAGCCAATTAGGTTTTGATTTGTTTTCGTCATCAAATTCAACTTTTAGTCAAGCAAATATTATGGAGTTACTTAAATCAAGAGGGGTGATTTCTAAAACATTGCTTAGATCAGAAATAATTTCAAATAAAAAAGATTTATTCATAAATCACTACATATCAATAAATGAACTCAATTCTGATTGGGATAAACATAAAGATCTTTCAAAAATAAATTTTAGAGATCAATTTAATGTGGTTCATGATAGCATAATCACTCTTGTTTGGCAAAATATTATAGAAAATGATTTGTCTGTTGATATTCGAAATGATGAAACAGATATTATTTACTTATCATTTTTCTCAAAAAATGAAAAATTCGCAAAACTATTTTCAGAAAATTTGATTGATGAAATGAGTAGAATGTACATACAATATCAAACAAAACAATCTACAAATACAATTGAATTTCTTCAAAATAGAGCCGATTCTGTTTTTATTGAACTTCAAAAATCTGAAGAGGATTATGCAAGAACAAAAGACATTAATCAAAGAATAATTAAGGCTTCTGGCAGGCTGAAGGAATTACAACTAATGAGAAATGTCGAGGTTTTAAATACAATGTACTTGGAGCTGGTAAAGAACATTGAAATGTCTAAACTTACTTTATTGAATCAAACTCCTATAATACAGGTTATTGATAGGCCTATACTTCCATTAGAAGATAAAAAGCTATCTATTTTTATAGTAATTTTAATAGCTACTATTGTTTCTTTATTTATATCTTTTTTCTATGTAATTTTTAGAAAAATGATAATGGACAGTTTGTGATAATTTATAAAATATCTACAATTTTTTCTAATTGTTGGGATCTTGATCCTTTAACAAGTATTGTGGAACTAGATAATGGGTTGCTTTTTAAATGTTTTATTAAGTGATCTATGTTCTCGAACGAATTTTTTTGATTTAATTTTAAAAACTCTCTTCCAACAAAATAATATCTAAGATTTAAATTTTTAATCATTTTAGCAATTGTTAAATGTTCTTTTTTTGAATAGTCACCTAGTTCTGCCATATCTCCTAGAATACAAACTTTGTTTTTTTTGTCAATTTTACTAAATGATTTTATCATTTCATACATACTTGTAGGGTTTGCGTTATATGCATCAAGAATTATGAGGTTATTTTTGCTCTCAATAACTTGAGATCTATTGTTTACAGGCTTATATGATTTAATTGCATTGATTATATTTTTTTCTTNAATNTTAAAATAATCAGCNACACATATTGCNAGCATNATGTTGTAAAATTGGTAGTCTCCTATAAGATGGCTAGANATTTTATTGCCATTATAAATTAGTTCAGAGAAAATTGANGAGGGTAGTTCTTCTCCAANTATGTCACCACTTTTNCCATACTTTATAGATTTAATATCTGTTGAAAGTNTTCTTAGCATTTCATCATNGTTATTTANAAATACCNTTCCACCAGTTTCTCTTATGTAATTAAANAGTTCGTTTTTAGTTCTTTTAACACCCTCGAAACTTTCAAANCCTTCTAAATGAGCTTTTCCNATATTCGTTATTATTCCAAAATTTGGATTTGCAATTTCACATAAAAATTTTATCTCACCCTCATGATTAGCACCCATTTCAATGATTGCAATTTTATGTTTTTGATTAATCTCTAACAATGAAAGAGGAACCCCTATATGATTATTTAAATTTCCTTTTGTGAACGCAGTTTTGAGTTCNGTTGAAAGNCATGAGTGTATNAGTTCTTTAGAAGTAGTCTTACCGTTACTTCCTGTTATTCCTATCACAGGAATATTTAAAGTACGTCTGTGAAACAAGGCAAGTTCTTGTAATGTTTTCAAACAGTCTTTAACTAAAATAAAATTTTTACTTTTTTTATATTTTAATTCATCGATAATAGCATATTTGCATCCTTTGTTAATTGCTTCCTCTGCGTATTCATTGCCGTTAAAATTTTCCCCTTTTAAAGCAAAAAATAATGAATCTTTAGTAGCACGTCTACTGTCAGTTGAAATACNAGGATTCTGTAAAAATATTTTATGAAGTTTTGAAATCTGCATACTAAAAAAAAACTTCATTTAAAAAAATGAAGTTTTTCTTTTTTGAATTTTATTAAATTTTACTTTTTGCTGTAATCAACTCCTCTTCTTTGGTTTTCTTTNTAGTTGCTTTTTGGAGCACCAACTCTGTCCATCGCACATCTAAAACCAATGGCATCTGAAGATTGATCTTGGTCTAAGAATCTTCTTGTNCCTGGATTTAACCAGTAAGCTCTGTCTTTCCAAGATCCTCCTTTATAAACTCTTGTTCTATCAGTAATAAGTGAGGATCCACCATAATCATACATTTCACTACTGTTGCCAGTTTTGGCTGGGTCCTTATATTTTGAAGCAGAGGTGTTCCACTTATCTAACTTAATTGCAGAAGTATCTTTATCTGACTTTTCGTTTAGGAACGTGTTCCAGTCTATACCCATTTGAGATTCTATATCTCCATCTAAATAATTAATATTATCTGCTTTTTTATAATTTCTTCTATATGCATTTTCTTGCACATCAACGTCTACCATTACCATTCTTCCCAAACTATCTTTTTCAGCTAAAAATCCATCTTCATCAGTAAGAGGTGTTTGGTAAACGTTACCTCTAAATGGTCTATGGTCTGTTGTACTAGTTTGTTCAGTTACAGGTCTGTAAACATCAAGAACCCACTCTGAAACATTACCTGCCATGTTATAAAGACCGTAGTCATTTGGCCAATAATGGCGGACGTCAGTTGTTATGTCTGCATTGTCATTCAAATTACCAGCGACCCCCATATTATCTCCTCTTCCTCTTTTAAAGTTAGCCATAATTTCACCTTGGTTGTTTTTATCACTGTTTCTGAGTGATGCACCATTCCATGGATAAATTTTTCTGTCAGCAACATTTTCTTCATTTGTGTTACCTACATATCCAAGAGCTGCAAATTCCCACTCTGCCTCAGTTGGAAGCCTATATTTCGGTAGTAAAATTCCGTCTTCCATTTTAACTTTTCTAAATTTCTCCCCAGTAGATGGGTCATAATTTCTTAATAATCTTCCTTGTATACCATCATATTGACCAGCTAAATATGCTTCTGTATTAAAAGTATTATCATCAATTTGCTCAGGATCTTCTTTCAAAATTCCTTCGTTAATTAAAATTCTCTCGTTAACTCTGTCTGTTCTCCAAACACAAAAATCATTTGCCTGACTCCATGAAACACCAACAACTGGGTAGTTATCATATGCCGGATGTCTTAGGTATTGAGTTACATACGGCTCATTGTAGCCAAGTTTATCTCTCCACACTAGAGTATCTGGTAATGATTTATTGTAAACTTCAGGATAAGAACTTCCATATACTCTTTTTAGCCAGGTTAGGTATTCTCTGTAATCTACATTTCTAACTTCTGTTTCATCAAGATAGAAAGATGACACAGTAACTCTTTTGGGAACGTTGTTCCAGTCGTACATAACATCTTGTTCTATTCTTCCTTGAGTGAAAGATCCACCCTCGATAAATGTGAGTCCAGGACCTGTCATCTGTTCTTTGAAGTTTGTATTTACTTCAAATCCACCGTTTTTTGAATTGTTATAATCCCATCCTGTAACAGAAGATTGCTGTTTTGAGCATGAGCCTATTATAAATGCTATACTAATTGCAAAAATTAATTTATTTATTTTCATAATTTAAATTTTAATTATAACTAGAATTGTGGGCAACTTATTGTATTAAATGATTTGGACCTTGTTTTTGTTGGCATATATAGAGTAAATGAAATCTCATGTGCCCCAAGTGTATTACTATTTTTGAGATTACTTACAGTTATATCATAACTATATCCAAATTTAAAATTATCTTGTATTAGACCTACCATTAAGATAAATGCATCAAAATTTTCAACACTATTTCTTGCCCATAGCCCTCCAACNATAGGGCCTCTGTAAACATACAAGCCGTAATTAAATTGTTGAAAATCTTGTTGTGATTGGTACAAGAAAGCCGGAGATAGTGTTGTTATGTTGTTTGCATATTTATTAAGTGGGAAATTACCTCCAGCGTGTACAGTAAATTTTGTTGGAAGCTGACTCTCACTTATAAAACCTTGTTCTGGTTGAGTGAGGTGNTGAGCNGCAAATCCAAAATATAGATTNTCAGTGTATCCAATGAAACCAGTAGAGAAGTCAGGNTANTGAACACTTGTTGGGTTATTGTCNATNTTTTCTTGAGTNGGNTANATGAATCCATATTTTTGATCAATCATATCTCCAAAAGTTAGTTCAGACCAATCTAAATTTAGCATTCTAAATGATGCTTCAAAACCTGCTTTGATGGCAAATGTTCTACTAACAGATAAATTGTATGAATAAATTAATGAAGCAGTATTAAGCTGTATGTTTCCATCACCACTTCTATCATTCAAAATTAAAACTCCTAAACCACCACCAACTTTGTCAACATGCTTGTCATATGAAACAGATGTTGTTACAAATGTTCTTCCAATTCCTGGCCATTGATCNCTGTAGTTTAAATTAGTTCTAGGAGCTCCNTTAGGGGCAGCACCGGCAAAAGCAGGGTTAAGGTATAAAGGGTTTGCATAAAACTGGCTAAATGCTGGGTCCTGAGCTTTTGTATCAAAACTAGTAAAAACACAAATAGAAATAAGAAGTATTAATCTTGATATTTTGTTAAACATATTTTATCTTTTCATGATTAGATCCACACAAAAATAAACATTTATTTTGTTTTTCCCTTTTGCTAAGAAGAAAAATATGAAATAAATGCTTAACCAAAACGTTTGATAATTGATTGTTATTTATGACTATAGCATTTTTTATTTTAAGATAAATAATAAAAAAACTAATATGTTTTTAAAAACCTTATCTAGTATTTTCAGTAAATTTGTAAAAGATTAATTTGAGTCCTAAGTTGTATATGAATTAAGTATTTGACTAAATTCTATGAAAAAAATTCTTTTAATTGTAATATTTTTTGGTGTAAGTCAAACATCTATGTCACAGCAAAGCTCTGTTTTACAATCAGGAAATTGGTATAAAATTGCTCTCTCCCAAGATGGAATATATCAAATTACTTATGATGATTTTCAAAATTTAGGTATTAATATATCTAATTTAGAAGTTGAAAAAATAAGATTATTCGGAAATGGAGGAGGGATGTTACCTAATCTAAGTTCTGAATTTAGATACAATGACTTAGAAGAAAATGCAATAGAAATAATTGACATTAACGGAAATGGAATTTTTAACTCTGAAGATTATTTGTTATTTTTTGGAGAATCAGCAAATAAATGGGTATACGATAGCCTAAACAGTGTTTTTGATTTTCAATATCATCTTTATGCAGATCAAAATTTTTACTATTTGTCAATTGACACAGGATCTAGTGGAAAAAGAATTTCGCAAAAGCCTACTTTTTCAAATTTCGATAAAATAATTACTTCATTTAATGATTTTCAGATTCATGAGATAAACAATGAGAATTTAATTCAGTCGGGAAGAGAGTGGTATGGTGAAAGATTTGGAATAATTAATTCCTACTCATTCAATTTTAATTTTCCAAATATTGAAAATTCATCTCTTGTTAAAATAAAGACATCTGTTGCGGCAAGATCTCTAAATCCTTCATCCTTTTCAATTAATGCAAATAATAGTTTTATTTCAAACATAAGCATTAGTAATATAGTTTATGATTACGCCACTGCTTATGCTAAAACAAATACAAATTTTAGTGAATTTTTTTCCAATTCTGACCAAATTAATATTGATATTAACTATAACTACACTGAAAATAATGCAATAGGTTGGCTTAATTATATTCAATTAAATGCTCGAAGAAATTTAAGACTTAATGATAACATTTTACATTTTAGAGATATTGAGAGTGTTTCAAATAATCAACTTGGAAAATACATCATATCAAATGCAAGTTCTCAAACAAGAGTTTGGGATATAACCGACCCACGAAATGTTAATAGTGTAAAATTGAATTTTTCAAGTTCTGAAATTGAATTCATAGATTCTGTTTCCAATTTACGAACATATTATGCTTTTAATAATGATTTTAAAAAAGTTGAACTTATTGGAAAAATTGAAAATCAAAACCTTAGAGCATTAGGGTCTGAAATTGAATATATAATTGTATCACACCCAGACTTTCTTTCTGCAGCTGAAGAACTTGCCGATATTCACCGTTCAGAAGATGGCTTAAATTCAATTGTAGTTACACCAAATCAAATTTACAATGAGTTTTCATCAGGAAAACAAGATGTTACCGCAATTAGAGATTTCTTTAGAATGTTATATAAATTGCCAAACTCCTCATTTAAATATGCTCTTTTGTTCGGAGATGGATCATATGATAACAAAAATAGATTGTCAAATAATTCTAATTTTATTCCAACGTATCAGTCTGAAAATTCTTTAAATCCAACTTTATCATATGTAACTGATGATTATTATGCCCTTTTAGATGATGATGATGGTGATTTTATTAGTGACTTGCTTGACTTAGGTGTTGGAAGACTGCCAGTAAAGAATATAAGTGAGGCAAATGATATGGTAAATAAGGTAAAAATGTATTATGATACAGAGTCCTTGGGAGATTGGAGAAATAACATAACTTTTGTTGCTGATGATGGTGATGCAAAGGATGGTAATTTACATATGACACAGGCAAATAATCTTGCTAATTATATTGATACAAATTATCAAAATATAAACATTAACAAAATATACCTTGATAATTATTTACAAGAGTCAACTCCTGGAGGTCCAAGAAGCCCTGATGCTCAAAATGCGATTAATAATAGTGTCAACAACGGTTCTTTTTTAATAAATTATACTGGACACGGTGGCCCACTAGGNTGGACTCAAGAAAGAATTTTGGAAGTTGATCAATTAAATAGTTGGGAAAATAGTACGAAACTTCCATTATTTATGACAGCTACATGTAAGTTCTCTAATTTTGATGATCCTGATAAAGTTTCTGCAGGAGAACAATTATTGTTAAATAAAAATGGAGGTGCAATAGCTTTATTAACCACTACTAGGTTAGTATATGCAAACCCTAATTATACTTTAAATACAAAATTTATTGATGTCCTCTATGAAAAACAAAATGGAGAATACCCNAGGCTTGGTGATTTATATAAACAAACTAAAGTTCTTAGTGGTTCTGGTGCAAACACAAGAAACTTCATATTGTTGGGAGATCCTGCTATTTCATTAGCATATCCAAAATATAATGTTTCAACATCATCAATATCTGACACTATAAAAGCTTTAGAGACTGTTACTATAACAGGAAATGTTGTTGATGACAGTGGATTTAATTTNACAGACTTTAACGGGGTATTAACACCAACTATTTTTGACAAAGAAATCATTTCATACACATTAGGACAAGAATCATGTTCGCCAATGCCATACAAAGACCAAACAAGTATTATATACAAAGGAGAGGTAAGTGTGGTAAATGGTCAATTTTCTTTTTCTTTTGTTGTGCCAAAAGATATTGATAACAATTATGCTAGTGGAAAAATTAGCTATTATGCTAAAGATAACTTTGGAAATGATGCATCAGGACATGATGATTCATTTGTTATTGGAGGNATTGCTGAAAATATAATCTATGATTATGATGGTCCTGAGATTTCACTNTTCATAAACAATAGAAATTTTTTGNATGGAGGAATTNCTGACAATAATCCAATTTTAATTGCAGACATTGAAGATATGAGCGGAATAAATACTGTGGGAAATGGAATAGGCCATGATATAACTGCAGTTCTTGACAATAACTTCAGNAATCCATTTATNTTAAATGAGTATTACAAAGCAAATTTGGANAATTACCAGANAGGAACAGTTGAGTTTCCATTTTACAATTTAGATNATGGCCCTCATTCAATTACTTTTAAAATTTGGGATGTTTTTAACAATTCTTCTGAGAGNACNATCAATTTCTTTGTTACTGATGATGGAGAGTTTATTATTTCCGAATTTTTAAATTNTCCAAATCCATTTAACAATGCNACAGACTTTTATTTTCAAAATAATCAGACAAATCAATTANTGGATGTTACTATTGAGATATTTTCAATTACAGGAAAATTAGTTAAAAGAATTGAAGAATCNTTCTACAANGACGGATTTAGAATAGGTCCAATNAATTGGGATGGAAAATCNGAAAGCGGTGAAAGTTTAAGTTCTGGGCTNTATATTGCTAATTTAAATATTAGTTCTGAGAATGGAATGTTTGAAACTAAATCAATTAGAATTGCAATAACTAAATAATATTAGCGTTATCGCTACCAATAAAAGAATTACATTTGTGAAGAAAAATTTAATATGCATAAAATAATTTCATTNATTATAGTAATGGCAATTACCATAAGCTCCTTTGCTCAAAATGTCTCAGGAGTTGATGAAATTGGTAGAAATAATTTAAATACAATAACAACTGCTGTTCCTTTTCTATTAATATCTCCTGACTCTAGAGCTGGAGGAATGGGAGATGTTGGTGTTGCAACATCGCCTGACGCTAATTCATTACACTGGAATCCTGCCAAATATTCATTTATTGATGAAGATATGGGTTTTGCTGTTTCTTATGTTCCTTGGCTTCGAGAATTGGTTCCGGATATTAACCTTTCATATATTTCAGGATATAAAAAATTAAATAAAAATGATGTTATAGCCATGGAGCTAAGATATTTTACTCTTGGAGATATTACTTTCACAGATGTAATTGGAAATAATCTTGGGCAATATAAACCAAATGAATTTGCAATTGGATCATCATACTCTAGAAAATTATCTGATCAATTTTCACTAGCAATTTCAGGAAGATATATTTATTCAAATTTAACAGGTGGACAATCTGCAGGAGGTATAGCAACAAATGCAGGACAGTCAATAGCTGCTGATGTTGCTGGTTATTATGTAAAAGATATCAGAATTGCAAAAAAAGATGCTGAGTTAGCTTTTGGGGCAAATATCTCGAATATTGGAAATAAAATTTCTTATACTGAGACATCAACCAGAGATTTTATACCAATAAACTTAAGATTAGGAGCAGCTGTAAATACAGATTTTGATGAATACAATAAAATAAGTTTTGCATTTGATTTAAATAAGCTACTTGTTCCTACACCTCCAATGTATAATGATTCAATAAGTGATCAAATAGATTTAGGAAAAGACCCTAATGTTTCGGTTGTAAGTGGAATTTTTCAATCCTTTGGAGATGCACCAGGCGGATTTGATGAGGAAATTAGGGAAATAAATTTTTCTTTAGGTACAGAGTATTGGTATAATAATCAATTTGCTATTAGGGCGGGCTATTTTAATGAGCATAATACCAAAGGGGGTAGAAAATTTTTCACTTTCGGCTCAGGAGTAAAATATAATGTTTTTGCATTAGACTTTTCTTATTTAATTAACGCAAGTAGAGCTATTAATGGAAATAATCCATTAGCTAACACTATGAGGTTTACTCTTACATTTGATTTTGGTCAAATGCAAAACATTCAATAAATGAATTTAAGAATTGGTTTTGGTTATGATGTTCATCAATTAGTTGAGGGAAGAGATTTTTGGCTTGGTGGTGTTAAAATACCACATAAAAAGGGAGCCCTTGGTCATTCAGATGCTGATGTTTTAGTACATGTNATTTGTGATGCCTTGCTTGGGGCAGCCAATCTTGGTGATATTGGCAAGCACTTTCCAGATAATTCAAAAGAGTTTAAAGATATTGACAGTAAACTATTACTTGGCGAGGTTGTTCAAATGCTAAAAGAAAATAATTATGAAATTGTAAATATTGATTCAACTGTATGCTTACAATTACCAAAGCTTGCTCCTTTCATAAATCAAATGAAAGATGAGCTTGCAAAATGTATTAATATTGAAAGTGATAGAATTTCTATAAAAGCTACTACCACTGAAAAACTTGGTTTTGTTGGAAATGAAAAAGGCGTTTCAGCTTATGCTACTGTTTTGATCAATAAAGTTGGGGTCTCTTAGATAGACTGTGATTTCAGCCTCTGCGCAAGCATTTTTGTTCTTGTCAATAGCCATAACCTTATTTTTAATCTCACATTTGCCGTACTTTTTTATGGCTAATCTTATTTCTTCAATATTGTTTTCCGAAATTTTAAAGTTTAATGTAAGTGTTGATTTTGCTGGACTTAAATATTGAATTTCAGCAGATTTTGTCCAAACAATTAACTTTTTTTTTCTAAAGATATGATAATACATGATCGGAAAAAAGGGATCACATGCTGAAAAAATACTTCCACCAAAAATACTTTTGTAATAATTAATATTGGTAAAAGATTTTTTTAAAACTACATTCATTTGTTTGTAGTCGGGCGAAATATTTTTTAAATAGATTCTGTTAAAAAATAAAGGAGGAAAAATGTTTAGTGTGAGCTTTAGAAAAAATCGTCTAAGCATAATCTTTCTTTAAACTTAAAAGCTAACTAGCGGGACAAAATTCTCCTTTTTCCTCAAAGTATTGTAAAGCGTCAACAACTCTTAAAACTTCATCAACATTTCTTACAAGTGTAAAATGATTTATAGTTACATGTTGAATAATACCTTGTTTGTCAATTAGAAATAAGCCTCTGTAAGGNATCATAGGCCCTGATGAGATTAATTGTCCATCCTCATCAAGGTCATATTCTCCAGCTAAACTTCCAAAATTTGTAGTAATTGTTTTTGTTGTGTCTGCAATTAAAGTGAATGAAATTCCTTTCACACCTCCGTCCACTTTTTCAGTATTTAGCCACGCTAAATGTGTTTCTTCTGAATCTGTTGAACAACCTATCACTTCAACATCTTTTTCTTTAAACTTTTCAAGTCTTTGCTGAAAATCATGTAGTTCAGATGGACATATCCCTGAAAAGTCTTTTGTGTAAAAAAATAGAACTACATACTTCTTGTCAATAAATTGTTCTAAATTATAATCTCTCACTACTGTGTCACCATTAATAACAGCGGTAGCAGAAAATTTCGGCGCTTTTTTACCAATTACTAGACTCATATTTATAATTTTTTAATTTAATTATTTACGTATTTATCTACCGAGTAAGCTAAATACCCTCCTAAAATCGGACCTNCAATATAAATCCATAGGTTCAATATATCGTTGCCATTTCCAGAAAATAAATCTAATAATGCAGGTCCAAAACCAACTGCAGGATTAAAAGCTCCTCCTGAAACTCCACCAACACAATATGCAGAAGCCATTACAGTAAATCCAATTGCAAATCCATAATATGAATTGCCTTCTGTTTTTTTATTTGTAGCAACATTTAAAATAACAAGAACAAGTAGGAAAGTNAAAATTAGTTCACATAATATAATTTGAAGTGGACTGTAAGAAGTATTAGGTGTAACNTGCATCAAGTCATTGTTAATGTAAAATACAAGTAAAGCACCTAAAAATGATGCGATCAATTGTGCTAATATATAATTTATGGCTTCTTTTCCTTCAATTAATTTTTTACAAAAAATTGAAATCGTTACGGCAGGATTGTAATGTGCTCCTGAAATATGCCCTCCCATATAAACTAAGATAGTGAGCATTACCCCAATAGCAAGTGGGTTACCAGTTAAACCAATAGTGGTTACTAAAAAGAATGTTCCAATGAACTCAATTAAATATTTTTTCATAATGTTATTTTATAATTGCGAAATAACGAATTTATTACTATTTGTGTTATACTATTTTAAAGTAAATTACTTTATTTTTTTTGCGATAATAATTAATCTGTCAGATTTTTTGGCATTAAAATCTTTGAGAGCATAATCTCCAAAAATTTCTACGATTTTCATATTTGCTTTTTCAAGCATTGCATTAAAATCAATAAGAGTTAAACAGCGGACTTTCTCATAATACTCAAAAGACTTGCAATCGTCAGTTATCTGAATTGTTTTCGTAATGTAATTGTCATCATATTTTCTTTCTATATNAAAATCGATGTTGTCTATTCTCTTTTTTTCTTTTTTAACTAAATTATTAATGGTCTTTTTTACATTCAAAAAATCTATTAAAATTAACCCATCACGTTTGAGATTATCAACGATTGAATTTATGGCTTTTTCTTCATCCTCAATATTCTCAAAATAACCAAATGATGTAAAAAGATTTGTTACTAAATCAAAGTGATTTTTTTTAAAGATAGTACGCATATCATGAACAAAAAACTTTAAATTTTTAGAACTATTTTTTTTGGCAAATTGAATACTATTTGCCGAAAGATCTATTCCTGTAACATTAAAACCAAGTTTTGATAAATATTTTGCATGCCTTCCTCTTCCACATGCAACATCCAAAATATTTCCTGTTTCAAATTTTAAATGATTTACTACATTATTCAAAAAAAACTTTGCTTCGCTTTTGTCTCTGTTTTTGTAAAGTATGTGATAATACTTTGAATTAAACCAATTTTCAAACCAATCCATTATAAACTGCGTTGTCTTACCGCTTCATAAATAATAATACCCGCAGCAACAGAAACATTTAAAGATGATATTTTTCCATTAATTGGAATCTTTACTTTTTTATTACTCATTTTTAGAAACTCTGAGGAAATACCATCTTCTTCAGATCCTAAAATTATAGCAGTAGGAGAAGAAAAATCTGCATCATAAACATCATTATGTGTTTTTTCTGTACAAGAGATAATTTGAATGCCAGAATCTTTAATAAACTGCAAACTTAGTTTCATATTCCATGTCCTACATATTGGGATTTTATGTAATGCTCCAGATGATGTTTTAACTGCATCGGCATTAATTGCAGCACTATTTTGTTCTGGAATTAGAATAGTATGTGCACCTGCACATTCTGCTGTTCTAGCAATAGCTCCAAAATTCCTAACATCTGTAACTCTATCTAAAACAAGAATTAAAGGAGTTTCACCTCTTTCAAATATTTGTGGAATTAAGTCTTCAATTTTGTGGAATTCGATAGGAGATATGAAAGCAAAAACACCTTGATGATTTTTTCTTGTTAGTCTATTTATTTTTTCAATTGGAACATGCTTGTAGTTAATTCTTCTTAGCCTTACAAGCTTCCACAGTTCTGCAAATGAATCATTGTGAAGCCCTTTTTGAATAAATAATTTATCAATAGTTTTTCCTGCTTGAATAGCTTCAATTATTGCGTGAATTCCAAAAATGTAATTTTTTTCAGTACTATTCATTTAGTTGAGGAGTATCTAAAAGATCTTCTTCAAAACCAATACTGTTTCTTCCTGAAGATATTTTGATTATGTCTTTATCAATTTTATTAAATTCTTTTGATGATTTATTAAAATGATTTACGACAGTCCTGATCGTTTTGCCTAAGCTATCATGTGCATCCTTGTAAGCGTTCATATGATTTGAAAGTTTTTCAATATTTTTTTGGATATCCTCAATTGACCTTTCAACCTTCATATTATGAAGAGCTTTTACAGTAATTTGTAGCATTGGAAATAAACTCATTGGAGACACAATCATGACTTTCTTGGTGTAGGCATAGGAAACTAAGTCCTTGGAGTTAATTTTTAATGTGCCTACTCGACTATTAAGTAAGTCTTGATACAAACCATCAGCAGGTATAAACATATATGCGTAATCAGTTGTTTTTTCAGCTGGTTTTATGTACTTGGAGGTTTCATCAATTCTTTTTTTAATATCTTCTTTAAAAGCTTTTTCTAAATTTTCAATTTCTAATTTATCTTCACTTTCTATCATTCTGTTGTAATTGTCTAAGGAAAATTTTGCGTCAATAGGGATTATAAATTCTCCAACTTTTACAATTGCATCAACAATTTCTCCATTGCTAAAATTATGTTGCATGCTAAAAAGTTCTGGTGGTAACACATTAGAAAGTAAATTTTCAAGCTGGATTTCTCCTAAAATTCCTCTTTGCTTTTGATTACTTAAAATCTTTTCAAGTGTTTTCATTTGATTTGCAAAACCCAAAACTTGTTCATTGGTACCTTTAATTTTTTCAAGCTCTGATGTAACTTCCTTTATTACCTTATTTGAAGATTCAAACTGCTTTTGCATATCCTCTTTTGAGTTCTCTTGATATGCATAAATCCCTTTGTTAATGTCCGTAAGTTTTTTTTCGATTTCTAGTCGGCTTTTTTCAGAATTCTCTCCTACCTCTTTTCTGATTTCTTGAATTTCTTGTCTCAAGGAGTTATTTAGTTGAACTAATAGTTCTTGAGAGTTATCATCATTATCTTTCTTCTTAAAATAGAGAAGAACAAAGCCGATAATAATTATGGATAGAATAATATACTCCATTAAATTTTAATGATTATAAAATTAATACGAAAGTACCAATTGATACTTCTTTATACAAATCAATTACATCTTTATTTTTCATTCTTACACATCCATGAGAAGAAGGAATGCCAATTCTTCCTTCCTCTGATGTACCATGAATGTAAATGTATCTTTCATAAGAATCAATATTTTCCCCTTTATTGACCCCATGCTCTAACCCCTCTAGCCATAAAATTCTTGATGTTATATCATCGGTTTTACTAATTGTAGAATCGCTGTAAATTTTAGCAATATGCCCATAAAAGACTCTTCCTACCATCCTCCCATTTATTGGCACATTATCTCCATGCTTTTCTTTAATAATATGTAAGCCAAGTGGAGTTTTATTGCTATTTTTTTTGTTGCCAACTCCATATTTTGATGTAGAAATATCATAAATGTGTGTTATTTTTTTGGATTCAATTCTATACATTTTTTGTTCTTCAATTGAAACAAACAACAATTCTTCATATCTTTCTTTTTCAGACATGTATTGATTTATTTTCTCTAAAATATCTGATTGACAATATGAATTGTAGCAAAACAAAGAAAAAAAAGATATCATTAGTTTTAAATCCATTTTATCTCTTCTTTATTTAATTTTCTTAATATATCATTTGCTTTAGAAAAATGTTTGCACCCAAAAAATCCGCGATATGATGAAAGTGGCGAAGGGTGAGAAGAGGTAAGAATATGATGGTTTGATAAATCTATTTTTTCTATTTTTTCAAGGGCATACTTTCCCCATAGTATAAATACAACATTTTCTTTGTTTTTAGCAATTTGCTCAAGTATTGTGGTAGTGAAAATTTCCCACCCTTGATTTTTATGAGATGTTGGAAAATTTTCTCTTACTGTTAAAATTGAATTTAGCATCAAAACACCTTGACGTGTCCAATCGAAGATATCTACATTTTTAGTATTTTNTTTTAAATCAGTTGATAGTTCAAGTAAAATATTTTTTAGGCTTGGTGGTTTTTCTGTAGACCTATCAACTGCAAAAGCAATTCCATTTGCTTGATCTTTTCCGTGATAAGGATCTTGGCCAATTATTACAACTTTTACATCATTAAAATGAGTTTGATTTATGGCTTCAAAAATTTTATTTTTTTGAGGATACACAGTTTTTTTTTTGTATTCATTCTCTAGAAAAGTACATAGTTTTATAAAATAGTCTTTTGAAAATTCTTCTTCAAGAATTTGNCGCCATTTTTTGCAATAAATTAGTTCTTTTGNGATCATANGATTTATTAACACCAAATATAAATAACTATGGCTTTTATTATTTCAATTTAGAAAACAAAAGCTTATTTTTGCAAAAAAAACATGAAAAAACTACTAACCATTTTCAGTATATTTACAATAACAGCAATTTTAAGTTCGTGCGGTATGTATAAAGAACCATGTGAGGGTGTAGGTAGTGTAGAAGTCAGCTCTGAAAAAAAGATTTAATAATTGGAAACTAAAGAATTAACAAAAGAATCAAGTTGGTCAAGTATTGTTCTTAAAAATGGAAAGAACAAAGTAAAAGATCACCTTGTTGAAGAAAAAGATAAGAGAAGAAAGCCAAAATGGTTAAAAGTCAAGCTACCAACTGGTGAAGCCTATAAAAAGGTTAGGGAAATTACTAAATCCAGAAATCTTCATACTATTTGTGAGAGTGGTAATTGTCCAAATATGGGTGAGTGCTGGGGGGCTGGAACTGCAACATTTATGATTCTTGGAAATATTTGTACTCGTTCATGTGGATTTTGTAATGTTAAAACCGGACGTCCCTTACCGGTTGATACACTCGAACCTCTAAAAGTTGCTAGATCTATAAAGTTAATGAACGTAAAGCATGCAGTTATAACTTCCGTTGATAGAGATGACTTGAGGGATGGTGGAGCCAGTATTTGGGTAGAAACAATAAATATGATTCGGAAAGTAAACCCAACTACCACAATGGAAACTTTAATACCAGACTTTAAAGGAAAATTAAAAGATATTCAACCAATTATTGATGTTAAGCCCGAGGTTGTATCTCACAATTTAGAAACCGTAAAAAGTTTGACAAGAAAAGTAAGGATCCAAGCTAGATATGAAAGAAGTTTAGATACTCTAAGACACTTGTATGAAGGAGGAATTAGAACAAAATCTGGAATGATGTTGGGATTAGGTGAAAAAGAGGATGAAGTAATAGAGTCAATGAAAGATTTACGAAATGTTGGAGTAAAAATATTAACATTAGGACAATATTTACAACCATCAAAAAAACACTTACCTGTTGTTGAATTTATAACACCTGAAAAGTTTGCTTATTTTAAAGAAGTTGGTTTATCTCTTGGCTTCGAACATGTTGAAAGTAGTCCATTAGTTCGTTCTTCATATCATGCTGAAAAGCATATTTAAAGCTATATTTTTTTATAAATTTCTTTTTAATTTTCATACTGATAAATAATTCTATAATTATTATATTTGTTATCTGGAACAATTTAAATCATTTAGCATGAAATTAAAATCTACATTACTACTAATTATTTTTTGTTTATTTTCTATAGTAGCAATCTCTCAAAATCACGTATGTGGTAGTCACCATGGATATCTTGAAGAGCAAAAAGATAAATTCCCACAATTCTATAAAAGTCTTGAAAATAAAAATCTTCAACTTGAGGAAAATAATGCTAAACTTTTAAGTAAGGTTTCAAACAATGAAAAATCAACAGATAAAAAGATTATTCCAGTTGTTGTACATGTGATTCATAATTTTGGTAGCGAAAATGTAACAGACGCTCAGGTTCATGATGCAATCAGAGTTTTGAATGAAAACATTAACGGACAAGATCCTCAATTTATAAGTAGAACACCAGATGTTTTTGCCGCTGTAGTTGGAAAACCTAATTTGGAATTTAGATTAGCAACAAAAGATCCAAATGGTGAGCCAACATCTGGAATAAATAGAATCCAATCTGAGATGACACAAGTTCCAGAACCACGTGACCAAATAAAAGCAATGAGTTATTGGAATTCTTACCAATATTTAAATATATGGGTTGTAAAATCGCTTCCTACTGAAAATGGTGGAGTGCTTTTGGGTTATGCTCAGTTTCCATTTGGGGGAAGTATGTCTACTGATGGAGTAGCTATTATTGCAAATCAATTTGCAAGCACATCGTCCTCAACTTTAACTCATGAAGTAGGTCATTGGTTAGGTCTTAGACATGTTTGGGGTGATGCTGTTTGTGGTGATGATAATGTTGCTGATACACCACCACAAAGATATTCTAATGGTTTTGGTGATAATCCTGGGCCATTACCTACAACAAATTCCTTTCCATATCATGTAGGTTTACAGAACCAAGGTTGTATTGCTGATTCTCTAAATTGGGCTGGTGAAATGTTCATGAACTACATGGACTATACCGATGATCAATACTGCACAATGTTTACTGAGGGTCAAGTTGATATCTTTAATAGGACATTAGATGGCGAAGATGGTGGAATAGGTTACAGAGAATATATGTGGCAAGAAGAAAATCTAATTGCTACAGGAACAAATGATGGAGCATTACCACCTACATGTAACAAGCAAGCTGATTTTCAAGAGGGTTTTGGAAATACCTCTGTTTGTTTAGGTGAGGAAGTTTGGTTTAAATCAAACAAATCAATGTTTGGATCTTCAATAACTTCTGTTTTATGGGATTTAGGTGATGGTAATACAAGTTCAGTTGAAAATAATTATTTACATACTTACAGCCAAGCAAATACTTATAACGTAAGTTTAACAATTAATTATAATGAAGAGACACAGGTAAGCTCAACTAATCTTTCATCTTTAGATTTAGCAAGTGCATCATCATATGATTCAACAGTAAATTCAATTATTGTACAAGGAACTCAGGCAGAATTAAATGATATGGGTGCATCCAATATTACATCACATCCAATTGATAGTTTAGGTGTTTATTTTGGATTAGATGGAACTACTTTTTATCGTGGATTTGTTGATGAAGTTATATACACAGCATACTATAACAATTCATGTACTTCAACAAAAGTTAAGAATGGTTTCATATCAGTTAACTCAGAGACAGCATCAAATACAGCTTCTGAGTATTCTTACACTTTTGCAAACCCAGATATTTCTAATGAATGGCAAATAGTTGCAGCTAATGAAAATCCGAGTCAATGGGCATTTAATACCAGTTCAATGAGTTCATGGAAACACTCTCTTAGTTCAGGCGGTTGCATGATGATGCCATCAAAAGACGGTTCTACTATTTCAGTTGAAAGTTTAATTTCTGAATCTTACAATTTGAGTTCATTTACAAAGCCTGCAATTAAATTTGAATATACAGGAGCTGCAGTAAATACATTCCCTTCAAACGAATTAAATGTATATTATACAATTGATTGTGGTGATAGCTGGTCGTTTCTTGGGAAACTGACGAATTTACATGTCGCAAGAGCTGGTTTATATACGACTGAATATGAGCCAATGGACTGGGCAGATACTGTTATGACAAAGAATGCGCTAAAAAATGATAATGTTCAATTTAAATTTGAGTATTCGAATACAGGAGCAAGCAATAACTTTTACTTGGATAACATTCAAATTGGTGAGGAAGATGATTTAATTAAGGAAAGCATTAATTTCCAAACAAGAATGTCATTATACCCTAATCCAACT
>PBAG01000038.1 GCA_002715885.1 Flavobacteriales bacterium | reverse complement strand
CATTATTTGGCTTTTCAAAATATAGACTATAAAAAATTTAATAAAGAGGTTATTTCTCTTGCTTTGTCTAGGGTTGCTGATGCATATTCCCAAAATGGCTTAACTCTTGAAGCAATATCATTATATAATAAATCAATTAACTTAATGCCATTAGTTATTGATTATAAGCTCAAGCTAGTTGCGCTTCATATAGAATTAAAGAATTTTAAAGAAGCAGAATCACTTTTGAATGAACTTAAAAAAATGAACCCTGATAGAAAGGAAATATATCTCAATATTTCTTACATCAATATTTTAAAGAAAAAATATCAATTAGCTGAAGAAAATTTATCTATAGCACTAAAACTCGATCCAGACTATATTTTAGCATATGAAAATCTAGTTTTGTTAAATATTGAAAAGAATAATTTATTTTTGGCCAAAAAATATTTGAAAGATATTTTAAAAATTGATTCCAACAACAATAAAGCCAAACGATTATTAAATAAATTTAATTGAAAAAGAAAACAAAAAAATCTCAATTAGTTAAGATTGTAACCNCTGTTTTAATAACAGGATTCATTTTTTCCTTTCTGCTAGCTAACAACCTTTACAGGAAAATATTAAAAACAAATATAAAGTTTGGNGATGGTATTGAGGAAAGATATATTTTTATTGAAAGTGATTCTAAATTTTCNGATGTTNTATTGTTGCTTGAATCAAATAATTTGCTTTTGGACATAAATTCATTTAAATGGGTAGCTGAGAAAAAAAATTATATTAATAATATTAAGCCCGGAAGATACTTTATAGATAGAGATATGAACAATAACGATCTTGTTAATTTATTAAGGTCAGGCAAACAATCTCCTGTAAAAGTTACGTTTAACAATGTTAGAAATTTAGAAAACGTATCCTCTAAATTGTCTCAATATCTAGAAGCAGACTCAAATGAGATTTATAATGCATTTATTGATGTTGATTTTTTAAAAAAGAATGATTTGAATATTAATAATGTAATTTCAGTGTTTATTCCNAATACTTATGAATTCTATTGGAATACATCAGCCAATGATCTTAGAAATAGAATGATGCGTGAGCATAAAAAGTTTTGGAATTGGGAAAGAAGGAAAAAAGCATCTAAACTAAAATTATCATTTTCTGATGTATCCACTTTAGCTTCAATTGTTGAAAAAGAGCAAAATATACGNAAAGACGAAAGGCCTAAGATTGCTGGACTATATTTAAACAGAATTTCTCAAGGTATGAAACTAGAATCAGATCCAACATTGATTTTTGCTTTGAAAGATTTTAATATAAATCGAGTTTTAAATAAAGACAAGAAAGTTAATTCCCCTTACAACACCTACAAACACAAGGGTCTTCCACCAGGACCTATATGTATCCCTTCTATTAATTCAATAGATGCTGTTTTAAATGCAGAGAACCATGACTATATTTTTATGTGTGCCAAAGAAGATTTATCAGGTTATCATAATTTTGCTATAACATACAGGCAGCATCTTGTAAATGCAAGAAAGTATCAAAGAATGCTAAATCAAAAAAAGATTTTGCGTTAAATACATAGAACATAAATTTTTTAATTTAATTAATTTTGTAAAAAAAAATATGGCTAATATTAAGTTTGGAACTGATGGCTGGCGAGCTTTAATTGCTAAAGATTATACTGTTGATAATGTTGCTAGAGTAAGCATTGCTGTTTCTAATTGGCTAAACAAAAATTATGATAACCCATCAGTTGTTCTAGGGCATGATTGCAGATTTGGAGGTAAGTTATTTTCTGAAACAGTAGCAAAAGTTCTTACAAAATTTAATATCAAAGTAAGAATGTCAGAGGGTTTTGTTTCAACACCAATGGTTTCGCTTGGAGTTTTACAAACTTCATCTAATCTAGGAATTGTAATAACGGCTAGTCATAATCCTCCAACTTACAATGGATATAAATTGAAAGCTGATTTTGGAGGCCCTTTATTACCAGATCATGTTTCCGAAGTTGAAGAGCTAATTCCTGACGAAAATAACATAGATTTAGATGAAATAAATTTTAGTACTCTCATAAATAACGGATCTGTCGAAATAATTGATCTCGAAAATATGTATTGTGATCATGTAAAATCAAATTTTGATTTAGATTTAATAAATAATTCAAAACTTAATTTTGCATATGATGCAATGTATGGAGCTGGAATGAATGTTGTTGAACGTCTTTTACCTAATATCAAAACTCTTCATTGTGAAGATAATCCTGGATTTAAAGGAATTGCCCCAGAACCAATCTATAAAAATTTAGTTGAATTTTCTGAGCTAATGAAGTCAAACGAAGGTTTAAGTTGTGGTTTTGCAACTGATGGAGATGCTGATAGGATTGGTTTATTTTCATCTGATGGTTCATTTGTTGACTCTCATCATGCTATTTTATTGCTTATTCATTATTTAGTTAAATACAAAGGACTTAAAGGAAAAGTAGTTACTGCTTTCTCGTGTACCGATAGAATCAAAGTTATGTGTGAGCATTATAATTTAGATCAAGAGACAGTTAAAATTGGATTTAAGCATATTGCTGGTAAAATGGTTTCAGAAGATGTACTGCTTGGTGGAGAGGAATCTGGTGGGATAGCAACTAAAGGTCACATTCCGGAAAGAGATGGAATATGGATGGGCTTAATTCTATTTGAGTTCATGGCTAAATCAGGTAAAACAATTGAAGAGTTAATTGATGAGATTT
Source organism: Flavobacteriales bacterium (assembly GCA_002715885.1). Classification (GTDB taxonomy): domain Bacteria; phylum Bacteroidota; class Bacteroidia; order Flavobacteriales; family BACL11. The sequence continues at coordinate 18,114 of PBAG01000038.1, read as the reverse complement.
ATGAAATTGTTGGAGCTTTTTCTTTTGAAAGAGTAGACTTGCATTTGACTAATGAACTTAAAAATAAAGTAATTGAAAATTGTAGAAACAATGTCTACACATCTTTTGGAGATTATAAAATATTAAGAACAGAAAAAATTGATGGTTTTAAGTATTTCTTTGAAAATGATGCTTGGCTTTTGATTCGACCTTCAGGCACAGAGCCGGTTTTAAGAACATATGCTGAAAGTTCATCAAGCGAAAAAGCGTTTGATATTTTAAATACTGTAAAGTCTGTTATAGAGTCTTAAAATGAGGCTTCTTTTAATCTTTTTTGTATTTTTCAAAAGTCTATCTCTTTTTTCTACAAATTTCCAAGACCAAGAAATATTTCAGAATAAAAAATTAAATACTCTTGTATTTTTTAAAGTTGGTACTTACTCGGCTGGAATTTATGCCATGAATGAATTATGGTATAAAAATTATCCAAAGTCAAACTTTCATTTTATTAATGACAATTCTTCTTGGCTACAGATGGATAAAATGGGCCATGCTGCAACTTCTTATTATTTTGGAGTTAATGGGATCAAGCTTTACAAATGGGCAGGTTTAGAGGAAAATAAAGCTATATGGATAGGTGGATTAACTGGTACTTTTTATAATACTATAATTGAGATTTTAGATGGATATTCCGCTAATTGGGGAGCTTCAGTTGGAGATTTAGTTGCCAATTCATTTGGTTCGCTTTTTGCAATTTCTCAAGAACTTTATTGGAGCCAACAAAAAATATTAATTAAGTACAGTTATTCAAAATCAGAAATTTCATCTGAAAATGTGAGTCTTTTTGGTGAAAATTATTTTGAAAGAATTTTTAAAGATTATAATGGACAAACATATTGGTTATCATTTAATATCAATTCCTTGTTTGCTAATCAAAGTACGGATATTCCAAATTGGTTAAATTTAGCTGTTGGACACAGTGCTAAGAACATGTTTAATCCAAGCAATAGTACAAATGATGGAAGATACAGACAATTTTTACTTTCTTTAGACATTGATTTAATGAGAATAAAAAATAAAAATAAATTTTTAAATGTTATGTCAAATTTTTTTGGATACGTAAAAATCCCTTTTCCAACAATTGAATTAAGTAAAAACAAATTTAGTTTTCACCCACTATATTTTTGATGAATAAAGAGTTTAAAATAGGAGATAAAATTAAGTTTATCAGATCAAATGATTTTGGTGTTATTAAAGAAATTATTTCTGAGAGAAAGGTTAAGGTTGAAGATAGTTCAAACTTTATTGTTCAGGTTAATAAAGATGAAATTATTTTACAAGATGATTCAACAAATTCGGTTAGTTCTTACGGTGATTTATCTAAAATCAAAGATGATTCTTATGTTAAAAGAAAAAAAGAAAAAAAAGTTAGTAATCTTAACGTAATGAAAGTTGATTTACATATCGAAAATTTAATTACAGATTATCACCTAATGACAAATCAAGAAATTATTCATGTTCAAATTAAGAAATGTGAAGATGTTTTGATGAAGTCACTCAATTCAAATGTTCAAAAACTAGTTATAGTTCACGGTATAGGAGAGGGGGTTCTCAAAAAAGAAGTACACAATTTATTAAACAAATATGAAATGAGATATTTTGAATCATTAAATGGGGGCTCTACAGAAGTTATGATATAATTACTTTCTGGTAATAATATCTGCAAATTGATTGTGGGTAATTCTTTTTGCAACTATTTTTTTCTCTTTATCTAAAAGATATACAACAGGTGTTGAGTAAATATCATATTTATCTCTCCAGTCGCTACTAGCCAAAGGATTTCCTTCTTTATCATGACTAATATCTGCAACATTAATCCAAGATTCAGTTTTTTGTTCTTTAATAAATTTTTTCCACTCATCTACATCAAATTCTGTGGCAACAGCAAAAGTTTTGATATCATAATTTAGGTTAATTAATGAGTCTAATGTTTTCTTAATTTTTGGTATTTCTGTCTTGCAATGACCGCATCCGGGACCGTAGAAAATTAGTAGTGTATGATCTGCTTTAACCGACTGAATTGTATGGGTTTTGCCATTCAAATCTTTCATAAAAGGTCTATTGTAGACATCAATAAACTCTGGAGCTACTTTTCCAATTAGGTTAGGAGNAATTTTTTCTGCTCTTTCTATAATTTTTTTAAGTTGATCTTCTTCAACCCATGTACACATTTTAGTGATATAATAATTTTCTACCATATTAACGAAAACAGCATCCATTCCCATAATTTTTGATCTTTCATATTTTGAGGTTATATGAGAGACAACGTATCTGAAAATCTCTTTATTTTCTTTTGCTTTTTCAACTAAAATATTTGCAGAAACAATAATAGAGTCAGGATTTTTTGCTGTCATTTTATCTAAGTATTGTTCCATTTTTGAATGAAACAAAGGAGTTCTCAATATTCTGTCGTCGGAGAAATCTACATTATCCCAAAAGCGTTTTTTGTAGTATCTGAAAGCAAATGTTTCATCAATTTTCCCATTTTTATCTTTTGGAGCTTCAGGAATTATAGGGTCAATAGTTGCCTTTATAACTTTACTAAAAAAAATGTCGGGATTTCTTTTCAAAAAACTTTCTCTATATGCCATTACTTCTTTATCTATTTTTTCTTGTCTGGCTTTTAGTTTTTTATTTTCCTCAGCTGAGGCTGTTTTTAATTTCTCTCTTATTGGATTAATTTCCTGTTGTTTCGAGTTTATGTAGTTTAGATACGAATAAAAAGGGGTGTTTTCTTTAGAATTTGTAAATTTCATATCGCTGACGAGATTATTCAAAGATGTTTTGAACTTAAACTTTTGTTCTGAAATCACAATATCAAACCACTTTTGGTCTGGTAACACAACTAGATACATTCCACCCTCTAGAGAGTTTTCACCTGAAAAAACAAATTTTCCATTTTTGGACAATGCAGTATCTTTAGCATATTGTTTGCCTCCAAAATAATATGCTAATATGACCTCTGAATCAGGTAGCCCGCTTACTTCTCCTTCAATTATATATTTTGGTGTCTCTGCATTTGAGTAGATTACAAAGATGGAGAGTAAAATAAGAAGTAATTTATTCATGAATTATGTTTTTGCAAAATTACTAATACTATAGTAATACGTAAAATTATTTTTTATTTTTAATGTATCCGTCAAGAAATACAATGAATAAAATAATTGAGCTTCCTATATAAAAAGATAAATTCATTGTTTCAGTTTCACTGAAAATAATAAGTCCGATAATTATGCTATATATTGGCTCTAGGTTTATTGCCATTATTAGAGCGTAAGGAGTGATATGGCGCATAATTTCTGTCATCCAAACAAAAATGCCTGCAGTACATATAGTACCCAATAAAATTAAGTAAATAATATCATCAAAAATTAAAGAAGTAGTTAATATGCTGTAATCTTCAATATAAATAAAATAGAGACTTATTAAAATTACACCACCCAACATTTCAACCATTGTAATTTTAGCAGCATCAACCTTATTAATATATTTTCCATTAAACATGGTAAATAATGTGCCCAAAAAAGCACTAGCTATTCCATATACATAGCCTAAGAAATAATTAATATCTTCATTTTCAGGCTTTTCATATAACATAAATGATAGTGCACCAAATACAATTATTCCAAAAACTAGCTCATATTTCAATAATTTTCTTTTGAAAAAAATGGGTTCCATGAACGCTGAAAATAAAGACGCAGTAGCTAAGCAAATAACTGCAACAGAAATATTAGCAACTTTAATTGCACCAAAAAAAAAGAACCAATGAAGAGCAACAATTGCACCAATTCCTAAAAGAGGAAGAATGTCCTTTTTGTTTATACTTCTTATCTGCTTTTTAAATAACAAAAAGAAAAAAAGAGAAATAAATGCAATAAACATTCTGTGCCAAACAAGATATGGTGTTTCAAGTGAAATTAATTTACCTAAAACACCAGTAAATCCAAGAAAAATAACCATGATGTGCAATGAAACTAACTTATTTTTTCTGAGGATTTGATACATGAATTAAAATGAATAAATTTGCACAAAAATACAACTACAAATGAAAGTAATCATTTCCCCTGCTAAGAAATTAAACGAAAAAAGCTGTGATATTAGTTCAAAAAGTACAATCCCTTTTTCCAAAGAATCTGAAGTCTTAGTAAACACATTACGAGACTTTTCACAAGATCAACTTATATCGTTAATGGGAGTAAGTTCAAGCATTGCTAATCTCAACAAGGATAGATTTAAAAATTGGTCTTTTCCTTTTGAAAATTCTTCTAAACCAGCTATTTTTATGTTTGATGGTGCAGTTTACAATGAGCTCGATGCTCAAACTTTAGAACAATCCGACATTCTATATATGCAGGATAATCTAAGAATTTTATCTGGTTTATATGGAATATTAAAGCCTTTAGACAAAATAATGCCCTACCGATTAGAGATGGGAACTAAACTTGAAGTAAATGGCTACAAAAACTTGTATGAATTTTGGGGTGATAAAATTACTAAGCAATTAAGTTCAGAATGCGAAGAAGATGACATAATAGTTAATCTTGCTTCAAATGAGTACAGTAAGGCTTTAGATTTAAATTCTTTTAAGAATGTTGTCACGCCTATCTTCAAAGATTTTAAAAATGATAAACTAAAAGTTATTTCATTTTTTGCCAAAAAAGCAAGAGGTTCATTTGCAAGATTTATAATAGAAGATAAGCCTAAAAAAATTGAAGATTTAACTAGCTTCTCTGGTTTGGGTTATCAATTTTCTGAAATAAACTCAAAGAACGAAATCATCTTTACTAGATAACACAACAAAAAAGTTTCATCATCTGTTTTTTGATGTGGTGTTTTGATTTTCTATATTTGATAAAAATATATCAAATGAAGAAATTTCTATCTTTTATTATCATTATTTTTTGTTTGAGTAATAATGTTAAGTCTCAATGTATTGATTCAAGCTTAATAAATCCCTTTTGTATATGTCCATTTATATATGCTCCTGTATGCGCATGCAATGGTATTGCTTACTCTAATGATTGTTTAGCTCAATGTGATGGAAATACATTTTGGGGTCCCGTTGATCCTTCTCTTTCTCCTGGAATGCCCTGCTCATTATCTTCATGTGATATCAGTATAATTGGAGATTCTATGCCTTGTAATTATCCAACAGTTGTTGAGGCAGTGTATGCTGGAACTTCTCCAGTAACCTCAATTATTTGGAGTGATCAGCAAGGTACTACACTTTCAAATGGAAATTTACTGACAATAGCAAGTACTGGCATTTATTATGTTACAATAACTGACTCTAGTGGATGTGTAGATTCAGCTAGTATAAACATGCAGCATATGTCTATGAACGTATATTCAATACCAAACCCTCCAAATATTTGTTTGGGTGACTCGATTTACCTAGTTCATGATACATCATTTGTCAACACACTTTGGATAAGTTCACCGCAGTCAACAAATCCTGCTACATTTTTTCCAAGCAGCGATGTTACTTATTATGTACAGGCAAATGATCAAAATGGATGTGTTAGAGTAGGAGAAATATTTGTTAATGTTGACACTTGTGTTTCAAATACTATTGATTTCAATACCAATTTTTCAATATATCCTAATCCAACTAAAGGAATTTTNAATATAGATAATCCAAAAAATTTCTTTTACAATTTAACATTATTAGACATTACTGGCAAACCTGTTTTATTTAAACAAAATAATAGAGGTTCAATGAAACTGTATCTTTCTGAAATAATTAGTGGATTATATATTTTAAAAATTGACTCTTACAGCGGGTCATTACACAAGAAAATTTTAATTGAATAAAAGATTTTTATATATCATCCTTTTGGCATTTTCTTTTTTTGCATGTGAAAAAGAAACAATTATTATTCCAAATAATAATGCTCCTAATTATGATGAGATCCCCACAATTTTATTAGAAAATTATGTAAATAGACTATACATAGATTTAATTGGTAGAGAACCACTAGATGAAGAAATGAATTTAGATGTACAGTTTTTAAGAGATAATAATGTAACAATAGAATCAAGGGATACATTAATTTCAAAGCTACAATTCGATACCACATACGTTGAAGGAGATATTTCATATAAAAACGCATATTTTCATAGATTATATGAGATGGTAAAGGTTAGAATGATAGAAGGAGCATCAAATGCCTACATTGAAAATGAAATGGGAATTTTTCTCTTCTTTTACGAAGTTGACTCCCTTGCTGGTAATCTAATCGGGGCTCACAATAACCTAATAAACTACTATAGATTAAAAGACATAATTGACTCAGAATCATTGTTTTACAATAATTTTATTGATATTAAAGAAATGCATAGGAGAATGTTAAATAATGCTATTTATGATCAAATCAATATGAATACATTTAATTTTGTAAACGCTGCATTTGATAACCTTTTATTTAGATATCCAACTCAAAATGAATTTAATTGTTCCTATTCTATGATTGAAGACGAAATACCACAAATTGTACTTGGTTTTTCCGGTTCAAATAAAGATGATCTGATAAATATAATTTGTAACTCCCGTGAATTTTACGAGGGAATAATACATTGGTCTTATTTAACTTTATTAGCTCGAGTTCCTTCAACAATAGAGACAGATTATTTAATGAATGATTTTTATATTACCTGTGATTTTCATAAATTACAGCGTTATATTATGAAAACTGATGAATATGCACATTTTTAGAAAGTATTTTTTCTTCACTTTTTTAATCATGTTTTGTTGCTTATCTTGTCAAAAAGATGAGCTAGTTTATGATATTAATCAGCTTCAGTCTAGCTCATATAATGCAAATAAAAATAAACTTAAGTCCATAAGTCAATATATTTCTATTGTTTATGCCAATCTTTTTCAAAAAGCTCTTTCATCAAATGAATTAGTTGAAATTACAAGATGCATTGAATCAATAGGAGACAAAGAAGTCGCTCATGAAATTGTATTAAGTAATTTTATGAATAAATCTGATGTAATTATCCCTTCAGATTCATTGATGCGTGCTGATTTAGATTTATTTATTGAAGAAACTTACAAGAGATTTTTTGTCAGAGACATTACAGAGGCAGAAAGAGAATTTTTTATAAATTATCTAACTGCTAATCCTAATGTTTCGTGTGAGATGGTATACATGTCATTTGCACTATCAAATGAGTATCAATTTTATTAATAGTTTATGAAAAGAAGAGCATTTATAAAAAAAGCTTCTTTAGCTAGTGCAGCAATAACTGCTCCATTTATCATTCCCTCTGGTCGATTATTTGCAGCTTCAGGAAATAGAATGTCTGATCATGTTGTGTTGGTAGCATTTGCTGGCGGGGTTAGACAACAAGAATCAATTCTTCAAAGATATTTAGATGATAGTCAGGCATATCCAAGCGCTGGTAATATTTTATACAATCTTTTTGATGGTGCTGCCCCAACCGATAAAATTGTATACGGAACAAAAAACATAATTGATGGAGATACACCAATACCTAAAATATTATCTCAAACAATACAAAATCAAGGAACGACATTTAGAGAGGTCAATGCATCCGCTGTTGGCCACTATGCTGGNGTTAATGCTATGATAACCGGTAATTATATGTATACTCAAGGTTTGAGAAATAAACCAACTATGCCAACTATTTTTGAATATTTAAGAAGACATCAAGGAGAAAAGGCAACAAAAACATGGTTTATTGGTAATGGAATTGGTAATTCAATTCCATTATTAGATTACAGTACTCATTCTGCATACGGTGCTAGCTATGGTGCTAATTTTTTAGCCCCAATTATCACTTTTGGTTCAGACGGGGAGAAGCACTTAAAGAATGCTAAAGTTTACCACCCTGAGGACGAGCTTGACCCTATGTATAAAATGAAATACTTTTTAGATAATGTATGGTATTCTCAAGGAAAACAATTGCCTAATATTGGAAATACAGAGGAAGAAAAAGCTGAAATTAAAACTTTTGTAAAGGATATGTTTGATAAAACTGAAGCTGGAACTATTGCACATCCTCCTATTGCTGACAATGGTGATCTAAGAACAATCGGATATGCTTGTGAAGTAATGAAAAGATTTAAGCCAACACTAACAGTTATTTATCTATCAAATGTTGATAGCTGTCACGGTAATTTTACGAGCTACCTAGAAAGCTTACATAGAGCCGACCATGGTGTAGGTCATATTTGGGATTATATTCAAAATAACATTCCCTCTATGGCTAATAATACAACAATGATGGTTGTTCCTGAACACGGAAGAAATTTAAATTCAAATAATATTGAAGATGGAAATGCCTTTTCTGGATATGATCATTCAGATGCTAACAGTAGAAGAATTTTTTCAAGTATTGTTGGGCCCGGTATTGACAGTAATCTTTCTATTGGAAGTGAAAGTAATCAGATTGGTGATATTGTTAATATAACTCCAACTATAGCTGAAATACTTGGTTGTAAGAATGAGGTNGTTGGTTCNGGATTAGTAGCTTCAAGTAAATCATTATTTGATTTGATATGATCTATGAAAAAAATATTTCTTTATATTTTATTGATTTTTTGTTTTTCATGTAAAGAAGAAATTAATCCTTTTGAATTTGACAATAATGTAAATTCAAATAACGATACTGTGTATTTTGATGATCCAACATCTTTTTCTGCTCTTCACAGTAATATTTTTTCAACTACTTGTGCCAACTCAGGTTGTCACGATGGTACTTTTGAACCTGACTTCAGAACAATTGAAAGTTCATATAATTCTTTAATTTATCAACCTCCCATTAAAAATGACATTAGTAATTCTTTTGAATACAGAGTAAAACCAGGAAATTCATTACAATCAGTTTTGTATCACAGGTTAATAGTTGATATTGATGGAATTTCTGGCATTATGCCATTAGAATCAGAAGAAGATTGGCAAGAAAATCAACAAGAATACATACAAAATATAAAAGATTGGATTGATCAAGGAGCAAAAGATATGTTTGGTAATTTACCTTCTTTTCCAAATGATATTCCTTTGGGAAGAGGAATGGTGGTTTATAATTCGGGTCAAACGACTAATCCATTAAATAGAGATGCCTCTGGCTCAGTTTTAGTTGATAATTCATTAAATAATGTTGATGTTTGGTTTAGTGTTGTTGATGATATTTTAGCTCCTTTTGATCTCCAGCATAATAAATTGAAAAAATCCACTAGTTTATTTAATTTTTATGAAATTCTTGAAGAAGACTTGCAGGTATTCACAAGTCCAATTAACGAATTAGGGTATTTTTCTACAACAACAAATGAACAATACTTTCATAAATATTCACTTGATTTAACAAATTACAGTGTTGGGGATATTATTTATTTNAAAATATATGTGAAAGATGATGTTAATCCAATCAGCGAAATTCCAAATAATGGATCTCCATTCACTTTTTTAAGACACTTTTCAATAAAAATAATTTAGTGCCCATGAAATTTTTTTACATTTTTAGTATTTTTTTATTGGTNTTTTCATCGTGCACAAAAGATGAGGAAGTTGTTTTTAATATTGGTTTAATTAATACATATCCTACTAATATTATTGAATTTCAAGAAAACATTTACGTTAGATTGTCCTATGAACACCCTGAAGGTTTTGTTGGTTTTTCTGATCCTGATTATTTGTCTCTAGAAATTAANGATAGTAGACTTTCTCAAGCCGATTATTATCATATAATTCCAGTTACACCACCAAATAATTCATTATCAGTAACAGGGGAAATACTAGTGGAAATAGATTCTCCTTTTTTGTTTGGAAATGGCTCTTTAGAAATAGTAAACTTTACTATTAGAATTCAAGATCAAAATTTAAACTGGAGTAATTCAATCACAACTCCAAATATTACTGTTAACAAACAATGAGATTAATTGTTTTTATTCTTTTTTTTAGTTTCTCACTTTCGTTGAATGCTCAGTATTCAATGTCTAATCAAACAGTAACAGATTGTTTTGGTACTTTAAGTGATAGCGAAGCAAATAGTCAACAAGCAGGTTGGTATGATCACAATGAAAATTTCACATTTACTATATGCCCAAATGGTGCCGCATCTATAGTTATTGACTTTAGTTTTTTTAATACCGAACCAATTAATGATTATCTTATGATATATGATGGGCCAAATTCTACTTTTCCAGTTTTGGCAGGTCCTTTTTCTGGTGTAAATACTCCACCTCAGATTGTGTCNAATGGGTGTGTTACTTTAGTATTTATTTCTGATTTAAATGTAGCAGCTGAAGGTTTTAATCTTAGTTGGGAAACCATAATTGATGTTCCGGATCCACCAGTTTTAAGTTTACCCATAACACCTACTTGTAGTATAACGACTTTAAATGTACAATTAGATCAAAATATACATTGTGATTCTGTTTATACAGCAAATATTAATGTTGGTGGTCAGATTAATCAAACTGTAAATGCGATTCCTTTATCGTGTTTTAACGATTCTACTGATTTAATTCAATTAAACTTATCTCCAGGCATTAATGAAAGTGGTACTTATAATATTTATTTTCAATCTTTTTTTAAAGATGTTTGTGATAGTATATGGTCACTTTCTTCATCATTGTCTTTCGATGTTCTTGATTGTCCATTACAGGTTGATTTATATGCTGATAACGATACTATTTGTCTTGGTGAGTGCACTGATTTAAATGTATCTGTTAGCGGAGGTGATGCTTCTACATATAATTATTCTTGGATTCCAATACTTCCAAATAGTTCTGGACCACATAATGTATGTCCTAATGTAACAACTCAATATGTAGTTTCAGTTAGTGATTTAGGTCCAGCAAATTCTCAATCTGATACAGTGACTGTTGTTGTTGTTCCACCAACAACAACTCAAGCTGACTTTTCAATTTGTAATACTGCAACTCCAGTAACACTTTCTGCTAACCCCGTTGGTGGATGGTGGTCAGGAAATAGTATTTCTAATGGTATTAATCCAATATTTGACCCTTCAAACTTATCTCCAGGAACATATAATTTAAATTATGATGTCAATGGTTGTGATGATAATTTGCAAATAACAGTATTAGAGATATTTGCTGGAAATGATATTTCAGCATGTATTAATGCGCCAACTTTTAATCTTAATTCCCCTTTAACTACAGTTGGTGGTACTTGGTCTGGTAGCACATTAATACAACCAAATGGAGATATAAGTGTTGGCCCTTTTGCAACAACAGTTGAAGCAATATATACACTCCCAAACGGATGTTCTGATACTTTAACAGTAAATGTTGTTAATAGTATAAATATGCCTAGCAATGTAGTTATATGTCAAAATTCCCAAGATACATCATTAATTGCCACGCCAGCAGGAGGGATTTGGACATCAATATCAACTAACCCANTAAGTACAAGTATTTGTGTGAATTCAATAGATAATTTTCCTTATGTTGAGAGTTTCGAGCTTGGATTATCAAATTGGACTAATGATGTTAATAATGATTTTGATTGGGTAACAAATTCAAATGGAACACCATCTAATAACACAGGTCCATCTTCTGCTTATGATCTTAATACCTATATATATACCGAATCATCAAATGCTAATCATCCATTTAAAAATTCAGCTCTAATTAGCCCATGCATTAATCTATCTCAATATAGTAATCCGATTTTAAATTTTTATTATCATAAATATGGCAATGGAAATGATAATTCTATTTTATCAGTTGATATATCTTCTGATAATGGAATAACTTGGCAACTTGATGTATGGAATATTATTGGAAATCTTGGAGATCAATGGAATTCACAATCTATTGATTTAACAAATTTTATTTCTTCTGAATTAAAAGTTAGATTTAGAGTTTTAACTGGACACACATGGTCTTCTGATGTTGCAATAGATAAAATTTCAATATTAGGTGGTCCTATTAGCAGTAATGGATCAATATTAACATCGGTTATTCCGTCTGGTACAAATACTTTTGAATATTCAATAGAGGGCTGTTCAGACAATGTTAATGTAAATGTAAATGAAATAGATGCAGGAGTTGATTTTACAGTTTGTCCATTTCAATCNCAATTTAATTTAACAGGATTACCATTAGGAGGTGTNTGGAATGGATTAAATATTATTAATCAAAATACTGGCTTGTATGATCCATCAATAAATTTGGGAGTTGACTTAGTAACTTATTCAAATAATTCCTGCATTGATACAGTTGAGATTAATGTTGTAAACACTGAACTTTTTGAGGATACATTATTNTTATGTCANAATTCACCAAANTTATTTTTAGGTTTAAATACTCTTAATAGAGTACCATATAATGGAACATTCTTTGGTAATGGAATAACAAATTCTAATTTTCCTGGAGTTTTTAGTNCTAATGTTTCAGGAAGTGGTTNTCACATAGTAAATTATACTGCTAACAATTGCAGCGATAATATGATTTTTAGCGTATATCAAAAACCTATTTTGTTTGATACGTTGATATGTTCAAATTCTTCACCCTTTATACTAGATATTNATGCCTCGGGAGGACAGTGGAATGGAAATGGGATTATAGATAATAATACTGGACTTTTTGATCCAAGTTTAGTAACGATCGGAAATCATTTTCTTCAACATACATCAGAAAATGGGTGTGTGGATACCTTTTTAATCGAGGTTATTGATCCACCAAATGTTTCTTTTGGAAGCTTAAATATTAATTACTGCTTCATTGACTCTTCATATAATATACTTGCCTTTCCAAGTGGAGGTGTTTTAAGTGGAAATGGAGTTGTTAATAATACCTTCAATCCATCCTTAGCTGGATCAGGTTATCACAACATCTCATATACTTTTGGCTCAGGAAACTGTATTGCAAGTATTGATACAGTTTTTTTTGTTGGTAATGAACTAATTTCTTCAGTGTCTACATCTAAAGATACGATCTGTGCTGGAGAAATCATAAATATCAGTATATCATCTAGTGGTGGTACAGGAAATTATCAATTTAATTGGGATAATGGTTTAAGTAATAGTTTTAATCATTTAGTTTCTCCAAACATAACAACAAATTATATTGTCACAGTTTCAGATGGCTGTTCTGAAGAAACAGTTGATACAATACCAATTTTTGTATTTAATACATTTGATTTAAATTTTATAAGTTCAGAGAAAAAATGTTTTGGAGAATTCGGTTTTGCCAAAGTAAGTAGTAATTCAACTTCAAATATTTTATATGAATGGAACACTAACCCTATTACATATGGAGATAGTATAAATGCNTTGGTAAATAGAAATTATATTGTAACGGCAACTGATTTACAGACAAATTGTAAGGTAATTGATACTATAAAAATCAATGGATATGATAATTTGTTGTCAAACTTCATTTTGAATAATAATGAATGTTTATCTATACTTAGCGCTGATATTCAATTAATAGATTTAAGTTTGGTAAATACAAACGAAATAAACCAGAATAGCTTTTGGGACTTCGGTGATGGTACTATCTTACCATATACTTATTCATTGAATCCAGTTCATTCATATGTTGACACTGGTAGTTTTGAAGTAAGTTTATATTTAGTAAATGACGGAAATTGTGTTGATTCGTCTAAAAAAACGGTTTGTGTAGTTCCGGAAAGTAACATATATGTTCCAAATAGTTTTACACCTAATAATGATTTATGTAATGATTTTTTCTTTGTCAAAGCTCTTGGGTTATTTTATGATTTCAATATTAAAATTTTTGATAGATGGAATAGTACTTTAGTTTTTGAGTCCAGTGAAATTATTTTGACAAATAATAATGAAGAAAAATCAATTTGCGAAAACGATAATTTTTCTACTTTTTATAAAATGGGTGAGTGGGATGGAAAATTATTAAGCGGCAATAAAGCACCTATTGGGGTTTATGTGTATGAAATTAATTATTTAAAGCTTAAAGATTCAAATAGAAAAAAAATTACAGGTACAATAAACTTAATTAGGTGAATTTTTATCTGGCTCAAGCTCCTCNCTTTCATATGAAAAATCATATCTAAGAATTTTCCATTCAATTTTATCATTTTGACCTAGTAGCATATATTCACTGCACTTTTTAATTTTTTCATAGCTACTGGCATATTCAATAAAAACATAAAAGCCATCACCAAGATTTTCAATGTTACTTTTAAATTCACTATTAATAACTTCTCTTTTTTNAAGTGTACCAAATTCTTTCATTAGTTGATCTATAGCTTGTAGCCAATATAATGAATCAGAATTCTCTTTTACCTGATTTGAATACTCTGAATAAGCAGCTGAGTAATTATTTGAACTTATATTATTGAGCCACTTATTAGAAACAGCTGTGGCATCTTTAATATATTTTTCTTTAAAAATTTGACCTTTTAAATTTAATGTAGTTAATAGAATTAAATTAACAATTAATATTTTTTGCATTTTTTAAAATTAAAATGACAAAGACAAAAATACAAAACGACCTATTATTAAAAGATTTTTCCATTCTTAAATCTGTAAATATTCTGATTTATATATTTTTTGCCAAAAAAAGTTAATAAGTTTATCAACCTTNATCTAGTAAATTTTTACTTGTTCTCTAGTAAAAAAAAGACNATGGTTTTATTTTAATTTATTTATTTAATATGTTGATTTTCAAATACTTAAGTTTTTTAATTAATTTTTTANGTAAAATGAAAATTTTCTTNTGGGTTATTTATATAATGATATCAAATAGAAAAAAAATCTAACTTATTAACAATCAGTATAATTCTTATCTAGTGGCTTTGTTTTATTACTGTCATTTTATTATATTAGGCCTGAATTAATTATTAATAAAAACAAATATTATGGCTTTTACACACAACAATTCAAAAGGAACTACTTATCACTTAAACTGCAAAGATGTTACTTTAAAATCAACTGGAAGAGTACAAAGAATTTACTTTTTCTCAAAAGATTCAAGAAGCACAGCATGCGATAAGCCTGATGGATACAATGTTAAAGAAAATGCAAGAACAGGACTTCCTTTCTTGACTAAGAAATAATATCTAATTGATATTTAATTAAAAAAAAAGCTCTAGAAATAGAGCTTTTTTTATGTCTTATTTTAATCTCTTAAAATCGCTAGATAATAGAGTAGATAAGCGGCGGCGGCTAGAGCAGCTACTACATATGTACTGGCAGCCCACTTTAATGCATCCTCTGAATATTTAATTTCTTGTTCGTTACTAATATTAGAGTTTTTAAGCCATATTAGAGCTCTTCTACTGGCATCAAACTCAACTGGTAGGGTAATTAATGTAAAAGCAGTTACAACTGCTTGNAGGATCACAAAAACTAAAATAATTGTAGCAAAAGGAAACATTTTAAGTACACCAGCTCCAATTAGACCAAGAATCATTATCATACTCATTAGCTTATTGCTGAAATTAACAGCTGGAACCATTTGGGATCTCATTTGGAGCCATTGGTATGATTTTGCATGTTGTATNGCATGACCACANTCATGTGCAGCAACAGCAGCAGCAGAAACATGTCTTCCATTGTAAACGTCAGCACTTAGATTAATTGTTCTGTCTTGAGGATTATAATGATCTGTTAATTTACCAGAAACAGAAATAATATTAACATTTTTAATATTGTGATCATCAAGCATTTTTTGGGCAATTTCTTTGCCACTTAGGCCTGAGCTAGTAGGAATTTGACTGTATTTTTTAAACTTGCTTTTTAATCTGTTGCTTACAAAACCACCGACAACCATAAAAAGTATCATTATTATCCAAATCATAGTTTTTTTATTTGCAAAATTACTAAAAATGTTATTTTAATGTACAAGTAAATTATGTTAGTTTTGNNGAATATGANTTCACCTTTGATATTAATAACTAATGATGATGGAATCCATTCTCCGGGATTACGTTATTTAATAAAAATAGCAAATAAGATTGGTAAAGTTGTAGTAGTTGCTCCTNACGGNCCCCGTTCTGCTCAGAGCCATGCAATTACTATAAATAATCCNATTACATGTGAGAAAATAAAAATTGATGATGGCAAGCAACTTGAGTTTATTTGTAGTGGTACACCTGTTGATTGTGTTAAATTAGCATTATCAGAAATTTTAGATAGAAAACCAGATATATGTATTTCAGGTATTAATCATGGATCTAATGCTTCAAGTAATGTTATTTATTCTGGAACAGTTTCAGCCGCGATTGAAGCTCACTTACACAGTATTACATCAGTTGGATTTTCGATTTTAGACTATGCAGAAGACNCAAAAATTTCACATGCTGAAGAATTTATCAGTGAGATAATTAATAAATTATTGAACTCAAAAAAAAGTTTGTGTTTAAATGTTAACATTCCAAAATTTATTGAAAATTCCCCAATTCAAGGAATGAAAGCTGCAAAACAAGCCAAAGGCAGGTGGGTTGAAGATTTTGATGAGAGAATTTCCCCAATGGGAAAAAGATATTTTTGGTTAACAGGAAGTTTTGTAAAAGAAGATGATTCAAGTGATGCAGATCAAATTATTCTTGATGACAATTTTATTTCAATAGTCCCCGTTAAATATGACGTAACGGATTATACCAAAATAGACGAAGTAAAAGATTTACTTAATGAATAGTCAAAATTTAATTGGGTTTTTTGTCGGTCTAGTCGCCCCATTTGTTGCATTTTCAGTTTTCGTGCTTTTTTATCTTGAACTTGATTTATTTTACACAATAAACGAAATAAAAAACAGTAATAAATTACCCCACATAATTAGTTTAAGTTTACTCATAAATTTGGTTATTTTTTTTATGAAAATTAAAACAAANAGAGATAGTGCTGCAANAGGTGTTCTNGGGGCTACAATATTATATGCATTCGTTGTTATTTATTTAAAGTTTTCATAATGAAAATTTACATTGTAACAGGAGAAACNTCTGGCGATAAACATGCCTCAAACGTTGTAAGAGAATTAAATAAAATATCAAAAAATCAATTTAGAGCATGGGGTGGTAAAAACCTAGAATCCCAAAATGTTGTCATTGATACCAACATTAAACAAAAAAATTATATGGGGTTCTGGGAAGTTTTTAAAAATGGATATCAAGTTTTAAAAGATTTAGAAAGATGTAAAAAAAATATAAGTGATTTTACACCTGATTTAGTTTTGCTAGTTGATTATCCTGGTTTTAATCTAGAAATAGCAAAATATACCAAAGAAAATAATATTAAAACACTTTATTATATATCTCCAAAGATTTGGGCTTGGAAGTCAAACAGAATTAAGAAAATTAAAAAATATCTTGATGAAATGTTTGTTATTTTTCCTTTTGAGCAGGAATACTATAAAAAAAGAGATGTTAATGTTAAATATTTTGGCAACCCCATATTTGAAAATATAAAAGAACACAATTTTAAAAAAATTTTGAGAGATAAGCCAATTATTTCTCTTTTACCTGGAAGCAGAAAACAAGAAATTGATAAAAATTTACCAACTATGCTCAAAGTTGTAAATGAATACCCAGATTATAACTTTATAGTATCTGCGTCCAATAATTTTACCCTTGATTATTATTCAAAAATTATTAAAAATTATAATGTTGAAATTATTTTTGATAGGCAATATGATATTTTAAAATCTTCAGTAGCATCAATAATTACTTCAGGAACTTCTACTTTAGAGGCAGCTCTTTTAAAAATTCCTCAAATTGTATGTTATAAAACATCTTTTCTTTCCTATCTTATTGCTAGACTCTTTGTAAAGGTAAAGTATATTTCCTTGGTTAACCTTTTACTTAAAAAAAGATCTGTTGTTGAACTGATCCAAAATGATTTTAACTCAGATAATTTGAAATATAATTTGGATATGCTTTTAAAAAATGCAGTTAAAAAAAAGATTTTATCAGACTATGACATACTTTTTGATCTTTTATTTACTAAAAATAATGTATCAACTATGATTGCTAAAAGAATATTAGAAATTAAGAATTCATAGTTTTTTCAGTAATTTCTATTATTTCGTCCTCATTATCTTTTGCTTTTTGTAAAATTTGATTTCCTCTTAAAATTGTATCATCAACAAATTTTTGATCT